>CAYMFW010000338.1:0-4299 GCA_964389785.1 uncultured Planctomycetota bacterium
GTCTTGGGCAAGCGTGTCTACGTTTCCTGGTACCGAGGCAGCCTGTTCGTTCTCAAGGCGGCAGACGGACTGATAAGAGGGGTGGCGACCGTTCCGTACGAATCGCGAATCAACCTGCCAGCGGTGGCATGCGGAGGGGACGTGCTGTTCTGTAACGTCGCCGGCGAGATCGTCTGCTACGATAGAACGGGAAGCACCAACAGGTGGAAGTACTCCATTGAACGTGGGTATCCACTGACCATGAAGTGCGAGGGAGGAAGGATCCTCGTCGCCACGACCGAGAAGGACTTCTTCGCGATGAGTCCTACGACGAATGACATCCTCTGGCGGAGGCACACGACGGGCTGGGCGTTCGACGCCCTGGCGGCCGTAGGGGAAACCATCTACCTGGCGGCCGGGGACCTCTACTCCTTCGACGCGCACAGCGGATCCGAGATGTGGAAGTGCGCCTCGACCGGCGAGCGGGGATTCTGCAGGGGCGCTCCCGTTGTCGACGGGGATTTCGTTTATGCATGCGAGGAAGAGGGCTGCCTTCGCAAGGTGAAGAGGGATTCGGGTGCAGTCGCGGGAACCTACGAGATCGGAGCCCCGGTGGGCAACGGCATAGCCAAGAGCGGCAACCTGGTTTTCGTGTCCACCACGAACAAGGAGATCATGGCGATAGACGTTTCCAGGTAGCCTGCCGTCAATGAGCCCCGTGCCCGCAACGCATGCCCGCAGCACATCTTACGCAGCCCGTAGGACATTTGTCCTAGCCGACATAGGTCAAATGTCCTAGCCGCTTCCAGGCCTTTTGTCCCAGGCGAAAATCAGTCATTCGTCGGATGGACGATCTTCCTGCCGTGTGCTACTAACCCTCCGCTTCTTGAAAAGGTTTCGCATGGGCCGAAACCGGCAAGCAGTTCCAGTGAAAGGGGCGCTGCATATGCGGAGAGTATCAGGGTCTGCCAAGGTGGTTGTGCTGGGGGCCGGAGTCACGGGCCTTTCGGCCGCCTGGCAACTGTCACGAAACGGTATTTCCGTAGCCCTGATAGAACGAAACAGCGAACCGGGCGGTCTGGCGCGAAGCGTTCATCTGGGCGATTGCCACTTCGATTACGGCATCCACGGCTTCTTCTGTTCGAAGGAAGGCAACGAACGGTATCTGGATATGATCAGGGACCTCATCGGGGAAGAGCTGGCGGTCGTGGAAAAGAAGACCTCGATATTCTTCCGAGGCAAGCACGTGAAGTACCCGTTGGGCGTAAGGGACCTTTTCCTTTCGCTCGATCCCGTCACGGCGGCGCTGTGCTTCTTCTCGTTCCTGAAGGCCAGATTGAAGCTCAGGGCAAGAAGGATGCTCAAGAGAACCGTCGATGAGGAGTCTTTCAAGACCTGGGTCGGCAACAGATTCGGTCGCCGCCTTTATCACATCTATTTCGAGTCGTTCGCCACGAAGGTCTGGGGGCTTGATTCCGCCCGGCTCAGCTCGGGATCGCTTGGAAGGAGGATTACCACGGTCAGCATCTGGGACGTTGTGAAGAAGAGCCTCATGAAGGCCTGTGGGCTGCAAAGACTGATCGACAGGATGTATCCGCAGCAACCGATGCGGTTTCTTTATGCGAGGCAGGGCGTGGACAAGTTCCCCAGGAGACTGGCTGCCGATATCCTCTCGTACGGGGGCAGGATCGAGCTTGGCGCGAGGCTCGAGCGGATAGAGACGCCGAATCGGAGCATTTCCGTCGACTACGTTTCATCCCGGGGAATGCGAGAGAAGGTGGAATGTGAATATCTTATCTCGACCATTCCGGTCGATACTCTGGTTCGCGTGATGGGGGCCGGGCTGACCGAGCAGTATGCGGCCGCGAATCTGCGCTACAGAGCCATGATCATCGTCAACATCGCCTGCAAGAAGAAGCTCTTCGAGGACCAGTGGGTCTACTTTCCGCAGAAAGACGTGGTCTTCTCGCGCATCAACGAATTCGGAAACATTCATCCTTCTTTGATGGGCAACGGTACCCGCCCGCTGTCCGTTGAGATTCCCTGCTTCGAGAACGACGAGATATTCCGAGCTGATGACGAAACGATCTTGGACATCGTCCTCAAGGACCTGAAGCGGCTGGATCTCCTGGATGAACCCGATGTTATCGAATACGAGATTAGTAGACTGATCAACACGTATCCGATCTACACGGTCGACAGCAAGCGGCACGCGAGCATTTTTAGGTCGTTTCTGGAATCGAAGGAGAACGTATTCAGCATAGGGAGACAGGGAGGCTTCGAATACATAAACATGGACGAGTGCATGGAGAGGGGAATGGCAGCGGCGGATTCGATAATAATGGAAGAGGGGGGCAGCGAGCATGATACCCGTTTTCAGGCCCTGCATCGGAGACGAGGAGATCAGGGCGGTGAACGAGGTCCTCAGGTCCGGCTGGCTGGGTCTGGGTCCCGTAACGTCTGAATTTGAGAACAACCTCGCAGAATACCTGGACTGCTCCCATGCAATTGCCGTCAACTCCTGCACGGCTGCGCTGGACCTGGCGTTGCGTCTGCTGGACATCGCTGAGGGCGACGAGGTGATCGTGCCCACGATGACCTTTGTGTCGACCGCGCACGTCGTTCTCTACAACAGAGCGACCGTTGTGTTCGCCGACGTCGATCCGACGACGCTGTGTATCGATGTTGAGGACTTGCAGAGGCGGATAACCGAGAGGACGAAGGCGATCATCGTCGTCCATTTCGGAGGCAGGCCGGTGGATATGGATGCGGTCAAGGAGGTAGCCGGGAACATACCGGTTGTGGAAGACTGCGCCCATGCCGCCGGTGCCGTATACAAGGGCCGGAAGTGCGGCAACCTGGGCACAATAGGTTGCTTCAGCTTCCATGCCGTCAAGAACATGACAACGGGCGACGGGGGCGCGCTGGCGCTCAACGACCTCGATCTCGCCCGCAGGGCCAACAGGCTCCGGTGGCTCGGCATCGACAAGAGCACCTGGGACAGATCCAAGGTCGAAAGGAAGTACTGGTGGGATTACAACATCTGCGAAGTCGGCTTCAAGTGCCACATGAACGACATAGCGGCGGCCCTGGGAAACGTGCAGCTCCGCCGGCTCGACGAGTTGAATCGGAAGAGGAAGGCGATAGTGAAGGCCTACATCGAGAGACTGAAGCGGTGCGGCTCGATCGAGCTTCCGGAGTACACAGACGATTCCTCCTGGCACATCTTCTTCATAAAGACGGATTGCCGGGACGACTTGAGCATGTTCCTGCAGGAGAAGGGCATAGCAACGGGCGTTCATTACAGACCGATCCATCTCTACGAGTGCTACGGTCGGGAGGTGAGCCTGCCGGCGGCGGAAGAAGCCTTCAAGAAGATAATCACCCTACCGGTGTACCCGGACCTTTCACCGGGCGAGGTCGACACGATATCGGATCTTATTTGTGACCATGTCGGAAGAAGATAACATAGAGCTTCGAGAGATCGACGAGAGTGACCTGGAGCTGCTCAGGCGCTGGCGCAACGACCCTTCCATAAGCAGGTGGTTCTTTTCGGAAACAAGAATATCCCGCCGGATGCAGCGTGAATGGTACGCGAGATACAGGACGAACGACGCCGAAATCCTCTTCATGATTTGCCGCGACGGAGAGACGCTGGGGACCATCGGCCTTTGCGACATTGTCCGCAGGCACAGGAAAGCCCAGCTCGGGAGGTTCCTCATCGCGGATCCGGGACACCGCAACCGCGGATTCGGCAAGAAGGCCGTTCTCCGCCTGCTCGAGTATGCCTTCTGCGCGCAGGGGCTCAACAGGGTCTATCTGGAGGTCTTCGAGAGCAACGCCGCTGCTGTCAGAGCTTATCAGGCCTGCGGGTTCGAGGTGGAAGGGGAACTGATGCAGAGCATTCACAAGGGAGGGGCCTACTACGATACCCTTCTGATGGCGATACTGAAGCAGGATTACGAGAGGTCGAGGTCGGGAGACGCAAGTACTCGGAAGAGACGGGACAGGAGGCGGCGAGCGCTTGCGGGGACAGTGACGGCCCTCATTCTTTTCTCGCTCGTTTGAAGACGTACACCGCCTGCGTCTTGGGGTCGAATTCCTTCTTCGGACCGAAACTGTGCCACATGATTTCCGGCCTCTGGGTGTCACCGTAGTAGACATCCAGCCGATGGGCCAGCGCATACGAATACGAAACGGTGTTCCCGTCTTCGGTGTGGGGCCGGGAGAAGAACGCGATCCGCTTCGCCAATTCCCTGTGGGTCCCGAAGGATATTATCCAGCTGGGAAAGCACTCCTCGACGAACAGACCCTCCGTCA
>CAYMFW010000339.1:0-4289 GCA_964389785.1 uncultured Planctomycetota bacterium
CCGGCCCCTCCACGGTGAGCACGTTGCCTCGTTCATCGTACGTCCTGTTCGTCGTGACTCCGCGCGCGTTCGTCGTGGATGTACACAAGCCTCTATTGTCGTACGTGTGCGTGGTCTCGTTTCCCAACGGGTCTCTCTCGGCGAGCAGATTGCCTTCCGCGTCGTAATCGCTCTCCCAGCGGTGCTCGTTGGCGTCTATCATGGCCGTCTGGCGCCCGTAGGCGTCGTGCTCGTACGTGGTGACGTTCCCCTCGGGGTCGGTCTGCGTCTGAAGATTGCCGTACGCGTCGTGGGTGTAGCTCCAGACCTTTCCCCTGGCGTCCGTCATGGATACCCTCTGTCCCAGGCCGTTGTACGAATACGAGGTGACGTTACCAAGCGGGTCCGTCACGGTCGCCAGCTTGTTGCCCGTGGTGTACGTGTAGGAGGCGGTATTCCCTTCCGCGTCCGTTCTCGAAAGGAGATTGCCCGCATTGTCGTATGACCTGGAGCTGACGAGCGCCAGGCCGTTCGGATCAACCGTCCGCGACGTCTGCCGCCCATTCGCGTCCCACGTGTAATCGCGCGTGAACGTCGTTCCGTCACCGCGTTCAAGAACAATCCGTGTCGCCTTGCTGGAACTATTATAGTACCGGTAGGTCTTCGTGCCATCCCGCTCGGTGGTCGTCTTCGTCCGCGCGGCGGAGGCGTCGTACCGCACGATGATGGTCTTGCCTGCACGGTCCGTACTGATGGTCTCGGTGACGTCGCCGTTCTGGGTGATGACGTACCACGCGATGTTCGACTGCGGTGAATGGATCGTGTGGATTCCCGTTGCCGGATCGTAAGAGGTGGTGTGGTCGCCCCACACGTTGCTGGTGCCGCGGAATATCCCTTCGTCCGTGTAATGGAATTCCGTCACCTTACCCGTCCTGCCGTCCGTCTCGCTCTCGAGCCGTCCGTTTTCGTCGTATGCATAGGTCCACTGCGCGGATATGCGCGGTATGTCGATCGCCGTCAGGCGCCCGGCGCCGTCGTAGCTCATCTCATACCGGTTTCCCGACGCGTCAGTTACCACGGAGAGAGCTCCGGTTGCCTCGTCATAGGTGAATACGATGGCGTTCCCGTACGGGTCTTCCTTCCTCACGATCCGGCGGATGCTCATCCAGTCTTCCTTCACGCCGAATATCCGGCGGGTGCCGTCGACATGCGTCAGCGTGAAGCTGTCGTCACCGTTTTTCTGAAGCTCGGCGCCCTGCCACACAAGACTTGTTTCGCCCTCGAGCGGCTCGTATCCGCCCTCTCCGTCGGGCACGAATGTCCTGCGCTGGCCTATCTCCGCCAGCCGCACGGTCACGTGCCCGTCGACGGACTCCCACAGCCGGTCCGCCACGCTCAGCTCCCACCGGTTCCCCAGCCTGTTGGTGAACCTCCCCGTCGCGATGCCGGATGCCGGTTCTGTGGCCGATACCCCCTCGTATCGAGGCGTGATCTGCCTGCTATATCCCCAGTCTCCCACCGTCATCCTGCTCAACCGGTACATCCGGGGCTGCCCGTAGCGCGCCACCGATGATATCCTCACCTCGTCTATCACGGCCCCATATGAGTATTCCGGTATTCCTTCCCCCGGCGTGCCCATCTGCAGCGCCGCCTCTCCGGGATACGGATCGGTTCCAAGGGTCGCTTCGGCAACCACGGTCTTGTTCACCAGCAGCCGTACGCTGTCCGCTTCGCGCATCAGCGCCACATGCGTCCATGCCCCGCCGGCGATTCTATCGCCGGCGGTGAGCTCAACCGCCGTGGTCGTTCCGTCCGCGCTCAGCATCCCGACCGGCGTGCCGTCTCTCAGCTCTACCCGGTACGAATACGCGCCCTCGTCCCACTTGGATATCACCGTCGCCCAGCAGTGGTCCGTCACCGGCCGTATCCACGCCTCCATGGTGAAGTCTCCGGATACGTCCAGCGCGTCGTCGTCGGCGAATTCGAGGTACGCTCCGATATCCACCAGGACCGCCTTGCCCGATATGCCCCCGACGCCCCGATGCGCTCCCATCACCGTTCCTTCAAGCTCGTTCGAGGAGTCGTCCACCACCGGTCCCGCGGTTTCCTCCATCGCGCAGAGAAGCTTCGTTGCGGGGTCATTCACAAACGCGCCCGTGGTCTCTGTGTCCATGTACGGCTCGAATTCACGTACCCAGCCGTAAAGATCGTGCGTGAGCGTCGTCTCGTCCTCGGTGATCGTCAGCGTCGCATTCCATATGGAAGAAGGGTCCTGCTGCCCCTCGATGGGCTTTTCGTACGCGCTCCCGTCCCAGTGGAACACCTTCTCCTCCTGCGCTTCACCCAGGTACACCGTGGCGTGTCCCGACCCGTCCACCGTTATGGTCCCCGCCACGGCCGTGCCCGCGAGGACGTCGGCGTCCCCGGGGCTCACGCGTCTGAGGTGAATATGGACGTTTTCTCCCACGGACGCCAGACTCGCCGGCGATCCCGTCCCCACGTAGCACCACGTGTGGCTGGTGCTGTCGTATCCCCCTCCGGAATGGTCGCCTGCGCTGTTGCTACTGGTGCTGCAACCCGGGCATTCCGGCCCGGCTTCGGATTCCTCCTGAACCTCGTCTTTCAGCAGGCATCCGCAGCACGTCTTCGTACACGGCGCCACCACCCGGATCTTCCAGGCCACCGGATCCCCGTGCGGCTGGGAGCAGCTTGTGACGGCACACGTTATGGTATAGATGACCGCCTTGTCTTTTCTCGTCACTTCCGGGATGTCCCACGACCATTCTTTCCCGCTTCCCTCTTCCGCGCCGTTTACCTTCCAGGTTATCTCCGCGCACGAGGGCATCTTGTCTTCCGGGGAATACGTCACCGTGAACAGCACCGAGCTCTCGTCCGACACGATCGTGTAGTCGACTTCGTCCCCGCCGCTGCTATCGAAGTCGTCCACCACCCTCGCCGAGGACACATCCGGCGCGATCTTCGTCGCCTGCTCCACCACGAACGTTCCCGGGCCCACGGTCGTGTCGCCGGTCTTCGCCCATATCTTGTACCGGCCCCATTCGCCGTCATCGCTGGTCCAGGCCTTCCCTTCTTTCGTCCAGCTCCCGCACGCGAACGTATGGTCACCGTCCGCCTCCGTCGGTCCCCCGGACGCCTTGCAGAACACGCTTCCGTCATCCTCCGTGGAGCTTCCCGGCCCCTCCACGCACTCCCAGAAGAACGTCCATTCGTGCACGGCCTCGTGCGCGTGCATCTGCTCGCACGTGTAATGCTGCGTGCAGTTCACGCACAACTGATCGCGATAGGTCAGCTTGTCCTGCTCGCCGTGGGTGTTGTCCGCTCGCGTGCTGTCGAGCTGGCCCACAAGCTCCGGAGGTCTCGCCGTGGTGAAGGAGGCCGGCGCTCCTGACGCCGTCTTCCTCACTATGTCGTACGAGTACATGCACCGTACGTTGTAGTTCTGCACCTCCACCGGAAACTCGCAGTGACTGTTCGCGTCGAAATCCTGCGGGAAGCGCACCAGGCATCCCGCCTCTCCCGTGTCTGCCCTGACCACGTTCCACCAGTCCTGGGTGTACGGCGGCCCGCCGCGCACCTCCAGTTCCACCCCGGTCCCTGCCAGGCCCCGCGGCAGCACGTCAATCGCCACGGTTTCCTCGCCGTTCGTCAGCACGTCGTCGAAGCTCACGAGCACCGCGTCTTCGCTGCTGGCCCACACCACCTTGATTACCCTGAGGTCCATCGACGCAACCACAGTCTCGCCCTCGAGCGTATCGACCACGTTGAGCTTCGTAAGCGCCGGATACTCCCCCTGCACCTTCACCAGCATCGTATCCGGGCCGCGAAACATCTCACTCGTCACTGCCGCGCCCGCGGCTTCCGCTTCCGCCTGCACTCCATCCAGAGGTCCTCCCCACGCCTGGGCGAAGCCGATGCCGTACGGATCGTAACTGCTGGTGAGAACGCCGATATTGAGCTCGTCGGAGCCCAGAAGCACCGTCCTTCCGCCGCCGTTTTCTATCTGGACGTCGTCTACGTACGCGATCCCCGCGCTGGGCGAGTCCGGGTTGTGACTGAAGTATATGACGTGCGTGAACTCCACCGCGTCGCCGAATCCCGATATCGTCCTCTCGTACAGGTCGAAGCTGTACCGGTACCACCGGTCCTGCCCGAACACGTTCTGCTGGTCGGTTACGTAGTGCACGCCGGGGGTGTCCGCTACCGTGAGCGATCCGGCCACCGGGAATATCAGCGCCCGGTTGTTCGCCGGCTCCACCGGGTCTTCGTGCACGAGGCCGATTCCCTGAAGC
>CAYMFW010000340.1:0-4262 GCA_964389785.1 uncultured Planctomycetota bacterium
GGTATCCGGCGATCTTCTGGCCTATCAGGGGATCCGTCTTCTCGTGGTCCAGCCGGAAGCAGTATACCGTCTGTCCCACCCGGATCTTGTCCCCCGGCATGATGCGGGTCGACGTGATCTTCTTCTCGTTGAGAAACGTGCCGTTGGTGCTTCCGAGATCCCGGAGGATATACGCGTTCGAACGCTTCTCCACGGCGAAGTGCCGCCGGGACGACTGGGAATCCTCTATGATGACGTCAGAGCTCTCCCCGCGTCCGGCCACGATCGCCATCTTCGCCCGGAAGTTGTAGATGGCACCTCTCTGCTTGCCCGCCTCGACTACGAGCCTGGGCACAGTCGCCTCCAATTTCTAGGAGCCGTGATAACCCTCTGCCGCATCGTACGCCACATGACGTGGCTATTCTAAACCCCGTTTTCCACGCTGTCAACCGGACGCAGAAGCTGGGACGGCTGCAACGTGTTCCCGGCCGGCGGAAGCTGCCCGGCACAGTGACCTGCGTTGAACGGCGGCGGCAAACCTGCTACCATGCCCGAATCCAGGGATTCAATGATGAAAATGCAGAGGACAATTCACGGATACCGTCTGGGAGAGATAATTCACACCGGCAATATGAGCCAGGTGTGGAAGGCGTCCACCTCCCAGGGCGAACAGGTGGTCCTGAAGGTCGCCCTGAATAACTCAAGAGACGGAAAAAGCTTAGCCACCGAGCTTCGGACCGAGGCGAAGATCCTTCGAAAGCTCAGTCACGACAACATCGTCAGGGTGGTGAGCTTCCACGACGACCGGCGGGAGCCGACCCTCGCCCTCGAGTACTTCGACGGCAGGAACATGGCCGTCCTGTGCAAGGATGACCGGACGCTCCTGAGAAGCCATATCAGCTGGGCCCTCATCCAGATCTGTCGCGCGCTGGACCACGTTCACCGCGCCGGCTACGTTCACCGGGACATAAAGCCGGGCAATATATTGATGTCGAAGACGGGGGAGGTCAAGCTGATCGATTTCTCTCTTGCCAGGAAGCTCGGCGGCTGGTTCGGCTCCGGACTCCGCGATAAAGCCATAGCCGGCACCCGCTCCTACGTCGCCCCGGAACAGCTGCTGAGGAAACGATACGACCATCGTGCCGACATCTACTCCCTCGGAGTCACGCTGTACAAGCTGCTGACCTACAAGCTGCCGTTCACCGCGACGTCCGCCCGCGAGCTCGCCGCCATGCACCGGACAACACCCCCCGCCCCCCTCACCCGTCACGACAAGACCGTCACGAAAGCGGCGAACGATCTCGTGGTGCGCATGCTGGCCAAGTCGCCCGAGGACAGGCCGGTATCGGTGGCGGAAATCCTGCACCGTATCCAGTCCATGGAATTCTACAGGTAGGCGGGGCCGACTCCGCCGAGGCACACACAATGGCCGTCAAGACACTGGGCAATTACACCATAGAAGGAAGAATAAAGCAGGGGGGCTTCAGCGTCGTCTATCTGGGCCGGGATCGGTCCGGAGAGAAGGTGGCGCTGAAGGTCATCACCCCCGGCGTGGCGGCCAAGCGGTCTCTCATGAGAAACGTGAAGAGAGAGGCTAAGATGTGCGCCCGCCTGGACCACAAAAACATCATAAAGGTGCGCGAGATGGTGAAGGCCCGCCCGAGCCCGTACGTGGTGATGGAGTACTTTCCCGGCCGTGACCTGAAATCGCTCATCCTCAACCGGCTGGCCGATGTCAAGTGGCATATCCGCGAGATCGCCCGGCAGGCAACGGAAGGATTGGCGTACCTGCACAGGAACGATATAATCCATTGTGATCTGAAGCCCAATAACGTGCTGGTATCTTCGGACTGGAAGGTCAAGATTATCGATTTTTCGCTGGCACGGCCGGCTATGAAAGGATTCTCTATGGTGCGTTCGCCGTTCTGGACGTGGGTGCCGTCCCTCCCCAGGAGAGAGGGAACGCTGGAGTATCTCTCCCCGGAGCAGATCAACAGAGAGAGGCTGACCAAGCGCACCGATGTCTACGCGCTCGGCGCGACGCTGTACGAAGCCGTCGCCGGGGTCCCTCCCCACGTCGGCCGCGACCCCAACGAGGTGATGACGAAGATACTGTCCGAGATGCCGAAGCCCCTTCAGGAATGCGACGGCAGGATAGGCAGGGACTTCGACGACCTGGTGCTCCGCATGCTGAGCAGGGACGCCGGCGACAGGCCGGCCGACGCGGGCACCGTTCTCGCCAGGATGAAGAACATGACCTTCTTCAGGGACGAGCATCTGGAGGAGGGACGGTGATGGCCGGCCAGGTGCTCGACTTCGAAAAACCCATACTCGATCTCGAGGCGCGCATCGAGGAGATCGAGAAGTTCTCCGCCATGGAGTCGATGGATCTCTCCGACGAACTGGGCAGACTCCGGGAACGGCTGCAGGTGCTCCAGGAAAAGATATTCACCAACCTCACGCCGTGGCAGAAGGTCCAACTCGCCCGGCATGCGGACAGGCCGCAGAGCACCGACTACGTGAAGCTGATGCTCAATAATTTCATCGAGCTGAGGGGAGACCGGGCGTATCGCGACGACGGCGCGATCGTCAGCGGCCTGGGGACGATAGGCGATCGGAAGGTGATGCTCATCGGCCACCGACGGGGCAGGCACACCGCGGAGAGGATCGCCTGCAATTTCGGGAGCGCGCACCCGGAAGGGTACCGCAAGGCAGTGCAGAAGATGCAGCTGGCGGAGCGGTTCGGACTGCCGGTCGTCACCCTGATAGACACGATGGGCGCGTACCCGGGCATCGAAGCGGAGGAACGCGGCCAGGCCCAGGCGATCGCCGACAGTCTTCTCGTCATGGCCGGGCTGAAGACCCCCATCGTCGCGACGGTCATCGGCGAGGGCGGAAGCGGCGGCGCCATCGGCATCGGCCTGGCGAACCGCCTGCTCATCCTGGAGAACGCGTTCTACTCGGTCATATCTCCGGAGGGATGCGCGGCCATCCTCTGGAAGGACGCGGCGAAGTGCCAGGAGGCGGCTATGCGGCTGAAGCTCACCGCGCGGGACCTGTTGGACCTGGGCATCGCCGACGAGATCGTCGGAGAGCCGCTCGGAGGCGCCCACAGGAATCACCAACAGATGGCGGAGAATCTGAAGGAGGCGATAGGCAGGCACCTGGACGAGCTCGCCGAACTGTCCATGGAAGAGGTCCTGCAGACGCGATACGACAAGTACAGAAAGATAGGCTTTTTCGGAGGCAAGGACAATGAAGCATAGAAGCCGGCAGACAGTCGAGGGAACCGAGCGGGCGCCGCACCGGGCGCTTCTCTACGCCACCGGGCTTTCGAAAGATGAGATGAGTAAGCCCTTCATAGGGGTGGCATCTTCGGTGACCGACCTGATACCGGGCCACGTGCACATGAAGGCGCTGGAAGACGCCATCGTGAAGGGAATCTATTCCGGCGGCGGCACCAGCTTCGTGTTCGGCATACCGGGCATCTGCGACGGAATCGCGATGGGCCACGAGGGCATGCACTACTCACTTCCCTCCAGGGAGCTCATCGCGGACATGGTGGAGAGTATCGCGAACGCCCACCGGCTGGACGCCCTGGTTCTCCTGACGAACTGCGACAAGATCACCCCCGGCATGCTGATGGCGATCGCCCGCCTCGACATCCCCGGCATCGTGGTAACCGCCGGACCGATGCTGTCCGGACGGCGTCACGGAAGGAAGCTGTCACTGGTGCGCGACACGTTCGAGGCGATTGGCAAGCACCAGGCGGGTGAACTGAGCGACGAGGAGCTGTCCTGCCTGGAGATAGAGGCGTGCCCGGGACCGGGCTCGTGCCAGGGGATATACACCGCCAACACGATGGCCTGCGCGACCGAGGCGATGGGCATGTCGCTGGCCGGGTGCGCGTCCAGCCTGGCCGTCTCCGCCAAGAAGGTGCGTATCGCCTACGAGAGCGGCAGGCGCGCGGTAGAGCTGGCCAACCAGGGCGTGAATGCCAGGTCCATCATCACCCGCGAGGCGATCGAGAACGCAATGGCGATGGATATGGCGCTCGGCGGGTCCACGAACTTCCCGCTGCACATACTTGGGCTCGCCAACGACGCCGGCGTGGACATCGACATATCTCTCCTCGACGAGGTATCGAAAAAGATCCCCCATGTCGTCAATATCCGTCCCGGCGGGGACGACATGATGGAAGACCTGGAATACGCCGGCGGCATCCCGGCCGTGATGAAGGTACTGAAGGAGCGGCTGCACGACTGCCCCACCGTGACAGGAAA
>CAYMFW010000341.1:0-4249 GCA_964389785.1 uncultured Planctomycetota bacterium
TCTGCGCCTCGTCACCGGCGTCTCCCAGGTACGACAGGTTCTCGTGATGCGGCACGTTGCACTCCGCGAGGAGAACCACCCACGGCGCGGCGGCGTCCATGATGTCCCGGAAGAGCTTTATCAGTTTATGCGTCCGCGGAAGGTGGGCACAGCTCGTTCCCAGCTCCTTCCATAGATAGGGGATGGCATCCAGGCGGATCGCGGAGGCCCCCCTCGATACATATTGAAGCAGCACGTCCACGATCTCAAGAAGCACCGCCGGGTTGGCGAAGTTGAGATCCACCTGGTCCTCGCTGAACGTCGTCCAGAGCGACTTCTTTCCTTCGTTCGTATCGTACTCGTGAAGGAGCGGCAGGTTGCGGGTGCGGAGCACGGACGACGTGTCCGTGCCCGGCGGCAGGGATATGAAGAAGTTCTCATATCGGGGGTCGCCCTCGCGATAACCCTTCATGTATTCGCTCGACGCGGAGACGTGGTTTATCACCCCGTCGAATACCAGCCGGTACTTCTCCGCGAGCCGGGCGACGTCGTCCCAGCCGCCCAGGTCCGGGCGGACGCGCCGGAAGTCGGTGACCGCGAAGCCGTCGTCGGACGAGTACGGGAAGAACGGCAGGAGATGGATCAGCGTTATCAGGTCCCCGACCCTTTCCGACAGGAAGCTCTCCAGGGTCCGGAGCGGCGGCACATTGTTTTCGACGATCGTATCCGCGTACGTGATGAGAAGGACGTCCCTCTCGCTCCAGCCTCCAACGCGCGGGGTGAACGTCCCGGCGTGTTTCTCGATGAGGGATTCAATCTCGGCGAGCAGGCCGGCCGCCCGGTCCTCTCCATAGACGGACACCAGGCGGGAGCGGATCCTGTCGCGGATATCGTCCGTCATGGAGTGTTCGCTACCAGTCGAGGTCGCGGGAAACCTTAGAGCGGCTTCCCTGGCAGGTGACCACGGTTCTCTCGTCGTTGCGGAGTCCGTGATACCCGATCCTGCCGTTTCTCTCGTATATCACCGCTTCCATCAATTTGTCGTTCAGGTACGTCTTCTCGATCCGGCTGAATCCCTTCACCCTCAGGACTTTCCGCTCCTTTCGCACCGACTTCTTCGCGGTCGCTTCATCGAGGCAGTCGGCGTACGTGCTGAAGCCGATCATGCGGTAGAGGGATTGGGCGATCTTCGGCCAGGGAGAGTCCGGACCGCCGGCGCCGGGACGCGGGAAGGACGACCAGCGGTGGCCGCCGGCGAATTCGGCGAGGCTGAGGATGTGTCCGGGCAGGTCCTTTTCCTCGATCGGGCGGATGTCGATCAGCGATACCCAGGGGTGACCGCCGGGCAGGGGAGGGGAGGCGACCGCCATCTCCCGCGCTATCCTGACAAGGACCGACTTCCGGCCCTTCGGGGCTTTGCCGGAGCCTATTGCCTGAAGCACCGGCACGATGGCGTGCTCGCACTGTTCGGTCAGTGCGTTCGCCAGCGCGTCCAGCACGACATCATCCTCCTTGTTCTCCTGAAGAAGCCTTTCCAGCAGAGGTCCGGCGACCTTCGGTGAGTAGAATCTCCTGAGGCAGTGCAGCGCGTCTCGCCGGACGCCTGAGTCGGATGCGGCGAAGGCCTGCTTCAGAAGAAGCGAAATGCACTCGGTGCACTGCGCCAGACCGAGCAGGGAGCAGGCATAGATGGAAAGCGGACCCTCGAATTTCTCGTCCGCCGCGATTTCCTTGCCCAGTTCCCGCGCCGCCTCGTACGCGCGAAGCCGGACCCGCCAGTCGATCGCCTCTCCGTATCCGTCGCCTATGAACTTGACCTTCGAGATGCGGTCGAGACGCTCTCCGGGAGACAGGCCTTTATCCCTCATAATGCCCTCGATCAGGGTGATGTCCGCCTTCCAGTTCGCCCGGGCGGCGTCTCGGAGCGAGATCGGCTCGGGGCGTTCCTCGCCGTCGTTTCTGGGCATCCGGTCGAGATATTTTATGGTGAGACGCGGGATGAAGTACTGGGTTGGCTCGAAGTCGGTCAGGCGCCACACGATCTTTCCGTCCTTGTACTCGAATCCGAACGGGCTGATCTCGTACACCAGCGGAGACTCCAGCTTGCTCAGATCGAAGACGATCGTTGCCTTCCCTATACGGCCCTTCCATAGCGCACCACTGAGGAGTATGTAGCTGAATTCCTTGATGCGTTCTGCGGGAAAGGCCCTTCGTTTCACCTTGCTGTAACCCGCATGCGTTGAGCCCCAGTAGGTCACTCGCAGCTTCGTCTCGCTCTTCGCCCGGAACTCCTGGTCCCAGGCGAGAAAGTCGCCCCAGTGGTGGACCGGCGCGACGGGCGTGTTGGCTCTCCGCAGCTCGCCGTTGGAATAGACGCAGAAATCACGGACGCCGCCGTTCATGTCCTTTTCCCCCTTCTTCAGCTCGCCGCTCGGGGGCTCGGCCGGGAAGCCGACCTTCATCGTTACCTCTTCGCCGGGATTGAACATGATGAAGGTGGCATCCACCTCCGCGTGAGAGGGGAACAGGGTGACGGCCACGCGCTCCGCGCGCATCTCGACGTCCGTGCCCGGGGCGCAAAAGATCGTCTCTCCGTTCTGGGTTGTCGGAGCAACGTCGGCGTGCGCGAGGCCGATCGCCGCCAGTATCAGGATCCCCGCGAGTACGGAAGCCGTTCGCACGATGTGTTACACCTCTGAGCCCGCGGTCTCCGCCGCTTCCTTCGCCAGCCGGGTGATCTCGGCGAAGTTGCCGGCGTTGACGATGTCGTCCTTGGCCAGCCAGCTTCCGCCGCACGCGAGCACCTTGGGGAAATCCAGGAACTCCCGCAGGTTGTCCGGCTTGATTCCACCCGTCGGGATGAACCGCATCATATGGTACGGTGCGCTTATCGCCTTCAGCATCGGCACGCCGCCGGACGCGGTCGCCGGGAAGAACTTGACGACCTGGAGCCCCATGTCGAGGGCCGCCTGCAGGTCGCTCGGCGTGCTGGTGCCGGGGAACACCGCGATGCCCTTGTGCAGGCAGTACTTCACCACCTCGGGGGCGAAGCCGGGCGTGACGACGAACTCGCAGCCGCCGCCTATCGCCTTCTCCGCCTGCTCCACGTTGAGCACGGTGCCGGCGCCGAGGAGTATGTTCCCCATCTTCGCGATCTTCTGTATCGCCTCCTCCGCGGCGTCGGTGCGGAAGGTCACCTCCGCGCAGGGGAGCCCGCCCTCCGCCAGCGCCTCGGCCAGCGGCACCGCGTTGGCCGCGTCGTCGATCTTGATCATCGGCAGCAGCTTCAGTTTCCCGATCTTCTCGATTATCCCTTCCATGGTTCCTCCTACAATCTCTGGACGGTCATCCCGCCGTCAACCATGACGACCTGGCCCGTCGAGTAATGAATGTCTCCCCGGGCCATCATCGCCACGGCCTTGCCTATGTCTTCCGGCTGTCCCCAGCGCGCCTGCGGGATGAGGCCCTCGGCGATCAGCTTGTCGTATTTTTCCTTCACCGGCGCGGTCATGTCCGTCATGATGATCCCGGGCCGTATCTCGTAGACCGGGATGTCGTGCTCCGCGAGCCGTGCGGCCCAGAGCTTTGTCGCCATGCTTATGCCGGCCTTGCTCAGGCAGTAGTCCCCGCGGCTCGTCGAGGCGACGGTGGCGGAGACGGAGGATATGTTCACGACGCATCCCAGATAATCCGCTTCCGCTCCCTTCTGTTCTATCATCCAGTTCGCGACGAGCTGGGTGAGGAAGTACGGCCCCTGCAGGTTGATCCTCATGAGCCGCTCGAAGCTCTCCTCGGTCGCCTCCAGTATGTCCGCCCTGTCTCTGGGGGCGACGCCCGCGTTGTTCACCAGCACGTCCAGCCGGTCGAAACGGTCCCGTATCGCGTCCACCATCTTCTGCCGGGCGTCCCCGTCGGTGATGTCCGCCTGGACGTAGAGCGTCTTCGCCCCGAGGTCGTGGAGCCCGGCCAGCTCGTCCTGCACCTCCTTCTCTTCGGGGAGGTCGCATATCACGATATTCATCCCGTCCCTGGCCAGACAGCGGGCGATGCCCAGGCCTATCCCGCGTCTTCCGCCGGTTACCAGCGCTACTCGCTTTCTCTCGGTCATTTCATTCTCCTCAATGAGACATCATTCCGGGGACAGGATGGGATCCCTTCGGGCTTCCGCATCCTGTCCCCGCGTTTCGACTATACCGGGGCGAAGAACGTGTAGTACGGGCGGCCCTTTGCCATCCGGGTGACGTACAGTGCCGCCTCCCTGGCGTGGTAG
>CAYMFW010000342.1:0-4248 GCA_964389785.1 uncultured Planctomycetota bacterium
ACGAGGCGCCGGCGACCTCGGCGCGTGTCAGGACACGGTCGAGGACGAATGCGGTTTCCAGATCCAGCGTCTGAAGGCTTCCCCGGTTCCACGTCAGCGGCGCGTTCCATGCCGGTACCGGATCGAACTCCTCCGTGCTCGACCAATGGAGACCGTCGGAGGCGGTCCCCTCGAGTCCGAAGCAGGAGCGGTACGCCCGATCGATCCGCTCCATCAGGAACCGATCCATCGTACCGGCGTCGGTGTCGCCCGGAGCCGGCGCCGTCTCCTCCGTTGGCTCGAGGACCTCGAATTCGAGCTTGCCGGTGGCGAACTGGGTATCGCCCTTCCCCTTGATGACGAGGACGTGAGGCCCGGCGTCCGCGGGCCGGAACCGCAGTCCCCAGTGGCCGGCGCCGACCGGCGACAGCCGTCCGCCTCGCCTCTCGAAATCCTGTCCGTAGAAGGCACGCATCATCATCGTCCGGCCCTTGGGGCACTGTATGATTCCCAGCACCTCCAGCTTCGGATCGAACGGATTGTCCGGCGGGGGATTCAGCCGGAACCGTATCTCGGCGATCGCCCCGGCACGGGCCTCGTCGTGGGGAAGCTCGAGTTCGACCACCCTGGTGCGGCTCGACCACCATGGCAGCTTCTGGGCGGACAATGCGGCATCTTCGATGATCACGTTTCCTGTATAGGTATCCGTTACCGACGATTCGATGCGAACCTCCGTCACCCTGGTAAGGACGAACCGGTCGAACGGTCGGCGGTGACCCGTCGGGGACCAGGCTGCGCTCGTTTCCATCAGGTCCACTTCGACATCGGACCATCGGGAGCTGACCAGCATGGCCGCGTTGACGGCGATGTAGCTCCAGCCGTTTACCCCGGTTAGGCGCACGTGAAGCCATACCTTCGACGAATGCCGTTTGGTGAGGCGGGCCCTGAAGGTGAGCTTCTGAGCGTCGGTCCAGCTCTCGTCGAGCGAGACCCTCGATATCAGCTCTCCCGCCGGAACCCCCTCGAGAGCAGTGGCCAGCCCGGAGATGTTGCCCTTGCCTGCCTCTGCGGCGACGGGACTCTGCGCCGCCGCCGCGAGCGCGATCGTGAAGACAAGGGAATGCAGTATCCGGTTCATCGCCACGCTCCGAGCAGGCCGAGCACCAGTACCTGCGTCGTCTCCCGCGACAGCGTTGCCCGCGCCGAGCCGGTGTACGGATCCTCGAGCCAGGAATCCTTGGAGATGTAGCGTGACGATTTCACGGGTGGTTCCAGCCGAAATCTCCACGCGGTATTCTCCACCACCTTCTCATACTTCTTGAGTTTCTCCGCATGGAACGGTGCGGCCACCGGGGTGGCCAGCCGCACTCGCTCGACGCCCATGAAGCGGATCTGCTGGATCACCGCCTCGAGACTCCGCCTGAACGTCACCTCGTCTATGCCCGCGCGCAGGTCCGAAGTTCCCAGCATGATGAGGATGGCCGTATCCTTCCCTATCGAGGTTTCCCTGCTCAGCGTGGTGAGCGCGCACAGCGACGCGCTGAGGTCACGGCTGGGGCAGATCACCAGGCTGCCCTTCTGGGACTTCGACGCGTCTGCCGGGAGGTCGGTGAGAAGGGTCACCTTGTCGGGGGGCTGCCGTCTCTTCATCCACTCCATCGCCTTGCGGACCAGCACCCACTTCCGTCTGCTCTCGTCCCTGACGTGCTTCACCACCACGATCGCCTTATTGCCGTCCGTGGTCTCGAACAGCCCTCCCGCGGCGTGCAGCGGAGGCAGCTTCTCCCAGGACTTCGCGACGGAGATCTCCAGCACCGGCGCCGGGGCGGCGCGGCGGTCCGACCCGCTTCCGTTATCGGCGGAAGCAGAACCGGCGTATTCCAGAACCAGGGAAGAGCATCGTGTGAGTGTGCCGCCCGGTATCAGGAACTGAAATTCGGGAAACGGGGCGCGTGAAGAATACGTGGCGATCACCTCGGATTTCTCGCTCCGGGCCTTGAGCACGATCTCGGTGCCGGACTCAGCGGAGGTCTTTTCCGGTATCCGCACGTGAATCCTGGTGTTCTCGTCGTCGTATACGTAGGTCGGCAGGTAATCCGCCACCACTTTCGGAACAGGTCCCTCCTCAGCGGCAAGCGCTCCGGCCAGGCAGAGGATTCCCGCGGACAGTGCGACGAGGATTCTCCGGTACGACTTCATGCATAACATTATCGTACTGGAGATGTTGGCGCGCAAGGACGAACCTGCGGCGTTCAAGTCTTGGGAGGCTCCGCGTCGGGGAAGGCCTGGGTCCTTCTCTGATACGCCTCGTCGGGCCGCTTTTCCCTCTGACGGCCGCCCGGTGGCGCGTCGCCCATCCTGAACGTGAGTTCGAAACCGACGGTGACCACGTCGCCGTTCTTCAGGGCCACATCTGCGCCGACCTTCTCGCCGTTCACGCTCGACCCATTGAGGCTGCCGAGGTCCCGGATGAAGTACGACCCGTCCTTCTCGTATAGTATGGCGTGCACACGCGACACCAGATCGATCGGGAAGGTGACATCGTTCGTATCGTCCCTTCCTATCGTGGTCACCGGGCCGGTGATCTCGTAGACGTCCTCGCCCTTCTCGAGCCATGCGCTCATGTCGATACCCCTTCCGGACCCAATTATTGCCCCCCCGGGCATCTTTGTCAAGTCGCCTCCCTGTTGCCGGGAGTCGTGACGGGTAGTATGATGGCGGCATCATGAAGTGTTCTGAATGCGGTCGAGACAATCCGGAAGACGCCAACGTCTGCGCCGGCTGCGGGATTGCGCTGAACGCCGTCGGGAGGGAGATCACGAAGGGCCGGAACGCGGTGGAACGCCAGGGCACCAGGCCCGCGGACGCGGCGGGCGAGCGGACCGCGGAGCTCCGCCCGGACACCGCAACCGTGCTCGGCACCCTCATCGGGGATAAGTACGAGATCGTCCAGGAGATCGGCCGCGGAGGAATGGGGCTGGTCTACCGCGCCAGGGACATCAAGCTGGACAGGGAGGTGGCGGTCAAGCGGCTCAACTCGGAGGACCAGAGCGGGGTGTTCGGCATAGAGCGCTTCCGCCAGGAGGCGAAGGCGATCGCCGCGCTCAGCCACCATAACATAGTCGTCATCCACGAGCTCGGAGAAGACCGCCACGGGCCGTTCATCGTGATGGAGCTGGTGGACGGCGACGACCTCGGCACGCGGGTGATAGAGAAGGGCGCGATGCCCCTCGAAGAGGCGCTGGGATTGATGAAGCCGATCTGCGACGCGGTGAGTTACGCGCACAAGCGGGGCGTGGTTCACAGGGACATAAAGCCCTCCAACGTGCTCCTCACCTCCGATAACGTTCCCAAGCTGGTTGACTTCGGTCTGGCGCGGATCGGCACGAAATCGGACCTGTCTCAGACCGGTCTGGGTATGGGTACGCTTTCCTATGTCGCTCCCGAGCAGATGAATGACGCGAAGACCGCCGATCACCGGAGCGACATCTATTCCATTGGAAAAACGTTCTACGAGATGCTTACCGGGGAATCCCCCGACACGGTCGACTACGATCTGGTCCCGAAGCAGACGCATGACATCTTTCGCAGATGCCTGCGCACGAAGCCGGAGGAGAGGTACCCCGGTGTTGAGGACCTGCTGAACGATCTGGGCGAGCTCGATGAGCAGATCGCCCGCTCCTCCGCTTACTTCGACGATCTCGGCCCCGGCGTCTGCGCCGCGTGCGGGGCGACAAACGACCTGGACGCCCGGTTCTGCACCTCCTGCGGCGCGGGGCTGTTTTCCGTCTGTCCGAGCTGCGGTCAGGAAGTGCGGATGGGGCTCCGGTTCTGCAAGCATTGCCGCACCAACATCCCGTTGTTCGTCGAGATAGAGGGCCATCTCGTTGCGGTATCGAGATATATGGAGGAGAGGAAGTACGCCAAGGTGGTGAGGGGCTGCCGCGCGATACTCGAGCTGGATCCGAAACACGAGGCCGCCGGGGAATTCATGAGGATCGCCGGGGAAGCGCTGGAGAAGCTCGAAGAATTGAAGAAGGAGATGGAATCCGCCATCGACGACTCCAACACCGAGCGTGCGCAGGAGCTCTTCGAGGAGGCGGAATCACTGACGGACAGCACCACCTGGCTCACCGAGCAGGATGAAAAACTGGTCGAGGCGATCATCAAGCTGGACCTGGAGGATGCCCGTAGCAAGCTGGAAGACGGGTTCTACGGCGACGCGCGATGGAGCGTCCGCCAGGCCGTCAAGCTCGGCTCGGATGACGG
>CAYMFW010000343.1:0-4223 GCA_964389785.1 uncultured Planctomycetota bacterium
GATCGGAACTTCGCATCCGATTAGTTTCCCCTGCCTTGTCTGGGCACACGCTCTACGAGTGAGAACCCGATATCGTCTCTTCCCGCCACCTACTCGCTCCCCCGCCAGTGCGGGTCGTAGTTGCCGGCCCCGTTCCAGGTGATTCTCACCGTGACGTCGCAGGCCGGGAAACGGGTGACGTAGAACTCCAGCTTCTTCTCCAGCGCGGCCGCTCGGACGCCCTTCTGCTGGTCTCCGTGGGCGTACACCAGGTATTGCGCGTCCGGCGAGAAACCGGGGTGATAGTTCGCCGAGCCCCTCTCCCAGCCGAGCGGGAGTCTGGTGCGTTTGCCGGGCGGCGCGGGGGGCGCGACAAACGAAGCGTACCAGAGCCATCCCCCCAGATCGCTGTCCGTATCCTCCACCCACACGAACCACTTCCCGTCCCGGCTTATCTCGCCGAAGCCGCCCACCAGGTTCGAGCCCTTGAACCTTCGCATATCCGCGCCAGGCAGGCCGTCGCTCCCCACCTCGAAGAGGAACCGGGCCCCGCCCGTCACCAGATACCTGCCGTCCGGCGTATAGAACGGGAAGAACGTACCCCTCTCGGGGGGGATCGCGAGCCTTTCCCGATTCTTCTCGAAGTCGAAGACGGCCACCTTGTACCTGGGCTGGAGAGGACTGACGTGATAGACGATCTTCTTTCCGTCCGGATGCCAGTGCGGCGCCCATCCCCCTACCGCAAGCCGTCTCAGAGACGCGGTGTCGTCCATGTCCATCACGCACAGCGCGTAAAGCCACTCTTCGCCGCTCACCGGATCGATTTCGGGCCTGAGGCTCTCCCTCTTGAGCGCGGGGTCTTCCGTAAGAGCCGCCTTCTCCAGCTCCTTCCGCGGCACCTGCTGCCTGAAGGCGACCATCGTCCCGTCGGGCGACACCCTCACGTACTTGCCTCCCCGACCGGGAGAGGGAGTGAGGCATCGGACGTTCGACCCGTCCGGATGCATGGTATAGACGCGATGAACTCCGTCCGCGTTGCTGCTGAACACGATTCTCTGCCCCTTCATGCCGAGGAGTACGAGCTCCGCCCGAAGTTTCTTCTGCTCTTCGCTTTCGGCAGCCAGCAGACGCGCCTTCTCATCCGGGGACACGGGCACGATCTCCGGCAGTGCAGGCAGATCTTTCACCTCGAACGCGATGCCCGCTCCGGCCGTGGCGTCTCTGCCGCTTCCCACGCTGACGGCTTTCCCGTCGCTCTTCCGGGTATACGTCACCAGTCCCTTTCTCACCTCCACCCGCGCCGACGTCTCGCCGGAAACCAGCTTGAAGACGGTCGATTTCACCTCCGCGGTCGAATGAGGGGTGCCGACGACCATCGGCCGGCCCTCCGGCTGGGGAGCCACGGTCACCTCGATCGCGCCCAGCTCCAGGAAGAGCCGCTTGCCCATCCCCGCCGAAGCGCCGTCCCCGCCTCCCACGATCAGTGTCGTGTTCCCTCCCACATTTACGTCCGTGGCCTCGCCATCGTACGAAACCTTCACGTTCGCCTGCCCGCCAGTTTCTATCCGGTCTCCCAGGATTATCTCCATGCCGACCATCGCGATCACCGTCCGGCCATCCCTCTGAATGACCACGTTCTTGGAGGCCGACTCGATGTGCGCTACGAGCGTATCAGCGAACGTGCGGCGGCGGTATTCGTTGTACCCGAGGGAGCCCACGATAACCGCGAGGCAGGCCGCCGCGGCAACCCACCAGGCGCCCCAGCGCCGGCGCGGCGCGCCCGTACCGTTTACCCTGTCCGTGACGATGCGCACCGTCTCCCTGGACTTCTCCTCGGAGACGCTGGCGAGTATCAGTCTCGCACGTGTTCGCGCCTTCGCCTCGCTGTCGGTGCCGAGCGCCGCGTTGAGCCGAACGTTGAGCCGCGCCTGCTCCAGAAACACTTTCTGGAGTTCGGAATCCTCCGAAACGCTCGCGGCGAGCTCCCGTCTGTCCTCGTCAGAAGCCGTCCCCTGAAGGTACCGTACAACCAGTAAGGCGAATTTTTCGTTATTCATTCCATCTGTCCCGCTGCTTCCGCGGCCATGCACTTCTTCAGCCTCTCCCGGGTCCTGAACAGCGTGACGGCCACCCAGGACTCCGACTTCCCCAGATGCTCCGCGATCCCGGCGATCGGCTGCCCGTCCCCGTATCTCCTGTCGAGGAGACTCCGGACGTCCCCGGGGGTCTTCTTCAGGCACTCCCGGAGCCGCTCGATCCAGCTCTCCTCGTATTCACTCTCTTCCTCCACCGCGTCGGCCCCCGCCCGTACCAGCAGTTCCTCCAGGGCATCCTCCTCGGCGGAGACGTATTTCGCCCGGTCCCTCGCCTCGCTTCTCACCACGTTTCTGGCGATGCCCTTCACCCATGAGAGAAAGGTTCGCCGCAACTCGTACTTCCCGATGTTCTCGTAGCACGTCACCAGCGCCCCCTGAACCACTTCTTCCATCATATCTACCGAATAGGCGTACGTGGACACGAAGATACGAAGCTCCCTCTGCACCGCCGCGACGACGTCGCCGAAGGCGTCCCTGTCGCCCTTCTGGACCTTCTCCACGAGAGCGTCGAGTTCGATCGGATCCGGACGCATTCCTCCCTCCGATGCGTATTGCAGGAAATCCCCCTTACATTACACTCCACACACGGAAATCACAAGGCGAGAACAACTTAGTTGCCTGACTCCGTCCCGGATTCTGCGGGAGGCGCCCACCACTGCGGATGCTGGTTCGCCGCGCCGTTCCAGGTGATCCGAACGGTGACTCGGCAGTCCGGGAACGTGGTGACGCACAGCTCCAGTCCCGACTCGTGAAGCCAGGACGCCATCCCCCTCTCTGCGTCACCGTGAGCGTACACCAGGTATTTCCCGCACGGGGAGAAGTCGGGGAAGTAGTTGACCGACTTCTCGTCCCAGCCCAGCGGCAGCCGCTTCACCGGCACGTTCCTCTCCTCCGGCCTGAACGGCGCGTACTTCAGCCACCCGCCCACGTCCTTCCCGGTATCGACGACCCACACCAACCACTTCGTGTCCCGGCTGAACTCCACGTTGCACCCGTAGCTGAACGGCCGGTACAGCGGATGCCAGTCGTCCGACACCCGCGTCCCGCTCTCTTTCAGCCGAACCACCGCACCGTCCTTCCCGCAGACGAACAGGTACTGCCCGTCCGGGGTGATAACCGGATACTGGATCCCCGTCTTGATCTTCTTGTGGTTCACTACGTACTCGGTCTTCATCTGAAGATCGTAGATCGCCACCCGCCGTCCCCGCGGATGAACCTTGTAGTAGTAGACCAGCTTCGTCCCGTCGGGCGACCATCGGGGACCGAGCCCGACCGTTATCGGCTGCGGCTCCCCGCTTCCGGTTCTCATCACGTAGATTCCGGTCCCCTCGCCCAGATGGCGGTCCTTCTCGCTGCTGCGCGTCACCTCCTCCATGACGCTCTCGTCCATCTCCGATACGAAGGTTATCCGTCTTCCGTCGGGAGAAAGATGGGGATGTTCGCCTCCCCATTTCAACTCGGGCGTGAGGCAGTGTACGTCCGTCCCGTCACAGCCCATTCGATAGACACGATGGACACCGTCGATATTGGCGTTGAAGCAGATTCGCTGGCCCTCAGCGGTGAGCCGGGCGAGCTCCGCCCGCAGCGCCTTCTGGGCGGAGGATTCTGCTGCCAGCAGCCGCGCCTTTTCGTCCGGGCTCACTGTGGCACGGGGCTGCTCCACCGCCTCGCACACCGCTTCACGCCCGGCCGTCACGACGGCAAGAACGTAGACTACTCGCGCTATTCTCATGGTTTCGCCTCGCGCGTACATTACCCGCCGAGAGCGGCAAACTCAACCACGCAGACGCAACGGCCGATACAGCCCTCAAATCCCCGCTCCGCACGCGACCCAGCGGTGGAATTGGAGCAACCTGTCACTCCAATTGACAAAAAAAGGACCCGCCTCCCCCCTAAGGGGAAGGCGGGTTGTATGCAATCATGGCAGCGTGCAAAGCAGTCAGAATAGGTCACACAGTATAAAAAATGTGGCCAAGCCGAACGGCCGATTAGTACTGGTTAGCTGAGAGTGTCACCACCCTTACACATCCAGCCTATCAACCTTGTAGTCTACAAGGGGCCTTCAGGGATATCTATTCTTGGAGGAGGCTTCCCGCTTAGATGCTTTCAGCGGTTATCCTAACCGAACGTAGCTACCCAGCAGTGCTT
>CAYMFW010000344.1:0-4179 GCA_964389785.1 uncultured Planctomycetota bacterium
CATTATACCAAAGAAGGAGGCCCCTGCATATCGAGGTATGAGAAATTCAGGCTAGGTTCGGCCGGCTGTCCGCCGACAGGCGGACCTTTCCTCGGCCGGTCGAAGCTTGCCTCGCCCTTCGGCAAGCTCAGGGCCCCCGAGCCCCGTCGAGGGGGAGGCGCCCAATTCCGTAAAGGGCGCCGAGAATGAGCGAGTGGACACACCGGCGTCGTCAGTTGAAAAAGAGGTCTGTCCCTGTTTTTGGGGCAAATAGAGTAACCTGTCACTCTATTTACCAAGAATTTTGAAATTTTGAGAACGTCCCCTACTTTTTCAGGTAGCGCTTGAGGATCTTGCCGGTGTAGGACTTGCCGTTGGAGGAGATCTTCTCCGGGGTGCCGCAGGCGACGACGGAGCCGCCGGCCTCTCCGCCCTCCGGGCCCAGGTCGATTATGTAGTCGGCGCACTTGATGACGTCCATGTTGTGCTCGATGATGATGACGGTGTTGCCCTTGCGGATGAGGCTGCTGAGGACGTCGAGCAGGTTGCTTATGTCGGCGAAGTGCAGTCCGGTGGTCGGCTCGTCCAGTATGTATATCGTGTTCCCGGTGGCCACCTTGCCGAGCTCGGTGGCGAGCTTCACCCGCTGTGCCTCGCCGCCGGAAAGGGTGGTGCTGGACTGGCCGAGCGGCATGTAGCCGAGGCCGACGCCGCAGAGCCGGTCGATCTTGCGCTTTATCTGGGGGAAGTTGCGGAAGAAGCTGAGCGCGTCCGCGGCGGTCATGTCGAGCACGTCGGCTATGTTCTTTCCGCGGTAGCGGATATCGAGCGTCTCCCGGTTGTACCGCCTGCCGGCGCACTCCTCGCACTGAATGAACACGTCCGGCAGGAAGTGCATCTCTATCTTCTTGGTGCCCTGCCCCTGGCACGCCTCGCACCGGCCGCCCTTGGTGTTGAAGCTGAACCGGCCGGGCTTGTAGCCGCGTATCTTGGCGTCCTTCAGCTTGGCGAAGAGGCGCCGTATGTCGTCGAACGTCTTGGTGTACGTCGCCGGGTTCGAGCGGGGCGTGCGCCCGATGGGGGACTGGTCTATCTTGATGACCTTGTCTATGTTCTCTATGCCGAGCACCTCGTCGTGCGCGCCGGGCTTCTCCCTGCTCGAGTAGAGGCGCCTTGCCAGCGCCCGGTACAGCACCAGCTCCACCAGCGTGCTCTTGCCGGAGCCGGACACGCCGGTGATGCAGCACATGCCCCGGAGGGGGATCTTGACGTCGATCGATTTCAGGTTGTTCTCGCGCGCCCCCTTTATCTCGAGGGCGTTCTCCATGTCCACCTCGCGGCGCGCCGCGGGCACCTCGATACGCATGTCGCCGGAGAGAAAGTTTCCGGTGAGCGACTTCTTGCAGGCGCAGATCTCTTTGATGGTCCCCTGCGCCACCAGCTCGCCGCCCTCGATACCGGCGCCGGGACCCAGGTCGATGATGTAGTCCGCCTCCCGTATCGTCGCGTCGTCGTGCTCCACGACGATGACGGTATTGCCGAGGTCGCGCAGCATGCAGAGCGTCTGGAGGAGCCGGGCGTTGTCCCGTTGGTGGAGGCCTATCGTCGGCTCGTCGAGGACGTAACAGACGCCGACCAGGCCGGAGCCGACCTGGGTAGCCAACCGTATCCTCTCCGCCTCGCCGCCGGAGAGCGTTCCGCTCTTCCGGTCCAGGGTGAGATAGCCGAGCCCGACGTCCAGCATGAAGGAAAGGCGGGAATTGACCTCCCGGAGTATGTGCCCCGCGATGGCCTGGTCCGTCTTCCTGAGCTTCAGCCCGCCGAAGAACTCGAGCGCCTCCTCGACGGACATCGAGGTGACCTGCTGGACGTTCCTGCCGCCGATCGTCACCGCCAGCGTCTCGGGACGGAGCCGGGCGCCGGCGCAGTCCGGACAGGACAGCTCGCTCATGTAGGAGAGCAGCCTGCGTTTCACGTAGTCGCTCGACGTCCGGCGGAACCACGCGTCCAGACTCGGGATCACTCCCTCGAACTTGGCGCCGTACTCCTTCTCGTCTTCCTTCGTGGCTCCCTGGAGAAGCATGCGCCGGATGTCCTCGGCCAGCTCCGCGAACGGGACGTGGGGGTCCACTTCGAAATCGGCCATGAACTTCCGCAGCTTTCTGGCGAACCTGATGATCATCCGCTTCCCGCCGCGCCGCCACGCCTCGACCGCGCCGTTCTTGAGCGACAGCGTCTTGTCCGGCACCACGAGATCCGGGTCCAGCTCCAGCCGGGTGCCGAGCCCGCCGCACGTGGTGCAGGCGCCGTACGGGCTGTTGAAGGAGAACGACCGGGGTGCCAGCTCCTCGAAGCTCACCTGGCAGGCCGGGCACGCGTACATCTCGCTGAAGAGCATGTCTTTCCACTCGTTGCCGCCGTGGTAGGAGGCGATGGCCGTTCCGCTGCCGAGCTTCAGCGCGAGCTCGACCGAATCCTGGAGGCGGCTGCGGATATCCGCGTTGACCTCGAGCCGGTCCACCACCACCTCGATGTTGTGCTGTTTGTACCGGTTGAGCTCCGGCGGCTCGCCGATCTCCATCACCTCGCCGTCCACCCTCATCCGGACGAAGCCCTCCTTCCTCGCCTGGACGAAGAGCTCCTTGTGGGTTCCCTTCCTGCCCCGGGACAGCGGGCCCAGGATCAGCAGGCGGGAGCCGTTCTTGAGGGAGAGTATCTGGTCGATGATCTCGTCGGGCGACTGCTGGGATATCGTCCGGCCGCACTTGTGGCAGTGGGGGATGCCCACCCGCGCGTACAGCAGGCGCAGGTAGTCGTATATCTCGGTCGTGGTGGCGACGGTCGAGCGGGGGCTGGCTACGCCGCTTCTCTGCTCGATGGCGATCGTCGGGGGCAGGCCCTCGATGGACTCCACGTCCGGCTTGGCCATCTGTTCCAGGAACTGCCTGGCGTATGAGGAGAGGCTCTCGACGTACCGTCTCTGGCCCTCCGCGTAGACGGTGTCGAAGGCGAGGCTGCTCTTACCCGAACCGCTCATGCCAGTTATGACGACGAGACGGTCCCGGGGGATCTCCAGATCTATCGAGCGCAGGTTGTGTTCCCTGGCGCCCTTTATCGTTATTGACTTGCCTTCCATTCTCTCTGCCGCGCGAGGCAAAAATACGCACCCATAGTAATCAGGTATTGTAGCGGATGCGTGAGAGAATGCAAACGAAAAAACGAGGCCGGCACGGCATTCTCTCGCTCATTCTCGGCGCCCTTTGCGGAACTGGGCGCCTCCTCCTCGACGGGGCTCGGGGCCCTGAGCTTGCCGAAGGACGAGGCAAGCTTCGACCGGCCAGGGAAAGGTCCGCCTCTCGGCGGACAGCCGGTCGAACCTGGAACCCGCTCGAGACTACCGTGCCGGCCTCAGTCTGCCGCATTCTGGAAGGTGCCGTTCTTGAGGACGCCAACGCGGTCGGCGACCAGCTCGGTCTCCTTCCTGCTGTGTGAGACGTGTATGGTGGTGATGCAGGTCTCCTCCTGAATCCTTCGAAGCTCGCGGCACAGGTCGTCGCGGGTGTCCTCGTCTATCGCGCTCACCGGCTCGTCGAGGAGCAGGACCGAGGGTTCGATGACCAGAGCCCGGGCCAATGCCACCTTCTGCCGCTCGCCGCCGCTGAGGCCCTGCGGTATCCGGTCGAGCAGGTGCTCTATCCCGAGCATCTCCGCCGTCTCGTTGACCCTGCTGTTCTTCGTCGGCCCGGCCGTGTGGCGCACCTCCAGGCCGAAGCCGATATTGCCGCCTACCGTTCGGTTCGGAAAGAGTATCCCTTCCTGGGGAACGTATCCGATGTTCCTCCTCCACGGGGGGAGTGCCCTGACCGGTGTCCCGTCGATCTCGATACTGCCCATCGAGGGCACGAAGATGCCCGCGATCAGCTTGATGAGAATCGTCTTGCCGGCGCCGTTGGGGCCGGTGAGGACGAAGTACTCGCCTCCGCGGACCTCCATGGTGAGATCTGAGATCGTGAAGTCCCCGATGCGGAAACATATCCCTTCCATCCAGATGCCGCGGGTGTCTACCACAGGTACCCCTTTCCACCCAGCTTCTTGAATATCAGAAGCGTGGCCATCGAGATGAGTATCATGCAGGCCCCGACGACGAGCGCCACCTCGATCCGGCCGCGCCGCCGCCCGCATGACCGACCGGTTGGCATG
>CAYMFW010000345.1:0-4168 GCA_964389785.1 uncultured Planctomycetota bacterium
GCCGTTTAAGGTGCCGTATATCTTCAGGTCCCTCATAACGATCCTGCCAGGTCCGTGGGGACCCTCAGGACACACCGGCCCGCCGCGGGGGGTGCCGTACACCACGGTGGGCCGCGACGCCGTCTCGATGCGTACGGTGCTGTCGTCCGCGACGGTGCCCCAGTCCTTCGCCTTGGCGATCGCCTTGTTTCCCCAGCAGTACCACAGGAAGGCGTTTTTCTTTCTGGTCCAGCGCATCACCAGCGTCTCGTCCGGGACGTGATACAGGTAGTTGCTGCCGCCGGGCAGGAGCGCGCCGTTCTTCAGCACGCTCACCCTTACTCCCCCCGAGGCATAGCGGTACCATTCGAACCGGTACTCGCCGATGACGAGGGCGAACCTGGAGGAGCTCGCCACCTTCGCCTCGACGAGGATGTCCCCGACGAAGGGAAGCTTGTGCGTGATGCGGCCGGCCTTTGCGGTGAGGGACCCGTCGGCCGCCTTCCATCCGTCACCCGCGTTCTTCCAGTCCGCCAGCCTACGGGCGTCCTTGAAGTCGTACTGCGCGCGGAACGCGTTCAGCCCGGGCATCCTGCGTATCCTGCCGGCCATGCCGGGGATGGGATTCAGGTCGTCGAACGATACGTCCCGCTCCCCGGTGTTATCGGGGTCCGTCTCCGGAGCGGGGGTCCCGTTCCGGGTCTCACGCACGATGAGCGTTTCCGTCTTCTCGATGAACTCCTTCGCCCGGGCGAACGCCTGAGTGTCGGAATGCGCGGCCTTGAGCGCCGCGAGGGCGGCGTCCGCCTCCGCCCACCGCTTTGCCGCGGCGAGCGTTTTCAGGGAGGCGATCAGCTTGACGGCGGCCGATTCCGACCGGCGGCCCTCGACCTCCTCGAGCAGCGAGAGGTGTATGCCCACGTCCGCTCCACGGTCCCGCCGTCCGTCCAGTATCCTTCGCGCCTCGTCGGTCTCCCCCCGCCACAGATGCAGCATAGCCAGTCCGATCGGCTCCTCGCTCCCGTCACCCTCGAGTCCGGCCAGGTCCAGGATCTCGCCGAGTTTCATCTTCAGTATCGGCCGGGAGAACTCCGCTCCCCCTGACGCGAACCGCACGGTGCCGCCCCCGGCTCCCGCGATGGTGCCGGATATCCCCTGCACCTCGAACTTCTCTCCGGCCCGGCGGATGGCCCCCTGCTCGGCGCGGTCGACCAGTGCCTGCAGCTTTCTGAACGCGGCCAGCTCGCGCGTCAGCAGCTCCCGGGCGCGGGCGAAGCGCGACTGGGAGCGGAGCTGCCCGTAGATCTCCTGGATGCCGGCGAGGTCCTCCCGATTGAGGAACTCCAGCGTTTCCACGCGCGCCTTTGCCAGAAGACGCTCCATCGCGGCCCGTTCCTCTTCGGCCCTGCGGCGTTGCCGGTCCATCTCCTTCAGTTTTTCGTCCACCATCCCGGCCACGGCGGCGGTGGTCTTTTCTCTTATGTCCTGCAGCAGCCCGCAGGCCTCGGCGAAGTCCCCGCGCGCGGCGAGGGCGTCGGCCTCCCCGCCCCGGGCGCGGTACGCGGCCCGCGCCTTCGCCTCCACCGCGTCCAGCTTCCCGGCGGCCCTCGTTCTCCAGGGCTCCTCCGGGAACGCCTTCAGGAATTCACGACAGGCCCGTTCCGCGCTCGCGAAGTCGTCTTCATCGAGGGCCCCGGCGACTGCCTGCGCCACCTTCGCCAGGCGGTCCTCCATGGCGGTCTTGAGGGCCTCCGCCTCCGCGGCCTTCCGCTCGCGTTCCGCCCGGGCCGCGTCCGCCCGCGTCTCGGGGGTCGGTTCCGCAGGCGGTTCGATTTTCGTCGTTGCCTCGGGCGTGACGACGGACGTGGGTCGGACAGCCGGGCCCGGCTCCCTTCCCGATCGCGACGCCAGTGCGACGATCAGAGCGATCGCGAGCAGCCCGCCTCCCGCACCCAGGACCAGGGGCAGGAGATTCCTCTTCTCCCGTTCCGCCGGTCTGCTCCGTCGCGCCGGCGGCTCTCGCCGAACGGCCGGCTTCTCGAGCGCCTGTCTGGTCCGGGCGATCATCCGCTTCAGTTCCGCGGCGCTCCGGGGCCGGTTGTTCCTCTCGCGCGCCATCATCCTGCGGACAAGGACGGACGTCGGTTTCGACACCGCCGGGTTCCTGGCCGACGGATCGGGTCGGGGAGACCTGAGATGCTTCGTGATGACGGATGTGGGGGTGGGGCCCCGGAATGGGCATTCGTTCGTCAGCATCTGGTACAGCGTGGCGCCCAGGGAGTAGATGTCGGTTCTCACGTCGAGGTCGGGAACGCCGTGTATCTGCTCGGGAGACATATAGTAGGGGGTGCCCAGCACGTTCCCGGCCATCGTCACGGAGGCGTCGAACACCTCGCGCGCCAGGCCGAGGTCGCTCAGCTTCGCCGTGCCGTCCGGGGTGATCATGATGTTGTCGGGCTTGATGTCCCTGTGTACGATCCCGAGCGTCTCCGCGTGGATCAGGGCGTCCGTGATCTGTTCCGTGATATCGAGCGCCCTCTCCTGGGGCAGCGGACCCTCGTCCCTCAGGATCTCCTTGAGGGTGAGCCCGGGAACGTACTCCATCACGAAGTAGTAGACGCCCCCGGTCTGTCCCGCGTCTATCGCTCTCACGACGTTTCGATGGTCTATCTTCGCCGCGGAGCGGGCTTCCCTCAGGAAGCGCTGCACGAAGGCGCCGTCCGCCGCGAGTCTCGGGGCCAGCGTCTTTATCGCCACCGGCCTGTCCAGGATCAGCTGAACCCCCCGGTAGACGGTCCCCATGCCCCCCTTTCCGATCTTCTCGATGACCGCATACCCCGGGATCTTCAGTTGGGAACGGCCCTTCGAACGGCTGGGACTCTTCTGTATTGTCATGAAACACTTCCTCGCCGGTATTCTCTACCCATGGATACTGATAGACGACCGGCGGGGCGGATATTCTGGATGTTCCGCGCATTCTCTTGCGTTCCCCCGTCTGCGGGCCTAGGATAGCCGTTATGCGCGAAGCTGATTTCATGAACCAGGCGATCGAGTCCGCGATCGAAGGCATCGAGTCGGGCGACGGGGGACCTTTCGGCGCCTGTATCGTGTCTCCTAACGGCACCGTCGTGTCGGTCGCACACAACGAGGTGCTTGCCACCAACGATCCCACGCGCCACGCGGAGATCATATGCATTTCGGAGGCATGCAGGAGGCTCGATACCTGGGACCTCACCGGGTACCGCATGTACTCCACGACCGAGTGCTGTCCCATGTGCTTCGCCGCGGCCCACTGGGCAAGGCTCTCGCGCATCGTGTACGGAACGAAGATAGATGATGTGGCCCGCCTGGGATTCAACGAGATGAAGGTGTCCAACGAGGTGATGAACGGCTACTGTCTGCGTCCGATCAAGCTCGACAACAAGTACCGGCGGGAGTGCCTGAAGGTTCTGGACGTCTGGAAGCAGGTGCCCGGACGGCTGCCCTACTGACCTGAATCGGAGCCGTTCCTGATCCAGCGGACCTGGTAGGGAGAAAGCGTCTCGTCGCCGGCCTTCACCTCTTCGCCCGTCACGTTGTGGAGCGCGGTGACGGATTTCCCGGTGTTCCCGTTGGTTCTCTTCAGCGCGAAGACGGACGGTCCCAGGTCCGGCACCTCCTGCTCCGCGTCGGGATGGAAGGCCGACTCGCGGCGGCGCATCTCGAGGAGCTTTCGGTATTCGTTCAGGACCCGGTACCGAAGAGATCCGGGGTCATCCAGCTCTTTCTGAAGGTCCTTCAGGCCCAGCTTCGCCCGGTTTATGCTCCGTGCCCGGCCCGTTTTCTTCACTCCTTCGAGGTCGTTCCGGGAGCCGACGAGACTGTGCATGTACACCGCCGGTATTCCGATGAACGCCAGCGGTATCGCCTGTGAGACCATGAAGCGCGCGACCTGGATATCGAGCGGATCGTTCGTGTCCGGATGGTTCACCGCGTCGAAGTAATTGATATTGAGCTCGTACGGACTTATCGAGCCGTCCGCGTTCCGCTTGCCGCTGACGTCGCCGTGATGCGCGCGGGCGAGTTCGAGAAGCTCGACGCGTTCCTCCTCGGACAGCAGGCCCTCCGTCGGTCGCACTCCGATGCCGTCGTGGGTGGCGGTCATGTTGAGGAAGGTCGCCCGCTTCCCGATGAACCGTATGCCGCGCGC
>CAYMFW010000346.1:0-4132 GCA_964389785.1 uncultured Planctomycetota bacterium
GAAATAACAAAGGAGATAGAGAGTTATTCTAAGTCAAATTTAAGCTGTAATGCTTCGATAGGCGGAATGAAATCTAAATTAGAAACAGCGAAAATGGTTACTAAATCAGGAATTTGCTGCATCATAGCCAGCGGGAAGAAAAAAGGGGCGCGTCTGCCGCTTTGGGCGGGCCACCGGAGCAATATGACCTAGTCCTAAAAGGCACCGCCGACGTGATGGTCACGATTCCAGAATACACTCCCGGGCGTTTCCCTCTAACTGAGGTGCTGTCTCTTCCCTTGATTTTCGCCGGAGACAGTGTACTTGACGGTTATGCCTTTAATGAAATTTATGACAAAACGCCGGAAATGCATGCGGAATATAGCCAGGTGAAGTTTATAGGCTTCTCCGGGACTGGGGCCCCGAGATCCGAAACGGAAGCTGATTCGGGAGGCTGTTTGGCCACCGCAGCCTTCCTTCGACCGTCCTCCAGTCGCTTCATGGTCTGGAAGCGTTCCATGTACAGCGCGGCTTGCCTTTCGTCATGCATGACGTTGCGGTAGAAGACCGCCATGTTCTTGTACACCTTGTAGTACTTCGGATCCGCTTCAATCGCCTTATGGTACGACTGGAGAGCCTCCCTCGCCTGGCCTTTTTCGGCATACACGTTTCCGAGGTTGTTGTGAAGGGCGGGGTTCTTTGGGTCTTCCTCGAGAGCCGCAAGAATCTCCCGGAGCATTCTGTCCAGGTCGGCAGGGGGTCTCCGCTTCACGGTGTTCTCGAGGGAGGCTATCTTTCTTCTGAGGGATTCGTTGTGCGGTTCGATCTCTTCGAGTTGCCTGTAGACCGCGAGTGCTTCCTCCTGCTTGCTCTGCTGTTCCAGGATCCGCGCCAGATTCCTCCGGGCGGTGATATAGGCCGGATATCGGCTCGCGGCCATCCTGAAGAGACGCTCGGCGGGCCGCATGAGGCCCCTTTCGCCGCAGGTCGCCCCGATATTGTTCAGAGCCTCCTTGCTCGATTGCCCGTACACGGCCGCAAGCTCGTATTTTGCGAGCGCCTCATTCCTGCGGCCCGTCGCAGCGAGCGCCTCTCCCCACATGAGAAAGTAGTTCGACAGAATCGACTGTGCCATGTCGTCGAGCGATGTTGAGACGGCGAGGTTCCTGAGAGCGCCTTCCTTGAAGTCGTCGGGACGGCTGTCGAGCGCCTTCGAATCCTTGGGCCGCACGCGGTAGACCAGCCCCCACGGTTCGATCCTCCATGATGACGGGTCCTTGATGTCGCTCTTGGCGGTGAAATAGACCGGCCTCTCTCCCTTTCCGATCATCTCGGCCTGGGTCTTCCGCTTGTCCTTCGGATCGGCCTCGGGATTAAGGCTTCTGAGATACTCCGTGGCCGGGCGCGAGAGCTGCCCCGTCACGTCCGCGAGAATGACATCGGTGCGCATCCCTTCCACGGCCTGAAGGTAGATCGTGGGAAAGGCGTTGTAGTCGCCGGCCGCGAAGTACAGGGCGTCCTTTTCGAGCGACTCCAGTATGACCCGGTTGTAATCGTGGGCGAGGTAGTAGGCCGACATATTGTTGTAGTTCCAGTGGGAAGCGAGCGGAAGCATGGGTGCCAGGAGGGAAAGACCGAGAGCAGCTTTCGCCGGGACAATCCCTTCAAGAAGACGCGGAAGCCCGGACAGCCCCCCCGCAATTAGTACTGCCGCACACGCATAGGCGGGCAGGTAGTACTCTTCGACTCTGGTCATGTTCTCGGCCTCGAAGCTGAACCTCAGTATGAGAAGCAAAACGATCGTGTTGAAGAGGAAGATTCCCGAGAGAAGGAGGCGCTCCCTGCGCGCCTTGTCGAAATACCCCCAGCCCATAACGGCAATCGGAATGAGAACGTAGGGTGTGAACTGAACCCAGAACAGGCGAAGGAAGTGCCCGACATACAGAAGCTTTGTGGACGGGGACACCTTCTTCCCGAGCTCCAGCGTCCGGTACTGTGCCCTGGTGACGTGCCTACAGAAGTTGTCCCAAGTAGAGGGATTCCCCCAGTTCATCGCCGGGTTTCCGGATGCGGCGATAGGAAGGTAGAGGTACAGGATCTGTGTGACTGCCACGATCGAGGCGCAAGGACCTTCGTCTTTCCGCGGATCTCGGGGTCCGTCCTGAGAATGTAATAGATGACCGGAGGCGAGACGAGAAGCACTAGCATGTAATGGTTCGTGAGCCCCAGCCCGAAGAAGAGGGAAGCGAGGTAGAGGTACGTATTCGTCCTTCGCTCCTTCCATAGAAGAATGCAGAGGAGCAGTCCCGCGAACAGGAATGTGTTGAGCGTGTAGACTTCAGCTATGACCGACTGGGACCAGAACCTCCTTGAGAAGGCGAGGCACAGCGCTGCGGCCAGGGACGGGATCCTTCCGGCGCCGGCCTGGACGCAGATGAGGTAGAGGACACCGGCCGTGAGGCTGCCGAACACCGAGGACATCAGATTGATGCTCCAAGCCGGGCTGGAGGAGGGGATGAGGCAGAAAGCGCGTGCAAGGATGCACCAGAGGGGATAGCCCGGCGGGTGCGCCACCCCGAACGTATAAGCCGCCGCAATGAGCTCCCCGCTGTCCTCCGAGGTCACCGTCGGAGCCAGGGTGATCAGATAGACGATCTGCGCAACCGCGGCAGCCAGCAGGGCCATGTAGACGTCGGTTCGGCTCAGCCTGCGCACGGCTGTTCCTCCCCACCTGTCTCGTGCTTTTCCATCTTGCCCGGCATCAATCCCGAAAGCAGAAAGAGCACCACGGCGCAAAGTGAAACAAGGCTTATCGTCCTGCCCGCGACGTAGGCTGACCTGTCGTAGGAGAATACGATCTCATGGGTCCCGGCCGGCACTTCGACGCCTCGGAACATGTGGTTCGCCGGGAACACGGCGGTTTGCGTGCCGTCTATCGTAGCGCTCCAGGCAGGGTAGTATGAGTCGGTAAGAATCAGCACGGCCGGGGACGCGGCCTCCGCTCTCAAGACGACGGAGTGCGAGGCATAATCCGTAATGGTGATCCTCTCGACGGCGCCGTCCGGCATGGGCCGAGGTTCCCTCGACATCCGTCTCTCGACGACGGCCTCCCTGAGCGGATCGATCGTCTTAATCCTCGCGAGCCGCTTCTTCTTGTCCGGCACCACGTGCACCCTGTGGACGAGAAAGGCCCGCGGGAACGCCTCTTCGATCTCGTAGAGATTACCGAAATCCTCGCGCAGGATCCTCGTCCCTCCGGGGTAGGCGGGCTTGTCCTGCGAAGTGAGGACGTGTGTGATCCCCATCAGCCTGAGAAGCCTTCCCGGCCGGATCGGGCTCGAGATGACCACCTCCTCTTCCGGCGGCCGTCCCGCAAGGACGTTCGTGAACTCGCAGTACCGCCTGAGCTGTGCCGCCTCCCAGCCCCCTACGTGAGAAATTCCCGAGAGACTTCCCCTCGAGAGGTCCTCCGTTTCTCTGGAGGTCGCGATCCGCGGCGGAACCGCGCGACGGCCGGGCTCGAGAAGATCGACGACCTCATTCTCGAGTCGGGACTCGAACCTTTCGGAGCCCTTCACGTACCTGCCGCATGCAAGGATGAGATCAGCGGGAACGAAGACCATCAGGATCAGCGGCACGGCCCATCCTGCCTTCCCGGGCCTGAAGTACAGCGCGGCGAAGAACGCGGCCGATCCGGCAACCCACGCCAGAGCCGTTGCCAGGCTCGTTCGCGCCATGGCAAACGTGGCAAGGAAAAACCCTTTGGATCCGGCTCCGGACGGAACGGATACCCGGTCGCCGAGAGCTAGAGACTTCTCGACGACTATCCTCCAGAAGAGGGACCTCCCACCTTCCGTTTCGTCGCTCAGAAGAAGCACGAGGAGGATGAGGGCCGCCGTTCCGGCCAGGGTCTTCCATGCGCGAGAAAGAATCACGGCGTAGCGCTTCGGGTCCCGGGCGATCTCGGAAGACAGTATCGCGGATGCGGCTGCGGAAGCGAAGGCGAAGAGCATGAGCGTCCTGGCCGGTCCGCGGAAGAGAGAGAAACCGGGAACGGTTGAGTAGAAGAAGCGGTAATAGCCGGCGTAACGGCCGAAAGCGAGAAGGACGGCGGCGAGCGCAAGCCCGGCCATGAAGCGGGCGCTCCTCCTTT
>CAYMFW010000347.1:0-4124 GCA_964389785.1 uncultured Planctomycetota bacterium
TCAACCCGAATCGGGACAATAAAGGCGCGAATTCTATCATTTCTTTCTGATACAATCATCTTTATGAGCAGCGATTCGATCATCCCGGCGGGCAAGCTGCCGAGCGCGCACCTTGCGCGCCTGCTGGAGCAGTACGCCCCGACGGACCCGGCCGTACTGGTCGGCCCGGGCATCGGTGAGGACGCCGCGGTGATAGACCGGGGCGACACCCTCCTGGTGCTGAAGACGGACCCGATCACCTTCGTTGACAACGACGCGGCCTGGTACGCCGTGAACATAAACGCCAACGACATCGCCTGCACCGGCGCGGCGCCGAAGTGGCTGCTGGCCACGTTCCTTCTCCCGCAGGGCGCCACCACCGCCCCGCTCGTGGACTCCATGTTCGAACAGCTCAACGCCGCCGCCGCGGACATAGGCGTGTGCGTGTGCGGCGGCCACGTGGAGATCACCGACGCGGTCACCCGCCCGGTCGTGGTCGGCTGCATGGTCGGCGAGGTCGCCCGCGACGACCTGGTCGACAAGAAGAACGCGAAGGCCGGGGACAGGATACTCCTCACCAAGGGCATCCCGGTCGAGGCGGTGTCCGTCATCGCGCGCGCCAGGCCGGACGAGGTGGAGATGCACTACGGGAAAGAATTCCTGGAGCGCGCGACGAACTATATAAGGAAGCCGGGGATAAGCGTGGTGGCCGACGCGGCGTGCGCGTGCCGCGCGGGCGGCGTCCGGGCCCTGCACGACCCGACGGAGGGTGGCCTGGCCACCGGACTGCGCGAGCTCGCCGAGGCGACCGGCCTGGGCGTGCGGGTGGAGGAGGACTCGATCCCGGTGCTGGAGGACGCCCGGCTTCTCTGTGAGGAGTACGGGCTGGACCCGATGGGCGCCATCGCGTCCGGGTCGCTCCGGGCCGTGGTGGAGCCGTGGACCGCCGACGGCGTGATCGCCGCCCTCGGCGCGGAGGGCATAGAGGCGAAACGTATCGGCGAGATGACCGACGACGGGGAGGCGCTGTGGCAGAGGAACGGCGAGTGGACGGAGCTTCCCGTATATGAGAGGGACGAGATCGTGAAGCTCTTCGAGGGCGGGGAAGGACCGCGATGATGAAGGTCGTCTTCTTCGGCACGCCGGACTTCGCCTGCGAGAGCCTGCGGGCGGTCGCCGCGAGGCACGACGTGACGGCGTGCGTCACCCAGCCGGACCGGCCCGCGGGCAGGGGCCGGAAGCTCACCCCATCCGCCGTCAGCCGGCTGTGCGAGGAGCTGGGCATCAGAACGCTCAAGCCGGACACCCGCTCCCAGATCGCGAACACGGTATGCACGCTGGAAGCGGACGCGTTCGTAGTAGTCGCCTACGGCGTCATCCTGACGGGCCACATCCTGGAGATGCCGCGGCGGGGATGCTTCAACCTGCACGGATCGATTCTTCCGAAGTACCGCGGCGCCGCGCCGATCAACTGGGCGATCGTCCGCGGAGAGACGAAGACCGGCGTCAGCGTGATACGGATGACGCAGGAGATGGACGCCGGACCGGTGCTGGGCACCGCCGTGACGGACATCGGCCCCGACGAGACGGCCGGCGAGCTCTACGCGCGCCTGGCGCAGCTGGGGGCACGGCTCCTGCCGGACACACTCGACGCCGTCGAGGCCGGCACCGCGGTAACGACCCCTCAGGACGAGCAGGACGTGACGCTCGCGCCGATGCTTACCAAGAGGGACGGTCACATGGACTGGGACAGGACGCCGGAGGAGATCCGCAATTTCGTTCGCGGCATGACCCCCTGGCCGGGCGCCCATACCCTTCTGCCGACGGAGAAGGGAAACCTGATGGTAACGATCCTGGAGACGAAGGCCGCCGAGGGCTCAGGCCGTCCCGGCAGGATCCTCTCCGCCGCCGGCGCCGGCATCGAGATCGCCTGCCGCGAGGGGAGCGTGCTCCTCACCAGGATAAAGCCGGCCGGAAAGCGGGAGATGACCGCGGAGGAATTCCTGCGCGGGCACGCCTTATAGGGGACGTTCTCAAGTTTTCAAATTTCTTTCAAGCGAGACGCCATCTCACTGGCAGGTAATTTGAAAATTTGAGAACGTCCCCGCGTATTAATCCATCCAGGGCATCATCGAGCGAAGCTGTTTGCCGACCACTTCTATCGGGTGCTGCTCGTCGCGCTTGCGCAGCTCGCTGAACTTGGGTCGGCCCGCCTTGTTCTCCTCGATCCACTCCCTGGCGAACTCGCCCGACTGGACCTCGGAGAGAATCTTCTTCATCTCTTCGCGCGCCTCCTTGCCGATCACCCTCTCGCCGCGCGTCAGGTCACCGAATTCCGCGGTGTCGCTTACCCGGGCGCGCATGCCCTGGATGCCGGCGACGTTGATCATGTCGGTGATCAGCTTCAGCTCGTGCAGGCACTCGAAGTAGGCGACCTCCGGCTTGTAGCCCGCGTCCACCAGCGTGTCGAAGCCGGCCTTGATCAGCTCCGTCACTCCGCCGCACAGGACCACCTGCTCGCCGAAGAGATCCGTTTCCGTCTCCTCCTTGAACGTCGTCTCCAGCACGCCGGCGCGGGTGCCGCCGATGGCCTTGGCGTAGGCCAACCCCACCGCCTTCGCGCTGCCGGTGGCATCCTGATGGATGGCCAGCAGGCAGGGAACGCCCTTGCCCTCCTCGTACATCTGCCGCACCAGCGAGCCGGGCCCCTTGGGGGCGACCATCATCACGTCGATGGTGTCGGCCGGGACGATCTGCTCGAAGTGGATGTTGAAGCCGTGCGAGAACATCAGCGCCGCACCTTCCTTCAGGTTGTCCTTCACCTGCGCGTCGTACACATTCGCCTGCACGTCGTCCTGCGTGAGTATCTGGACGATGTCCGCGTCCTTCACCGCCTCCTCCGTGCTCATCGGGGTGAAGCCGTCCTCCACCGCCTGCTTCCAGTTCGGACTGTCCTTCAGGTCCGCCACCGCCACGTTGATGCCGGAATCGCGCAGGTTCAGCCCCTGGCCCCTGCCCTGGATGCCATAGCCGATGATGGCCACCTTTTTGCCCTCCAGCACCTTCAGGTCCGCGTCCTTGTCATAGTACATCTTCGCCATGATTTCTCCTTTCCGCCGTCAAAAAGCTTCCATATCGAGTCTTAAGTTATAGATTTACACGTGGGCGGTGTCAAGTGACGGGAACGGAGCCCGGCCGATGAGAGGATTACTTCCCCTTCTTGTCCTCTTCCATGTCGAGGCCGGTCACCTGCTGTCCGAACCCGCCCCAGGGGGAGTCGTCCCAGCCGGTGTTGCCGTAGGGAACGGTGCCGGGCGCTATCCAGTTCTGGCCGGGAAGCCTGACCGTGCTGGTCGTCCCGGCTCTGAACGGGTCCACCTGGTGGGTGTCGGCGTGCCCGTCCATATGCACCACGTTGTACGGCCACGTGAGTCCCTTCACGAACGAGCCGACATGGTGAGGAAAGAACGGGGTCTGTCCGAAATCCGCGGTGACCCAGCACCGGGGCGGCGTCGACGCCGAGAGCCGCTTGAAGTTCGCGTGGATGCGGTACGGCACCTCGTACTTGTCGTACGGAGCCTTGCTCGCCGTGGTGTCGCCCGCCGCGAACACGTTGTAGCCCGGCTGCCAGCTTCCGAAGTTCGCGTACCCCGGCCATTCGTCTTCCACCATGAACGCCCTGAGCAGATTGTCCGGCGCGAATTGCAGGGAGGTGGCGTCGTACGTGTACCACCCGGACTGCAGGTGGCGTATCCAGCCGGGGCAGTAGAACACCCCGGGGTGCGCCAGGTATTTGCCGGGAAGATTCCGGGTCTTGCTGGAGTTGTTCGGCGAGATGCCCCAGATCTGATTGACGTATTCCCATTTGTTCGACGAGCTGTCCCAGCGGCGTATCGAGCCGAAATGGCTTCCGTAGTGCCGGTTCGCGGACTTCGTGTTGAACGGCAGGTCTCCCTTGTTGTCGTTGGAGTAGATGAAGTGCCCTATCGCAATCTGTCTGAGATTGCTGAGACATACGGTAAGCCGGGCACGCTCCCGTACCCTCTCCATGGCGGGAAGGAGCATGGAAGCGAGGAGCGCGATGATCGCGATCACCACGAGCAGTTCGACTAAAGTGAACGCGACGCATGAATTGCGTTTCTCGT
>CAYMFW010000348.1:0-4102 GCA_964389785.1 uncultured Planctomycetota bacterium
GCGGGCGTCTTGACAGGTTCGGCCGCGCTTCTTGCCGACGCCCTTCATTCGGCAGCCGATCTCCTCGCACTGGGATCATCCTGGTTTGGACTATTCCTGGCGTCGAGAAAGCCGACCGAGAGATTCCCGTACGGATTCTATCGTGCGGAAACCCTTGCAGCGCTGCTTGGTTCAGGGATTATCCTCTATCTTGGAGGTTCATTGTTCTATGAAGGGTCTGTCCGAATTACGGAAACAACGACCCTCGTTCGCCCCGGCCTGGCAATGATCGTTGCCGTGGTGTCGATCGTGGCGGCGGGCGCGCTTTCTCGATGGGAAAAACGGGTAAGTATCGAGACGGGTTCGCAGAGTCTTGCCGCGACAGCGGACGAAGCACACATGGACATCTACACATCCCTGCTGGTCTTCGTGTCGATAGGCACATCTTCCATTGGCGTACCGTATCTCGAGGGCGCTGCGACAGTGCTCATATCCGGAGTGGTCCTGATGGTGGGATTGAAGAACGGGTGGATCGCCCTGCAGGCTCTCATGGACGCATCGGTAGATCCGGATCTGGAGCGCGAGGTCAGGGCGATCATCGATGAGATACCGGGAGTGAGGAACGTGGAATCGATTCGATCCCGAAGGTCGGGTCCCTACTATTTTGTCGAAGGTCACGTGCAGGTTGCAGGCTCGATGGATGTGTCCCGCAGCCACTCGCTCTCGCACCAGGCTCAACAGGCCATCGGAGAACGCCGAACCGACATCGAAGGGGTAATCCTTCACATAGAGCCGTACCGCAGCTCTTCGAGGAGAGTCGTTGTGCCGGTTCAATCATCCGAGGGTCTTTCCGCTCAGGTGGAGACCCATTTCGGCAGGGCTTCGTGGTTCGTCCTTGCGACTCTTCGCGGGAAAGATATCACGAGCGTCGAGATAGAAGACAATCCGTTTGCGCAGAAGGACGTGCGTGCGGGACTTGCGGTCGTCAACAAATTCATAAGGGATCGCGAAATCGATGCCATACTCGTGAAAGACATAGGCGAGATAGCCTTCCACGCTCTTCGAGATAACGGGGTGGAGATATTTCATGCGGGCGACGGCACGGTAGCACAATCGCTCGAGGACTTCATGTGGAAGAAACTCGATTGTCTGTCGGAGCCGACTCACAGCTCGGAAAAGAAGCTGGCCGAAGGGGAAAACGGAAAAGTTCCGTTGCGACAGGTTATCGAAAGCAAACTCTCTGAAGTTGTCGACCCCGGAGCCGGCCTCGACGTCACAAGGATGGGTCTAGTCCGGGATCTGACCGTCGAGGACGGAAACGTGTCCCTGGTCTTCCGTCCGTCGTCGCCCGTATGTCCCATGGCCTTTTCTCTGGCGCCCGCGATCAAGGAGACAATCGAATCCATTCCGGAAGTGAAGAGCGTGAAAATGCTCATTCAAAATTTCGACCGGGCGTCTGAGCTCGAGGAATTACTGAAAGATCAGTCATCGGATGCAAGGGAACTTTGAGACCGCTCGTGGTGTTGCTTGACCTGGTATACGAAAGCTTCAATCCGCTCTCAGAACAGGGAAACTGAAAAGGGGAGGCATGAAGTGTCCCTTTTGCAGCTTTCGCACGTATAGGAACAGGAGGCAGAATGTTCTTCAAAATGGTTTTCAATCAGGCACGCCAGAAATGGGTGATTACCTGCCTTCTGTCCCTTGCCATGGTCTCTCTTGTTGTGCTCTACGTGTATCTGGGCAACAGCACCAGGTTCACCAATCGGGCGATGGAGATCATCATGAAGAATATGGGCCATAATCTCGTTCTGCTTCCGAAACGGGCAAACGCGCTCGACACCTATCGGTGTTCGGAGCATCAGGTGCTCTTTTCGGATGGCGTCACGAGAGAGCTGGCGAAACACAAACACCTGAACTCCAAGTACTACGTTTCGGTGCTTCAGAGGATGGTAAACGTGCGCGGCCGTGATCTCGTCCTGACCGGACTGGAGCCGGTGAAAGGCCCGGGCGAAAGCGCGGAAAAACCGAACCCGATCACGCCGATCGCCGGGGGACACGCCCGCGTCGGCTCCGCCGTGTCGAATGTGCTGGGGATCGGACAGGGCGGCACTATAAGCGTCAAGGGCAAGACGTTCCGAGTAGATGAGACCTTTGCCGAAAAGGGATCGATTGACGACTTCCGGATATACATCAACCTTGCCGACTGCCAGGAACTTCTCGACGCGGATGGAAAGATCAGCCAGATCCTCGCCTTCGAGTGCCTGCACGGCGGCGGAACGCTGGCGGACATCGAAAAGAGGCAGCGCAGGAATCTCGCCGGGATAGTGCCCGACTTCAAGCAGATCACGAAAACGGACATATCGAAAGGACGATTCATGGCACGCCTGACCACCCAGCGCTACCTGTATTATCTCCTGGGAATCGTGCTGTGCATAACCATCGTGGTGATATCCGGAACGGGCGTGCAGGAAGTCTCGGAACGAAAGCGCGAGATGGGCATCATGATCTCGATGGGAACCGGCTATTCCTACATCATCGGGCTCTATCTCGCCAAGATCCTGCTCGTGGCCCTGGCGGCCTCGGCGACGGGGTTCCTGATAGGCTCTCATCTCTCGGTATGGCTTACCAGACCGTTCCTGGTGTACCAGACTCAACCGGTCACCGTCATATGGCAACAGCTCCCAAGCGTGGCACTGCTTACGTGCGCGGTGGCGGTCGTCGCGGAAATCGTTCCCATGGTCAAACTCATCAGAATGGATCCCAACTCCATTCTGATGGAGGAGTGAGAACAGTGTACAGCATCAGAGATCTCACCAAAACCTACGCGAAGAGAGGCAGAACTGTCACCGCGCTCGCAAGTCTTACTTTCCAGGTGGAAAGAGGCGACTTCTGGGTAGTGTACGGACCCAGCGGAAGCGGCAAGAGCACTCTGCTTCTCGCCCTGGGAGGCATGCTTCGCCCGACATCGGGGTTGGTCGCGTACGAGAACTCGGACATCTACAAGCGGTCGTCCCTGTGGAGGAACCGCTTCCGCAAATTCCACGTCGGATTCGTCTTCCAGAGGTTCTTCCTGGTCCCCTACCTGACGGTCATGGACAACATCCGCATGCCCCTTCGCCTGCGGGGAAGCGCAGGGAACGCGGCTGCCAGGGCGGCGGCGCTGGCGGAGCGATTCCGGATCGAAGACCGGCTGATGCACAAGCCTCCGGAGCTGAGCGTCGGCGAACAGCAGCGTGTCGCGATGGCACGGGCACTGATATGCGACCCCGACGTGATACTCGCGGACGAGCCCACCGGCAATCTGGATGGAGCAAACGCCGGGATCCTCGCCGACTGCCTTCGGGAAGAAAACCGGAAGGGCCGCACCATCCTGCTCGTGACCCACGACGAAAGCCTTCTGGATACCGGCACCCGGAAGCTGTCACTCACGAAGGGCGGCCAGGAACAGTAGCGCACGGCTGCTTGAGAATCCCGGCGACTTACAGTTCGCCTTGCTTTTTCACATCGTCCATGTATTCCGCCCCGTCTCCAGCACATTGCCGATTGTCTTTCGGTTCAGGCAAGGTCAGAATATCCACGCCTCGTTCAGTGACCAACACGGTATGCTCAAACTGGGCACTCCGTCGCAGGTCGGCAGTAACCGCTGTCCAACCGTCTTTCCAAATCTTGTGCTTCCATACACCCATGTTGACCATGGGTTCGACCGTGAAGATCATACCGGGCCTTATCTTTGTACGTTCATTTGGATCGTAAAAATGGGGCACCGGTGGGCTGGAATGAAAGAGTCTGCCGATACCGTGGCCGGTGTATGAGCGTACTACGCTGTAACCATGCTCTTCCACATATTCTTGAATGACAGACCCGATATCTCTGATCCAGCCATTCGTTCGAATGGCGGCAATTCCACGCAACATGGATTGGCGGGCAATAGCCAACAGACTGCGGGAGGCTTCGTCGATCTCGCCCACGGGAACCGTCTCAGAGCAGTCGCCGTGCATCCCGTTCAGAAAAATGGTGACATCGATGTTCACAATGTCGCCGTTTACCAGCGGTCGATCGTCGGGAATACCATGACAGATAACCTCGTTGACGGATGTGCATACACTTTTGGGAAAACCGTTGT
>CAYMFW010000349.1:0-4055 GCA_964389785.1 uncultured Planctomycetota bacterium
CGTTGACGTTGTCGGCGCCGCCCGGGTCTATGAACTGCCATCCGAGCGGCATCTTGGTGTTCGCGGGGTTCACGTGGCTGGCGTTGCACAGCCATTCGGTGACCGCATTGGGATACGACCAGATACCGTCGTGGACGTGACCGTCCAGGTGAACCGCGTTGAATCGCCACCCAGGGAGCGTCTTCCTGTATCCGAAGTGGGAGTTGAAGTCGCGATCGAAGCCGTAGTATTCCATCGGCGTGTGACAGGCGGCCAGCCAGACGGAGGGCTTGTTCGATGACAGCGGCGGTCTGTTTCTCGTATTGGGCCGGAAGCCTCCCTCGGCGTACCATCCGGCGGTACAGGTGCCTCCCGCGGCGATTATCACGTGGTTGGGATTGTTGGTCTTGCCCTCGAGGTTGGTGCACCCGACCGTGAACAGGAAGAACGCGTAGCCGTAGACGCCCATCTTTCGGGTCAGGTAGTCCCGCTGCCGCTCGGTGCCGGCCCACGGATAGTACGTGAAGGTCGGGCCGCTTCCCAGGGCGGAGTTGTAGACGCCGGGGCTGGTCCCGGACGTGAGGGGACCCCAGTCCTTCGCCTTGCATATCGGGTCCCACAGTATCTCGATGGGGGTGTACCTGCCCGGCATCCTGGGGCGGGCGAGATGGCTGCTGACGAACCCGGAGTAGTCGCTGCCGTATATCTCGACCGGTTCCCAGGCGGATCGCGACTGAGGGGTGGTGCCGCCGGGCAGCTGGGGAGAGTATATCTTGCGCAGGAGCATGCTGGTCGGCGACAGGCTGTTCATCTCACTGTACGAGCCTATCCAGTTGCCGCCTCCCCGGTCCTGCAGGCCTACCCGCCGCCGGGCGTTGGCGTGGGCGCCCTCGCAGCGGTAGTCGCCCTCCGGCATGACGCCCTTGTTGTCCGAGGCGAACACCAGGAAGCCGATGGCGGTCTGCCTGAGGTTGTTCTTGCAGCGGGTGAAGTAGGCGTATTCGCGCGCCCTGCCCAGGCCAGGCAGTATCAGGGCCGCCAGCAGGGCGACGATAGCCACTACCACCAGCAGCTCTACGAGCGTGAATGCGGATCTATTATTCATGGATAAAGGATAAAAGGATAAGAGAACCAGACGAAGTATACGCCCCCTGCGGCCGGCGTCAAGGAAGGAAGGGCGGCTGAGGGGGGGCGGCTCACTTATGACGTTGGCAGGGACAGAGTTCTGCAGCCCGCTGTTCCCGTTTTTTTCGCGCCCGTTTTCTGGTACCATGGAGCGGCCAATTCGTAACGGAGGACACACGCGATGAGAAAAGCGATCTGCGGGATGCCGGTTCTCGTTCTTCTTCTCGCCGCGGCCGCCGCGGGGGAGCCGTTCCACGACGAATGGAACTGGGAGAACCAGAAGCTTCACGGCAAGGTGAAAAGCGTCACGACCGACGAGCGGGGGGGCAAGCGGTACGTGGAGTACGACAAGGACGGGAAGAAGATACTCGTTATGCTGTATGATGATCTCGGCAAGGTGACGCACGAAACCCATCTGAAGTACAACGGGGACGGGGATCTCAATCAGGTGACCTTCCTCCGGAAGGGAGTGGAGAAGCCGCTGTACGTGGAGAGGGCGGACTACAGGAGCAAGGGGATCATACAGACGGTGACGCGCACCATCGGCGACAAGGAGATGAAGAGCGAGCCCTTCGTGTACGGGGAGAACAAGCTGGTGAAGAAGATCTCGATCAAAACCGGCGACCGGATGATGACGTGGGGGTATACCTTCAACAAGGAGGAGTGCCTGGCCGGGTTCGAGCTGAGGCAGGGCACGCAGGTGCTGCTGCGCGCGGAATACGAGAAGTTCGAGAAGGGCAACGCGACGATCATGAAAAGCTATCGTGACGGCAAGCTGGCCAGCGAGGCGGAGGTGTCCTACAAGTACGATACGCAGGGCAACTGGACGGAGAGAACCGCCAAGCCGATACTCTACATCGACGGCAAGAAAACCGAGAAGAAGCCGCACGTCACCACGCGCAAGATGGAGTACTACGAATGAGGTGGGCGGGGGCGGTTCTGGCCGTCGTTCTGCTGTTCCTTCCCGCTGCGGGGCCCGCGGTGGCTGAGTCCGTTCTGCTGGCGGTGAAGGAGGGCGCTCTTCCCGCCGCCAGGGACGAACTCATCGATGACGGGTGGTTTCTCGCCAGGTTCCTGGGCCAGCCGGCCGGTTACATCCATTCGGTCATCAAGAAGACCCGGCTCGAGGGCAGGGATGTCGTGTACGAGCATTCCAAGATAGTGCGCCGCACGGTGGTGAGAGGCGTGGAGCAGCACGGGGAGGAGACCTCGCAGTCCTGGTGCACGCTGGAGGGAGAGGTGATTCGGGAGACGTCCTCGGAAACGGACGGGCCTCAGCGCGAGGAGCTGACCCTGGAGCGGGACGGGAACGTGCTGAAGATGGTGCACAGGCTGAACGACGCGGAGAGCCGCAAGACCATCGAGATACCGGAAGGCACGAAGGTGAGCGTGGGGATGGAGGGCTGGCTGCTGGTGAGGCTGGGCATGGGGGTCGGTAAGACGTACGCCCTGACCGTGTTCAGCGACCAGAGCAAGAAGCTGGAGACAGAGACGACCGTCGTGGAGGGGCGGCGCAGCGTGATGCTGGAGGGAAAGCAGCAGGACGTGTTCGTCATCAAGTCCACGATGAGCGACATGCCCGGGATGACGGCCGAGCTGCTGGTGACCCCCGAGGGGAAGATGCTGTCGGTGAAGATGCTGACGTTCCAATTCGTCCGCACGACGAAGGAGGATGCGCTGGCGGCTGGTGAGGCCGCCGGTCCGAAGCTCGAGTCCCTCGTGAAGCTCACCGGGGGCATTCCCGTGTTCGAGGCGCTCGAATCGATGACGGTGACGGTCGAGGTGACCGGCGATACCGACGGCAAGATAATCAAGTCCAACGAGTACCAGAAGGTGAAAGCCACCATCGGGCGCTACGAGGTGGAAATGGTCCCGCGGCCGGCCCCCGAGAAGGGGAAGGAGACGCTGCCCATCACGGTGACGGATAAGGAGCTGGAGCGGTACGCGGGACCGGCGACGTTCATACAGAGCGACCACAAGGACATAAAGGCGGCGGCCGAGAAGGCGCTCGACGGCGAGAATGAGCCGGTGGCCGCGGCCCGCAAGCTGTGCGAATGGGTTTTTCGCACGCTGAAGAAGGAGAGTCCCAAGACCGGTATGGCCTCGGCGCTGGAGACGCTGGAGAGCGGCACCGGCGATTGTTCCGAGCACGCCGCGCTGTACTGCGCGCTCGCCCGGGCGGCGGGGCTGCCGTCGCGAGAGGCGTTCGGCATCGCGATCGTCTGGCCGGCCGCCGGCTACCACGCGTGGAGCGAGGTGCTGATAGACGGGAAATGGGTGGTGGTGGACGCGTCCAACAACGTGTTCGGCGTGCCGCCCGCGTACCTGCTCCTGGGGCATTCGGACGGGAGTCACAGCGACGTGTCGGATTCCACCTCCTCGTTCGCGCGGCTCTTCGCCAACTGCGACGCGACGGTGACCGCGGGCGTCCGCCGCGGGAAGACGTTCGATCCGCGGGACCCGGCGACGTTCCACCGCATCGAGGGCACTACGTACTACAACGGGCTGTTCGACGTCAGCGTCGACGTGTCGGGAGGCTGGAAGGCGCTCATGCACGGGCCGCAGGCCATCCAGCTGACCGCGCCGAGCACCATGGTGATGGTGGTGTCGGCCGTGTTCGGAAGCATTCCCTCGGAAGACGAGTGGAAAGAGCTGGGGGAGGGCTTCCGGGCGGCCAGCGGGGCGACCGAATTCAACCGGCTGGACGACGCGAAGCTCGCCGGGCTCGATGGCCGCGCGTACTCGTTCAAGATCACCCGGGGAGAGGCCTCGATGGACGGGCGGCTGCGCGTCGCCAGCTCCGGCTCGAACGTGTACACGGTGGTGGTGATGGGGGCGTCAATCTTCAAGTTCACCGAGGATGCGCTGACCGCGCCGTTCAGCCGCCTGAAGCTCGGCCCGCCCAAGAAGCCGTCCACCGATAAGTAGGGACAGCGCCTGTCTATTCCGGT
>CAYMFW010000350.1:0-4054 GCA_964389785.1 uncultured Planctomycetota bacterium
CGATTATCGACGACAATTTCGACGAAGCAAGCGAAACCATCAACCTTGTTCTCGTCAGCCCGAGCGGTGCGCGGATGGGAGCTAACGCGGCTCACGTTTACACGATAGTCGATAACGACCCGATGTCGTCGCTCTCATTCGACGCGGCGTCCTCCAGCGGCGCAGAGACCGCCACCCCTGCCGTGTTCGGACTGACCCTGAGCAGCCCGGTCGGAAGGGACGTATGGGTCAGCTACGAGGTGACCGGCTCGGCTTCGGGAGGCGGCACGGACTACACCCTGGACGCCGGGACGGCGATAATCGGCGCGGGCGAGACTGCGACAACGATCTTGGCGGTTGTGGCGGACGATCTCATCGACGAACCGGACGAGACGATCGAGGTGACGCTCGTGTACAGCGCCTCGGCCGACCTCGCCGGCATACTCACGCACACCTACACCATTCAGGACGATGACGACCCGCCCACGGTCTCATTCTCGACAGCGGTTATCAGCGTGGACGAGTCCGCGCCAGCGGTGGACCTGGCCGTGTCGCTCTCGGCGCCCTCGGGAAGGATACTGACGGTGGACTACGCCGTAGGCGGAGGGACCGCTGCGCTGGACTATTCAGTGTGCGGAGACACCGCCACCGAAGGAACTGATTTCATACTCGAGGATGGAAGCCTGACGTTCAACCCGGGGGAGACGGAGAAGAACATAGTCCTCACCCTGTGCGACGACGCCGCGTACGAGACGAGCGAGACGGTGACGATCTATCTCAGCGCTCCGGTCAACGCGATCCTGGGAACGACGGACACCATCACGTGCACTATCGCCGAGGAAGATGAGGACTCCGACGGGATGCCCGACGACTGGGAAGAGACGTATCTGGGCAGTACAAGCCCGGGCCCGGACGATGATTCGGACACCGACGGACTGCCGAACAGCAGCGAATTCGACCTGGGTACGGACCCCGGTGACCCCGACACGGACGACGACGGAAAGAATGATTCGAACGACGACTTCCCCACGGATTCGAATGAGCACACGGATACCGACCGAGACGGTGCCGGCGACAACGCCGACGATGACGACGACGGAGACGGATATCCGGACGCGGAGGACCTCGGACCTGACAACGAGGACTACTCGAAGGACAGCGACAACGACGGCTTCGACAACGAGGCGGACGGCGACGACGACGGCGATGGAATCAGCGATAACGAGGATCTGGGCCCCGGCGGGGAGGATTACTCCCTGGACACCGACAATGACGGCCAGGACAACCGTCTGGACGATGACGACGACAACGACGGTGTTGCCGATTCCGCGGAGATCATAGTAGGCACCAATCCGCTGAATCCCGATACCGACGGCGACGGGATACCGGACACAGGAAGCGCGGCCGACACCGACGGTGACGGCATCGTGGATGAGGCCGACGACGAGGATTTCGTGCCCAGTACGGACTCGGACACGGATGGGGACGGTTTGAGCAACTTCGAGGATCCCGACGACGACAACGACGGCTTTGCCGACGCGAGCGATCTCTACCCCTACGATACGGACAATGACGGCACCATCAACAACCTCGACGGGGACGATGACAGTGACGGGATACCCGACACGACCGACGCCTACCCCCTGGATACGGACAACGACGGACAGAACAACTCCGTGGACGACGATGACGACGGAGACGGTATGCCCGACACCTGGGAGATACAGTACGGCCTGAGCATCCTGAGCGCGGCTGATGCGATCGCCGACCCCGATTCCGACGGATTCAACAACCTCGCCGAATATACCGCCGGGACCGACCCCCTCGACAACACCTCGACGCCTCTTGGTGGAAACAGCGCCGATGATGATGGCGACGATCCTCCCCCTGCCGGAGGAGGAAGCAGCGGCGGCGGCGGCGGGTGCTTCATCTCATCCGCAAAATCCGGGGACAGATAACTTAATTCGAGGACGAACCGTGGAATCTCTTCGAGCGGTATATGATCCGGCAGTCGCCTTCGGTACCCTCCGCCACCGACATCCGCTCCAGTGCGACCGGCCCCCGGGCTATGTACTGTGCAATCGACTCCAGACCCTGCCTGTCGTCTCCCGGGATCGCCTCGCCGGCGTGGGCGCTGAAGCCCGTGTGGTGCCACTGGAGCATCCCGTCTACGAGATCCTCGGTGACGGCGTTCTCGTCGAGCAGCATTCTGAACACCTTGTGCCGGAACAGCTTCTCTATGATCTCGTTGTCGGGGAATTCGTGTACCGGTAGGAAGCGACCCTCCCTATCGAAGCATCCCCACGTGGAGATACAGTGCAGATGGCAATTTCTGTCGAGAAGGCTGCCGAAGGTCTGGATGGATATCACGGCCCCGGGGACCACATCATCCCTGCCAAGCGCCTCCTGCAGCAGGTCCCGTAGAAGAGCGCTCGTTCGGAGTGCGGAGATTATCTGCGAGCCGTTCTATGATGATCTCGAGCCGGGCGAGGTGGAGGAGATGCTGCAGGCGGCAGGGAATGCCTGCCCTGCGTAGCTCGAAGAGCGAAGCAGGGTCGGGAGAAACTGATTCGCATCGCTCCCGCGGACAATGGGGCCACGCCCAGCCTGCGCCGCCTTTCATCGCTCTTTCCCTTTTCTCAAGCCTACCTCATCTTGACCGGCACGGTCTCTTCCGTGTGATACGCCAGCTTCAGCACCACCAGCCGCTCGCCCCAGTCGTCGAAGCAGAGGAAGTTGTCCGTGCCGGAGATCATACGCGGCATGAACACCGCGATATTATCCCCGCCCACCGGGATTCTGCTCTGCGCGCCGTTTCCGGAATCGAAGTTGCCGTATGTTCCCAGGTGCATGATGAGGTTCCCGGCCGTATCCACCACCCCGAAGGAATGCCGGTACGCCTCCGGGACGTAGGAGCGTTTGTACCAATCCAGGTGTGCCCGCATTGTGGGGCAGGTACAGGCGACGGCCTTAATCGGCGAGGCGCCCGCGTACAGCCATTCCGCGCCCTCCACCCAGCCGTACAGCACATCCAGGGGCCGCTTCGGAGCCTCGGCCTCCCGGTCCAGCGGAATCGGTGCCTTCTTATTCAGAAGCAGCGTCGCCCCTTCCCCCGCCGTCTTGATCAGAGTCCCCGTGACCGGAAAGTCCTTCCAGTCCGGCCTGCCGATCCTCGTTTTCTTCTCCGTGCCGAAATGACCGTACTGGTTCTGAAGAAACGGCCTGCCGTTCACCATCCGGGTGTTCTCCGGTCTCCCGGCCACGTAGTACAGGCGGCGGTCCTCGTCAATGCCCACCCCGTTGATCAGGCTGCCGGCCAGCGCCGCGCACTCCCGGCGCAGTTCGCCGGAGCGATCGAACGTCCAGATCGTCCCGCCTGCCAGCGGGACCCCGGCGCGGCGACGGATGAAATATACCCTCTCGCCCTTTGCCTCCATCTTCTTGATGTCCTCCAGGAAATGAGCATACGTGCGCCCGCCCGGATCGAAGGCATACTGCGCGTTTCGCTGCCTGAAGCCCACCTGGTCCCCCAGATCATCCATTTTCGGCACATAATAAATGTTGCAGATCTCCGCCACGTCCCCGCACATGTTCACCCCGAGTCCATCCTGGAAAAACTTCGCGCCCTGCTGATCCTTGACCGGAATGATTCCCTGCCACTGTCCCTTGCGGTCCTGCACGCCGTAGTCGTAGGGGCATTCCTTCAGCCGGTATTGGTCATGGTGCCGGCCCGGCGTCGGCTGATCAGGGTCCAGCCTGCCCACGCCCGGCTGGTAGAAGCCGGGATTGAAGTGTGTGTGCATGTAGCCGCGCTTGTCGAAGGCGAAATCGTCCGTAGGCCCGTAGAACCCGATGCGTCCCAGCAATTTGCCGCTCTTCAAATCGAAGCACAGACTCTTGCGGAAGTAGACCCGGTCGCGCACGGGGTCGCAGACCACCTTTTCGAGGCAGGAGACTCCGCTCCACCGGCCCACGGAGTCGGCTCCGTCTTCCTTCCCCGCCTGCTCCTCGAAATCGGCGATCTTGCGCCAGCCTCCGGCCTCCTCTTCCCAGACGGTCACGCTGGTGTCCCCGC
>CAYMFW010000351.1:0-4023 GCA_964389785.1 uncultured Planctomycetota bacterium
AAGCCTGTCCGGGACGGGCAGACTGCTGGTGGTGGAGGAAGGGCAGGGCTTCGTGTCCATGAGCGGTGAGATACTCGCCCAGGTCGCCGAGCGCGCCGACATGAAGGGCGTCTCCTCCGGCAGAGTGACGGCCGCTCCGGTGCCCATCCCCTCCGCCCGGCCTCTGGAAAGTGAGTGCCTGCCGGATGTGGAAGCCATTGTTGCCAGGGCCCTGGAGATTGTGGGGGGGTGCTGACGGGAGGTGGGCGTTCCTGTGATTGCGCGGCAGAGAGCTTCTTCATCCAGTATTATCCTTATCGCTAATCTGGTGGTGGAAGCGGTGTTGCCAAGCAGGGGTTGAGCGCTTTTCGAAGACTTGCTTCATGTGCCCGGGTTTGTGCGCATGAATGTTCATCAAGGGGTTGACATCCGGTAGTTCTGGCCGTATTATACTAGTGCCTGGGTGTGAATCCGGGTCATCAACTGCCCGTTGAAAAAGACGGGCTTTTTTATTTCTGTCTTTCGATTTCCGGTCTGAGCTTCTTGAGATCGATGTATTTCGAGCAGCTCTCTATCAGCTCTCTCGATACTGCCCGACGTTCCCCACTCGCCTTCTCTCGATCCATCCCTAACCCTCTAGTTTCCTCTGCTCATTAGGGCCTCTTCTGCATTCTACCTTTTCGGAGACTTGTGTCAAACGACTCAGTGAAGATTTGCGAGGTGACTTGCGATTCAACTACCATATTGTAGGAAGACGGCTCATTCTCGTGTGGGGCAATTGCTGCAGGGCAGACCCTCAACGAGGAGAGACCGGAATGATTCCCTTCGACAATCGCATGACCGCTCGAAATCGGATACAATCGTATCGTTGATACGTGGAGCCTCAATATGTCAAAAGTCATTCATTTCGGGATTGTCGTAAGCGCTGTTGCCGGACTGGCTCTCTGTGCGCTGCAGGCCCATGCCGAAGGCAAGCTGACAAAAGAAACCGAGATCAGCATCGAGGGCGTCAGTATCGACAAGGCTTTGGAGTACCTCAGCAACAAGGCCGACACAACATTCGAGATCGATCGACAAGCGCTGGGGGACAAACTCGATGAGTCCGTCACTGTCATCAGCAACCACATGAGCCCGCAGACTGCGCTTGAGAGGGTATGCGGCCTCAGGGGGATAGCCTTCTGCATCGAGAATGGTAAGGTTCTGGTCTCCACGCCAAAGGAGATCCGGCGCCGCAGTATGGTCACCAAGTTCTATGATGTCAGGCCACTCATCTACAAACATAAGGAGTATCCGGGCCCCGATCTCGGAGGCAAAGGCCTGCCGACTGAGGATTGGACCGGCGTTGGCCCGAACGCCGTTACCAGTCTTTTTCGGAACGTCCCGGGTGTGCAATGGGACGATCCTAAAGGTGATACTCGCATTGAATACCAGGCGGGCCGTTACATCGTTACGCAAACGCCGGAGGCGCACGAGAGGATCCAGGCTTTTCATGAGGAGATGATCCGGGCCTTCAGAAAGCGTACGGTGTCCATCGAGGCGTGGTTCGCTGTTATGATGAGGCCCTTCATCGAGAAGCTTGTCAACAAGAATGGGAATAGCTCGCTCCTGCTTACGGCCAAAGATGTTAGCAGTATCCGCGCCCTCATTTCGAAGGGAACTGATGACATCAAGGTGCTGGGAACATGCAGGACCGTGTGTTTGAGATCGCAGAAGGTACATGTGTTGGTGGGCAGGCAGAAAACGTACGTGTCCGGCCTCGAGGTGAAGGTCAACGAACAAACAGTCAAAGGCGATCCCGAGACCCGGAAAGGAATGCAGGGGAATACGCTCGAGGTGCGGCCCATCGTCGGTCCCGGAAACAAGTGGATACTCGTCGAGTTGCAGGCATCCCTGCACCCAGCCATCGCCCTTCGCCCCCTTCCTGCGCACGTTGCCGCATCTCTACCGGAAGCGGGCGTTGTGAACCTTCCCGCCACCGACATAATCCACTTTGCCGCCACGGCGAGGATCTCCGACGGCGGCGCCGTCTTGCTGTCCGGCTCCAGCGTGGGATTGGAGGATATCGAGCTCGAGAATGCAGAGGTAGTGTTGATTCTGACGGCAAAGGTCGTGGAGTAATTTATGTATACGAGGAGGCTGATATGTTGAGAGCCCTGCGTACCGGCGTCATTGGCGGCGCGGTGATACTTGTCGCCTTCGCCGCCTTATATGTCGAGGCCGAAGAGAAGCTTGACGAGAAGAAGAAGATCTCGACGGAGTTTTACGACATCAAGGCTCTTATGTTCCAGATCTGTGACTACCCAGGCCGCCAACACGACATGGCAGAAGAAGAGGACATGGAGACTATGAGATTGAGCGAACCTTCAATGGAGCAGGGCCTTCAGCCCGAGACGGTCATCAGTCTCCTGCAAGCTATTGAGCCCGACAGCTGGACGGACCCCCATCGTATCGAGTACCACTCAGGCCATCTGATCGTTGTCCAGACACAGGAGACTCATGAGAAGATAAGGACAACGCTGGAGCATCTGTTTGAGGTTTCAAAGGGGCGAATGGTGTGTGTCGAAGCGTGGTTCGCAATCGTCAACAAAACCTTTCTCAAGGACCATAGCGTGAACATCGGAATCATCACCGCGGAGAAATTCAGAGATATCCGTACTCTCATTTCCGGTGACGCCGAAAATCTGGGCATTCTCGGCACCTGTAAGACCATCTGCATGAACGCCCAGAGAGTGAATGTCTTCATGGCCAGGGAAAAAGCCTACGTTTCCGGACTCGAGGTGGAGGTCGACCAGTCGGTGGCTGTCGCTTGCCCACAGATCCGCAGGTGGCCCCAGGGGATCTCGCTCGATGTCAGACCTCTGATCGGGCCCAAGAATGAGTTGGTATTCACCAATTTCCTGGCCTGCCTGACCCCGAAGGTCACTTTCCGCCCCGAGAAGACGCAATTTGCGGCAGGGGCCGCGAGTTCTGAGAAGTCCTCCAAACCAATCACTCCCGGCTTCATGACGATAGAAGCTCCTGAAGTCGACATCATCAAATTCAATACCTCGGTAAAGATCCCTAACGGTGGAGCCGTGATACTCTCCGCTGCTGGTGTCGAGCTGAAAGACGTTAAGAAAGCCGACTCAGAGGTAATCCTGATATTGACCACCAGCGTAGTCGAATAGCCTGGCGTTCATCCCTGCAACCGGGCCGCATGAGACTGTATTATCCTTGTGGTGAATTACTGCAGATTGCGCAGGCGCAACCCCTGCATTTGTTGCGTTTTATGTACGCTCGAATGCAGCAATTCTGCCGTCTCTTGCTTTGGGTCATTCGTGCTATCCTTGGACGACAATCCTATACTTTGCTCAATGCTTGTTTCATGCTATGATTGACAATCGAACTGGGGCGATCAAGGAAAGGGGACAAACGGTGGATCTAGTCAAGCGGGCTCGCCAAGAGGCGAAGAAGAATGGAGCGAAGGTTTCTTCTGAAACCGCGAAGGGACTGGAAGCTGTCCAGACAATGCACGACGTGTGCAAGAAGGCCAATGGCTCACCTTCCAAGATATACACGGCTCAGAAACAGAATGGCAAGTGACGTACTATCTTATTGACACCAGTGCCTTCATCTATGCGATAGAGAACCTCGACACGATCAAGAACAACTTCTTCTTGGCGAAAGCCAATGGGTCGGCATTTCTCTACATGCCTCAGTTTTGCGTTCCAGAAGTATTCAACACGTTTGCTCGCTTCTTCTATAGGAACAAGAAGATAGGCGGCGAGTTATATACGAAATGGAGAAATGAATTCATAAAAGTCATCAAGAACAGACGAGTAATCTACTGTTATGATCTCCACAGATATCACAACCTGAACAGTGGGAGGATATTCAAACTGGAACACACCACCCCTTATGAAGGTGTCGAGAAACCGTTGAGCGCCTTGGATATTCTGGTCATTGCCATGGGAATGGAACTTAAGCAGATACACGAGCCAAACGAGGTATGCATCCTTACGAGAGATAGACGAATGATCAAGATTGCAGGATTGGATGCGAAGT
>CAYMFW010000352.1:0-4003 GCA_964389785.1 uncultured Planctomycetota bacterium
CTCATCGAATGGAAATGATCCCTTGGCTGATATGGCTCCTTCGAGACTTGAGAAAAAAACATATGTTGCTGCATCGACATGTGCGTCAATACCGCCAGCGAGAACCATGTCCAGGCGCCCTTCTCTCAGCGCTGTCACACCAGCGTCTATCGTGGCAAGCGATGACGCGCAGGCGCCATCAACAACTAAACCGGGGCCGCCGAGGTCAAAGCAGTTGCAGATACGGCCTGCCACAATGCTTTGAAATACTCCACCGCAGGTGTCCTCCGAGAACTCCGGTATTTCCTGCTTGAAAACCTTTTCCGATTGGCGTAGGATAGCGTCTTTCAGAGGACCAGGGAGGCCTTCGAATTCCTTGACGGATTTCAGAGCCTCAGCGAAGACGCTCCAATGAGCACGCAAGATATATGATATCCGTAAATCGCCAACGCCATCGCAGCCCATATAAACGCCTGTCCGCTCCCTTGGGAAATCCTTACCGAGGTAGCCGGCGTCTTCAAGCGCTTGGTGGGCCACTTCGAGCGCCATGAACTGAACGCTATCGATGAAAGGTGCCGATACGGGCGGAATGCGGAACTTGAGTGGATTCTTTTCAAAACCCTCAATAAATGCGCCGATTTTCGAATGGGTCTTATCTGGAGTGCTCCGGTCGAAATCGTAATAGAGATCTGGATTCCACCTCTCCTCGGGGACCTCGCGAATAGTATCAACACGATTGATGATGTTCTCCCAGTATTCTGCGACGTTCCTAGCGCTGGGGAATATGCAGCCCATGCCGATAATGGCGATCGCGTCCTCGGGGATTTCTCCCGCGGCAACAGGCATAGAACAGCATTCCGCTAACTGCTGTGCTCCCGATGTGAGTTCCTCGTGGAGCTCGATGATACTACGGGAACGGCTTTGGACGGAAATCATCTGCCCGCACATATATGCCCCGTGCGATGATGAACTTTCCCTCTTCGCTCTATCTGTTCTATTTTCCGATTCGATCAAAGCAGCCTTCATGTGATCGAAATCTAACTTTGTGAGCTGCTTTTTCCTTTCTGCAAGGGGGAGGCCGTCTTTTTCTAATTGAAGTTCCAATCCGATCATTTTCTGAACAGCGGGGTTGGCTAGCCATCTTGATGGTAGGTTAACGCTTTTTCCCACAATTACGGTTTCGTGGCCATCCAACAGCATATTGGAGTACCTCGCTGGAATGGCTCCCGATTTTACTGCTTCATCTGTCATAAGGTAGGCCGTGCCAATCTGAATACCAAGAGCTACATCCCTGTCCAAGAGCGGCGAGGCCAAAACAGCAGCTACTAATGCGCCCCGGGCATTTGCGATTCCACCGGCAAGAAGAAGCCGGATTGAGTCAGTAGAGTGGTCGTCTCGCGCCATAATCTCGCTAACGCCAAGTTCCCACAGCACGAGAGAGCCGAGTGCCCCGACATGACCTCCCGCCTCATGACCCTCCAGGATGATTCCTTTGATTTGCTCATCAAGGAAATCTTTCACATGTGTCAAGGAGGGCGCATGGATATATGTGGCGATACCTGCCTCTTCAAAGCGACGGACAAGGCCAGGATCCCCTCCAGTGATAGTGATGCAGTCTGGAGGTTCAGCTATTATGGCTTCTATCTGTTCGGACAATCTCTCGAAAGGAGAGAAACCAATAATACCTGCACCGAAAGGTTGTTTCCCCAAGCTGGACCGGGTTTCAATCAACAAGCGGCGTGTCTCCTCTGGGGAGAGTCCTCCCGCTGCAACGAAAGGCAGAGCACCGGCTTTTGCCACCTCAACAGCCAACCTCGGATTGCCAGTAATGTGGGCCATCGGTCCCTGCACAATAGGATATTTGACCTTGTGATACCTGGCGAGAGGTGAGTTAGCCGACAGGGGGTAACTTGTCTTAACACGTGCGATGGAGTCATAAATTGCAGACCTGTAGGCTTCAAGTACTTCCCTAATTCCGAGATGCTCCTCGGCAAACTGTTGAGCAAACGCGATGCCCTCCCCTACTGGTAGGAGTGTAGTTTCTTCTGCAAGGCCCTTGAGCATAACAGAATCCAGAAAATCCTCAAAGGCGTGTTTCTTCTCTTGGGGAGAACCTTTTTCAAAAAGAAGCTTCCTTTCCAGATCAAGGAGGGAATGGTATTCGTCGTGGATGCCCACGCAGAGGAACCGATAGGGGTGATTCACAAGATCGCCGACAACCTTTGTATCGGATGGAGAGAAAGCCCACAGCGCTTTCTTCAATCTATCGTTCACCGGAGAGCCATCAATGAGTAGCAGTTGAGAATCCAGAATGGAGCCAGAGCAACCCGCCGCCATCGCACCCGCCACACCCTGCGGGCCCAAGCTTCCACGGATTACTAGCGGAACGTTCTGGATCTCAAGAAGTTCTTTAATCAGGACAAGGCTCGTCTTTAGAGAAACCTGGCCATAGGCCTCATTGCCGGAGGCGACAAGGAAATCAACACCCGCCGCTATTGCCTGCCTGGCATCGTTTCTGTTATCTACTTCTATGGCCGTAAAAATATCGCGTTTGCCAAATTCAGCAAGAAGGGGCGCAACACCATTGTCCCATTCTACCGAAGATAGGATGACTCGCGAATCATTAGGGAGGGTCTTGAGTATCAGGTCAATCAGGTCTTTCTTGCGGTAGTCGACGAAAATCGTCAAACCCCCGAGGCCCCGCTGAACCGCCTTCTTGAGAATAGACTCCTTATAGTACATCGACCCGTATCGAAGATCCAGAAGCGGTTCGGCCAAACCAGCGGCCTCTTCAAGAAGATTCAAATCATTAATGCCTGGGGGAAGGGCGACCCAGAGAAGAAATTCTCTCTGCTCCATTCTCCTAAACTACCTCCAATATGCAGTTGGTACAAACGATGCCTCAATGGGACCTATACAGTAAGCAACACAGCAGGTCTTTCCACAGATATAAGAGTCTTCCAAAGAATTCTCGTAATATTTCTCTCGAGAAACTGTTTGATGGCAAGCCGGTTGTTAATAATACAGCCAGTCTCCAAGACTAAGGTCCCAGCTCTTCAGGTCTAATTCCGGACAGAATTTCTTCCCACGATCCGTTGAGACGGTCATAAACATGTTCCAAAACCTTGTGCCCCAGGACTTGAACCCCAATTCCTTTAAAACAGTGGCCGCCTGTGAGTGAGCGGGAAACGATGCCCAGATGAATCCCGCTCCCTGCATTCTCATTTCCTGAAATGCCCGTAGAAGGAACACCCTCATAGTTACGGGATTATCGTCGCGGGCCAGAAGTTCCAGAAGAAAGGCGTTGTGCCGCGCTGCAACGCAAAAAACCACAAGTCCCTCGAGTATATCTTCTCGATATGCGGCCAAGCGCCCATACTGGCGGAAAGGGTGTCTAACATATCTCCAATTCAAGTAGGGGGCGTCCTTGACGACAGCTATGATGCGCTTTTTCTCAATTACGCTCCACAGTTCGTTGAATGTATTTTCGAAATTCTCGACACGCCGAATATCAATATCCGAGGAATCCCTGTTCCGGACTTTCAGCCCCACTATGGGTTGCGCCAGCCATCCTACGAGTGAAAAGGGATAGGGCACAGAGCGTCCTTTGAGAAAGTTCACCGTATTGAGAAACCCCAAATAGATCGGTACCCGTCCCAGATTGTTCCCGTCTAATAGCTGATTTAGCTCTACCGCCAAGGGGGTTGAAAACCCAAAGCCGAAGGGCAATTTGTCTTTTAGACTTTTAGCCATATTCATCTGCAACAGACCAAGTAGACATTGCCAGGAGCGCTCGGACGGGTGAACTGCAAGGTCTGCATTCAATCCAGCCATCACTCGCTCGCCCTGTACGACTAGTGGCAGATAGATGCTGCTGAAGTTACCGACGACTCGACCTGCTTTAATAGCGACAACTGTATTGGTTTTACCCGTAGGATTATTTATGTGACGCCATCGCCAATGGGCTGGATCATAATTCAAACCATGCACTGTTTGATACAGGTCGGAAAGCCCTGGCCCCAGT
>CAYMFW010000353.1:0-3991 GCA_964389785.1 uncultured Planctomycetota bacterium
CGAACGAGAAACGCAATTCATGCGTCGCGTTCACTTTAGTCGAACTGCTCGTCGTAGTGGCTATCATCGCGCTTCTCGCCGCGCTCATTCTTCCCGGCCTCTCCCGCGCCAGGGAGTACGCCTACTTCAGTGTCTGCAAGGGCAACCTGAGGCAGATCGGCATAGGATTCCTCATCTATGGGAGCGACAACAGAGGAAGGCTGCCGGAAGGCGAGATGCCGTGCAGCGGCGTCCACGGCGGCTCGTGGCGCGGCCGCGGGTACGGAGGCAAGGCCGAGGTGTGGATGTACTCCAACACCGGCGGGACGAGCCTGGTCAGGAAGATCTACATGGACGGGCCGAGCCACAAGACCTGGTTCATGACGGACTGGGGCTTGATGGTCGGCGAGCCGAGGAATCCGGGTAGATATCTGCCCATAGAGATCCTGTGGGACCCGATAGTGAAGGTCAGGAACTGGGGGCCGTGGGGCCATACCAGTCCGACCATGGAGCACGCTGGAAGGTGCCGGAAGCACCCAACTCCCATAGCTGGTTCGAGAACCAGCATCCGAACCACGGCTGGAAGTACGGCGTGCCCTACGGCTGGGACTGGATGCCCGACAGGAACGACGGACTGAAACCCGAGCCCGATTTCAGGGGCGCGTTCGACACGGGCAAGTAGCTGGATACAAACACGTTCAACAGGACGGAGGTGACATGAAGGCTTCTATTCCCGCATCCGTTGCACTGATGGTCCTCGCCGCGGTCGCATTCGCCGCCGACTTCCCGAAGCCCTACGACACCCACTGCACGGAACGGGAAAACGTCTTCTCGTTCACCGAGAAGCCGAGCGTAGAGCTGGTCGCCAAGGACAAGTACGAGATTACCTTCGCGGTGAAGGGCTACTGCGACGTCACCGTCGGCATAGTAGATGAACACGGCAAGGTCGTCCGCCACCTCGCCTCCGGCGTCCTCGGCCGCAACGCGCCGCCGCCGTTCAAGAAGGATTCCCTCACGCAGAAGATCTACTGGAACGGGAAGGACGACCTGGAGGCGTATGTGAAGGACCCCGGGAAGATGAAGGTGCGCGTCATGCTCGGCCTCAAGCCCGAATTCGACAAGCGCCTGGGCGGAACCAGTTCCTACAACATTCCCGGCTACGTGTGGGGCCTTGCCGTCAACGAGGAAGCCGCCTACGTGTTCGTCCTCGGCCATCACATCGGCCTTCGGAAGTACGACAGGGAAGGACGGTACCTCCGGTCTCTGCTCCCGCCCCCGGCCGATCTTCCCGCCGGAAAGCTCGGCGGGCTGACCTTCATCGAACATGAACCCGGCGCCCGCGCTCTCCACGGCCCGGACATCAACGCCACCGTCTGGGGTTACGGCGACTGGGTGGCCGGCCTGGCCGGGCACGGCCTGACCTCGGACTGCCAGCCGGGCGTGATCGGCGACCGCCTGTACTATACGACCAGCGGCAGCCGGGTGCCTTCCGTAATGCACTGGATTCACACCGACGGCTCCACGGACTCGGCCGGCGTGGCCGGCAGAAGACTGGACCTGGGGCCGCACATCTTCCCGCGCCTGGCCGCTTCCCCCGACGGCAAATGCCTTTACATGGCCGGCCTCGGCGGAGATCGCGGCAGAGATCACGTGGGACATTCCGTCGTCCGCGTGCCGGCCGCGGGAGAGGAGAAGCCGGAGATCTTCCTGGGCGGAGGCACACCCGGCAGCGCCGACGGGACGTTCAACGGCGCGAACGGCGTGGACTGCGACGCGCAAGGCCGTGTGTACGTGACGGACTACCACAACAGCCGGCTCCAGGTTTTCGCCGACGACGGGAAGCATCTCAAGACCATTGCGGTAGACCGGCCGTACCTGGTCCGCGTGAATCGGAAGACCGGCTCGATGTTCGTCTTTCACCACCGCCGCGAGCAGGGGCAATCCCTGCCGTGTATGAGCAAGTTTTCTTCGCTGAATCAGACAGCGCCGGAATACCGCGCGAATGACCTACAGGCGACAACAGCCGCGCTGGATATCTGGGGGTCGAAGACGCGGCTGTGGACCGGCGGGCAGCGCGCCGACTTCTCGGCCGGCGCGCTGTACCGCACCGTCGGCGGCGGGCCGAGCGTGCGGATCTGGGAAGAGGACGGAAAGGGACTGCGCCTGGTGATGGATTTCGACGAGCAGGCGAAGAAGGAGGACGGAGGGAACTACCTGGGCCGCTGGAGCGGCGCCGGCTGGGGCGGCGGCGGGTTCGGGCCGAATACGGGCAAGATCTGCGCCGATCCGACGCGGGAAAGACTGTATCACGGCACACAGATGTTTGACCTGGGTTCCGGCCGCCCGAGCGGCACGATCACTCTGCCGACGCACGTCGACGACATTGCCTTCGACAAACGCGGGTTCCTCCACGCGCACATCAGCGGATGCGGGTCCGGCGCACTCTTTCCGGCCGTGGTGCGGCTCGATCCTTCCCGCGCGTCCAGGAACGCCGAGGAATCAAAACATGGCGGCGTCTCCCATCCGGAAGTGCCCTACGACTACGGCGTCGAAAAAGTCCTGCCGCCCGTGCCGGTGACGTGGTTCGGAGTCCTGCCGGTGAGAGATCAGCACGGTGCAAAGGGTTTTCAGGACGGAATCGGCGTCAATATGCGCGGCGACGTTGCCGTGGAGTCGAACATCTACTACGTGCCGAAGATGGATGAATACACCAGGTCGGCCTACGGCGCGGCACATGAGAAACGCGACTCGACCTACAATAGATTCGTGAAGATGGTGCAGGAGATGGCGCAAAGAGGCGAAGCGGTCTATACCATCCGGCGCCGTCCGGGAATTCCGCTGGCCGGCGGAACGGTCTGGACCTTCGACCGAAGCGGCGAGCTGCGGCATGAATGCGCCGTCACGGCCGGCGACCTGGTGAACGGCGCGCAGATCGACGAAGACGGCGCCGTCTATTTCGTCACCGCCCGGCCGCGCATCTTCGACCCCGATCGGGGCTTCTTCCTGGCCGGCCGCTCCAGCCGGTTCGGCGTGCCCGACGACAAGGCCGCCAATCCCTTCACGGGAACGCTGATCAAGACCGATCCCACGGGCCGGTGTGACGTGCTTCTGGCGTCCGCCCCCGTTTCCCTGGATCCGCTTCCCGGACGGCCGCCGGAACTGATGGCGACGAACTGGGCGCATGCCTTCTCCAAGAAGAACTGGGCCTGGGTGGAGGGCGCCGAATGGCTCTATGCCGGGGCCTCGCCGATCGTGCCCGTCGGCTGTTCCTGTTCCACTCAGCGTCTGCATCTGGACTGGTATAAGCGATCCTGCGTGCCGGAAGCCTATCGGCATTCGTTCGCCATCCTCGACGCAGCCGGAAATCTGATCCTGCACGCGGGTCGTTACGGCGGCTTTGACTCGGCTTCCGGCCCGCAAAGCAGGATTCCCGTCGTCGGCGACGGGATCGGGATCACCATGCCGCGTTTCATTACCGGCACGGACAACTACCTGGCATTTTCCGATTGGGGCGAACGGATTATGGTGCTGAAGCTGAACTACCACGCGGAGGAGACGGTGGGGATACAACACAAGTAGCAGGGGAGGAAAGACAAATGCTCAGAGCATACGTAGCGATTGCGGTTTTGGGTATCGCGTCCGCCGGCGCCGCCGAATTTCCCAAGCCCTACGACACGCACTGCACGGAGCGCGAGAACGTCTTCTCGTTCACCGAGAAGCCGAGCGTGGAGCTGGTCTCCAAGGACAGGTACGAGATCGCGTTCGCGGTGAAGGGCTACTGCGACGTCACCGTCGGCATGGTGAATGAAGAGGGCAGGGTCGTTCGCCACCTCGCTTCCGGCGTCCTGGGAAGGAACGCCCCCTCGCCGTTCAAGAAGGACTCCCTCACGCAGAAGGTCTACTGGAACGGCAAGGACGATCTGGGCGTGTATCACAAGCACCCGGAAAAGCTGAAGGTGCGGGTATCGCTCGGCCTGAAACCGGAGTTCGACAAGCTGCTCGCCGACGCCGG
>CAYMFW010000354.1:0-3983 GCA_964389785.1 uncultured Planctomycetota bacterium
TCTGAAGCTGGGCTGGCCCGCGGGTTCGGTCAACTACTTCCCCGACTTCTCGCCGGACGGGAAGTACCTGGTCTACGTCCACGCCGACCAGCAGAAGGGAGTGAAATCCTGGCTGCTTCAGAACAAGCAGGAGATATACGCCACCACCTTCCCCGACTGCAAGACGACGGTGCGGCTGACCTGGAACGGCGCGGGGAATCAGCATCCTCACTGGCGGTGAGACGCGGCCGGGTTTCCGCTCTATCCCTTCACGGGTGTAGGTCCGCAGCAGCAGCATAGGGTTCGAAGGAGGAGGGTGGGCATGAGAATCGACTACGCCGGTCACGACGGGGCGTACCGAAAGCGGAAGGACCGGGGTGCGGCCGGGTGGGACGAATCGGAGGAGTCATACGAGACGTATAAGATTCAATGGCGGAAGCTGCTCGATGAATACCCCATTCCCGTAAAAGGCACGCTGCTGGAAATGGGGTGTGGTGCGGGGAACTTCACCATCTGGCTGGCGCAGCAGGGATACGATGCGCGGGGGATTGATATCGCGCCGACGGCGATCGAGTGGGCCGAGGAGCGTGCGAAGGAAGAAGGGGTCGTCGCCGATTTCCGGGTGGGCAGCGTGGTGGATCTGGCGGTCTACGAGGACGAGACGTTCGACGTGGTGGTCGACGGCCACTGCCTGCACTGCATCATAGGTGACGATCGTGACAAGTGCATCGGAAGCGCACTGCGCGTGCTGAAGCCGGGCGGCTGGTTCGTCGTGAACACCATGTGCCGCACCGACAAGCCGATCACCCTGGAGGGTTTCGCCCCGGCCTCCGGGATCGTATTCCACGAGGACCTCGCCACGCGCCACATCGGTACGCCGGATGATATACTGGAGGAGGTCTCCTCGGTCGGATTCACCGTTCGGGGATCCGACCTCGAGACCGAGAAGCAGGACGAGGAGAACGGAATCGCTACGCTCATCGTGGCCGTGCAGAAGGGGGAGGGATGAATATGAGATCGTCAATTGGGTTGATCGTGATCTGCGCTTTCAGTCTGGCGGCGCTCAGCGCACAGCCGGACACCGCCGTCGTCAGGAAACTGAGCTTGGACGATACGTCTACCGTTGGACTGAAGATCGAGTCGGACGCGAAGGAGAAGATCGAGGGGAAGGCGTCGCTCAAGATCGCGACGAAAGGGCCCGCGTCCGTGTGTATCGGGAGCGTCGACAAGCTGGACATAGACGACGCAAAGCTCGTCTATTCCGCTCAGGTCAAGAGCGATCTGAAGGGAGCCGCGCATCTCGAGATGTGGGTGGAAGTCGACGGGAAATGGTTCTTCTCGAAGGGGCTCCAGTCCACCATCGAAGGCAAGGCCGGCTGGAAGGGCATCAAGACCCCTTTCTTCCTCCAGAAGAACCAGAAGGCGAGGAAAGCGATGCTGAATGTCGTCATCAACGGGACAGGAACACTATGGGTGGACAGCGTCCTCCTTACGAAGGAGCCCCGCGGGGGACACCAGGGCCAGGGGGTAAGGTAGTTCAGGGAATCCCATGAGCGAATGCAACGATGCCTCGTCCCAATTCATCCGGGACATATTCGACGAGGTTCCGACAACGTACGAACTGATAAACCACGTTTTGACTCTTGGGCTGGATGTGATGTGGCGCAAGCGGGCCGCGAAGGTCGCTTCCGGGGGGCGGGGCGGCGAATGGCTCGACATGTGTACCGGTACCGGGGAGACGGCGGTGTACCTCAGCCGCCTGGCGCCGGAGGGAACGAGGGTCCGCGCGGCGGACTTCTCGCCGACCATGATGGCGGAGGCGCGCAGGAAGCCGGAAGCGAAGGACATCGAGTTCATCCCGGCGGACATCCGAGCACTGCCGTTCTCCAACGGAAGCCTGGACCTGGTCACGATGTCGTTCGCGACGCGAAACGTCAACCTGAACAGGGAGGCGCTGGTGGAGAGCTTTGCCGAGCTGTACCGGGTACTGAAGCCCGGCGGGCGCTTCGTGAGCGTCGAGACGAGCCAGCCGCGGTCTTCATTCATACGAAAGTGTTTCCATATATATGTGAAGCTGTTCGTCAGACCGGTGGGGACGCTGATATCCGGATACCCGGCCGGTTATACGATGCTCTCCACGACGATTCGCCGGTTCTATTCAGCCGAGGAACTTGCTGATATCATGCGCGAAGCCGGCTTCGACAGGGTCACCTTCAAGAGAATGCTGTTCGGAGCGGCGGCGATTCACCAGACCGAGAAGTGAGAGAAGTTTCATGAGATGCATCGTCAGCGTCCTATGCGCGTTCCTTGCGGTGTCCGTTCTCGCTGCGGACTACGAGGTGGGGCCCGAGCGCCGGCTCAAGAACATCGGTGACGTCCCATGGGAGTCGCTTTCGGCCGGGGACACCGTTCTCATTCACTGGCGGAAGGAACCGTACCGGGAGAAGTGGGTCATCTGCTGCAGGGGGACGAAGGCAAAGTCGATCACGGTGCGCGGCGTGCCCGGGCCGAAAGGAGAGCTTCCGGTCATCGACGGCCGAGACGCGATGACGCGCAAGGCGATCAACTTCTGGAATGAGGAGCGCGGCATCATCAAGATCGGTGGTGCAAACAGGCCGCCTGATACGACGCCGGCCTATGTCGTACTCGAGAACCTGGAGGTGTGCGGTGCCCGGCCCCCTTTCGCCTTCACCGGGCGCAAGGGCAATGCGAAGTATGCGAAGAACGCGGCTTCCATATATGTAGAAAAGGGCGAGCACATCACGATCCGGAACTGTGTGATGTACGACAGCGGAAACGGTCTGTTCGGGTGCGGCTCCGATATTCTAGTGGAAGGCTGTTATCTGTACGGCAACGGAAACGAGAAGAGCGCGTACGAGCACAACAACTACACCGCGGCCGGCGGGATCACCTTTCAATACAACCGGTTCGGACCGCTGCGGAAGGGGTGCTGGGGCAACAACTTGAAGGATCGTTCCGCCGGCTTGGTGGTCCGGTGCAACTGGATAGAGGGGGGCAACCGTCAGCTCGATCTCGTCGACGGCCATGACAAGGACGGCCGGCTTTCACGGGACCCCAGGTACCGCACAACGTTCGTCTACGGCAACATCCTCATCGAACCCGACGGCGACGGCAACAGCCAGATAGTGCACTACGGCGGCGATGGTGATCGGAAGGACTGGTACCGGAAGGGCACGCTTCACTTCTACAATAATACGGTGATATCGAAGCGAACGGGAAACACCACGCTGTTTCGTCTTTCGACAAATGAAGAGAGGGTCGATTGCCGGAACAACATCGTGTTTGTCGCTGCGTCGGGAAACAGGCTGGCCCTGACCGCCGGTACGGGCATCGTCGATCTGAGCCGCAACTGGATGAAGCCGAAATGGAGAACGACGTTTGAGAAGACCTTCGAGGGAAGGCTGAATGACGACGCAACGGGCATCTCCGGGGAGGCGCCCGGGTTCGTGAACGGGGAAAACGGGGACTATCATCTGCGAAAGGGTTCTCCCTGCATGGGCACGGGAACGAAGCTTCACGAGGACGTCCTGAAAGAGCACGGTCTCCTTATGGAATATGTGAGGCATCGGTCGAGCACAACGAAAACCGGATCCGCCAGACCCAATGCAGGGGCCTATTGATATGCAGGGCGAAAGAGGAGAACCGGACGGCACGTGCCAGGTGTGTGGTAAGCCCGGCTGGACGCGGTGTCTTCCGGATACCCCGGTATCCGGATGCTTCTGCGACGAGCATGCTCCGGGGTTCACCCTCAAGCCGCTTTCGTGTCTGATCGTTCTGATACTGCTCGCGGTCGCCGGGTGGCTGGTGTACACTTGGATCTTTAGATAATTCGGGAGCGTACTGATATGGAAGAAAACAAGCAGGAGTCGGACGGCAAGTGCTGCGTGTGCGGCAGGCCTGGAAAGATGCGCGTGCTTCCCGATTCGCAGATATCCAGCTGCTATTGTGACAAGTGCGTACCGGGTGACGGTTTCAGCATCCTG
>CAYMFW010000355.1:0-3931 GCA_964389785.1 uncultured Planctomycetota bacterium
CCACGAACCCGCTCAGCGACGCTCCGCACACCGCATTGCGTATGAAGGTACGAAACACTGAAGCTGAAGAACGCGCTGGGAACGAAGAAGGGAATCATCATCGCGGGCGCCCTGATAGGGGTGATCGCGGCGCTGCTGCAGAAGTTCGGCAATCCGGCGAATATGGGGATCTGCGTCGCGTGCTTCACGCGCGACATCGCGGGCGCGCTGGGCATGCATCGGGCCGGGCCGGTGCAGTATCTTCGGCCGGAAATCATGGGGTTCGTGCTTGGCTCGACGGCGGCGGCGCTCGCGTTCAGGGAGTTCCGGGCGCGGGGCGGTTCCGCGCCCATCGTGAGGTTCGTCCTGGGTGCCTTCGCGATGATAGGATCGCTGGTGTTCCTCGGCTGCCCGTGGCGGGCGATGCTGCGGCTGGCGGGCGGTGACCTGAACGCGGTGCTGGGTATCGCCGGGCTGGCGCTCGGCGTGTTCATCGGCACCCGGTTCCTGAAGAGCGGCTACAGCCTGGGGCGGGCGGAGAAGACGTATTCGTCCGTCGGGTGGCTGTTTCCGCTGATGATGCTGGGACTGCTGATGCTCCTGCTGTTAGGCGGGCGTCCGGACGCCTCGGCGGCGGTGGAGGGCGCGAAGAGCGTCAAGGCCGGGGTTCTGTTTTATTCGATAGCGGGAGCAGGAAGCGCGCACGCACCGCTCGTCGTGTCGCTGCTGGCCGGTCTCGTCATAGGGTTCATCGCCCAGCGAAGCAGATTCTGCACGATGGGGGCGCTGCGCGACCTTATTCTGTTTCGGGAGAAGCACCTGTTCCGGGGACTGGCGGCGCTGACGGCCGCCGCGTTCCTTCTGAACCTGGTGATGGGTCAGGTCAAGTTGGGATTCACGGAGCAGCCGGCCGCGCACACGCAGCATTTCTGGAACTTCGGGGGCATGGCGCTGGCCGGCCTGGCGTTCGCTCTCGCGGGCGGATGTCCCGGCAGGCAGCTCTTCATGGCCGGCGAAGGCGACGGGGACGCGGCGGTGTTCGCGCTGGGCATGCTGACCGGCGCCGCGTTCGCACACAACTTCGGGCTGTCGAGTTCCGGGAAGGGAGTCGGGCCGCACGGCGCGGCGGCGGTGGTGATCGGGCTGATCGTGTGCCTGTTTATCGGGTTCACGATGCGGGAGAAGACGACATGACGGAGGTGACGTGATGGCTTCGGAAGTAGACGCGAGAGGGCTCTCCTGTCCCCAGCCGGTGATGATGACCCTGAACGAGATAAAGAAGGGCGGTTCCGATGAGATAGTGGTGCTGGTGGACACGGAGGTATCCATGGAGAACGTCAGCCGCGCGGCGGCGAGCCAGGGGTGGAACGTGAAGGACGTTGCGGAAGAGGGTGAGGTGTTTCGCATCACGATAGGGAAGGACTGAGATGGAGGTCTACCTGGACAACGCCGCCACCTCGCGCAGGAAACCGGAAGCCGTCTACGAAGCGATGGGCCGGTTCATGCGTGAGACCGGCGCGAGTCCGGGACGGTCGGTTCACGGCCCGGGCATCGAGGCGGGCCGGATCGTTGCCGGAGCGCGCGAGCGCGCGGCGGGACTGTTCGGAATCGACGACGACTCTCGCGTTGTCTTCACGCTCAACTGCACCGAGGCGCTCAATCTCGCTATCAAGGGAATTCTGAAGGAAGGCGATCATGTGGTGACAACGAGCATGGAGCACAACTCGGTGATGCGGCCGCTTTCGGCGATGACCGGGGAGCGGGACGTGAGCGTGACAAGGGTACAGGCGGACGGCGACGGCATCGTCGATCCCGACGATATGGAACGCGCGATGACGCCGGAAACCGCGCTCGTGGTGATGACCCACGCGTCGAACGTAACCGGCTCGATACAGCCGATCGAGGAGTGCGGTCGGATCGCGAGGGAGCACGGGATTCCGCTGCTCGTGGACGCGGCGCAGACGGCGGGGTGCCTGCCGATCGATCTTTCGTCGCTTCCGGTGGACCTGCTGGCCTTCAGCGGCCACAAGGGCCTGATGGGGCCGCAGGGCACCGGCGGGCTGTACGTGGGCGAGGGGATCGAGCTCGCCCCGCTGAAGCAGGGAGGCACGGGCAGCAATTCGAGTGAGGAATATCAGCCGGACATCCTGCCTGACCGGTACGAGAGCGGCACGCCGAATACCCCGGGGCTGGCGGGTCTGGGGGCGGCGCTGGGGTTCATTCTCGACGAAACGGTGGAAGCGATCCGGGAGAAGACGAAGAAGGCGGGCGGGATGCTGGCCGACGGGCTGAGGGGGGTCGACTGCGTGAGGACGTACGGGCCTCCCGATATGGAAAGAAACGTCGGCAACTTCTCGTTCGCCGTGGAGGGCCGGGATATCGCGGAGACGGCGCACGCGCTCGAAAGCGGGTACGGCATAATGACCAGGGTGGGTCTGCAGTGTTCGCCGTCGGCGCACCGGACGATCGGGACGTTCCCCGGAGGGACTATTCGGGCGAGTATCGGGCATTTCACGACGGAAGAGGACGTGGCGCACTTCCTGGGGTCCCTCGAGGATCTCTGCAGTGGCTGAGGAATACGTCATCGTGATATTTCCGTCAACGCATCACGCGCTGAAGGCGGAGCGGGTAGCCGGGGAGAAGGGCATCGACGTGAAGATGATACCGGTGCCGAGAGAGATATCTTCGGACTGCAATATGGGGATGAGGGTGTCGTGCGAGGATGAAGAAGCGGCGAGGACGGTGCTGGAGGAATCGAACGTGCAGTGTGAGTTTGTGCCTTGGTTGGTGTGAGTTAGAGCGATTGGGGGACACGTTCCCGGAGACAATCTGCGGCTGACGCTTGACATGAGGGCGTAGTCTGCTACCATACCGCCTTATTTTTTGCAGCACGCCGTGTGCATCGGGTACTTCGGCGTTTGAGACATAAGGAGAGTTTTTTTCTAGGAAAGGAGGGGGATTTGGTAAGAAAATCTTGTTGGCTGGGAGTGGTGGCATTGCTGGTGGCTTCGGTTCCGGCGTTCGGCGATATCAACATCGCGGACGGCGAGAACAAGGTCGACTTCTACGGCTTCATCAAGCTGGACGCGACGATTCAGGATGACGATATGAACAGCCTGGTCGCGCCCCGGTTTGCGAACGACGTGGGAACGCCTGACGGCAATACGACCGGATTCACGGCCATGCACTCCCGCTTCGGCCTGAAGTGGGCGGGCCCCGAGGTGAAGGCTGGTCTCACGATCAACGGTCACCTGCAGTGGGATCTTTTCGACCCCACAACCAGGAACCAGATGGAGTTCCGTACGCGCCTGGCATACCTGGAGCTGAAGAGCGCTGACTACTCGGTCATCGCCGGCCAGCACTGGGATATCTTCGGCGCGGGTCTTCCGAAGACCCTGCTCACGAACGGCTTCTACTGGAACACCGGTAACGTCGGTTTCCGGAGAGCTCAGCTTCGCTACACGCGGAACTTCCCGGTGGGGATGCTCCAGGTGTCGCTGAACGACCCGACGACCAACGGCGCCATCGAGGGCGGCCTGCCGATCATCGAGGCCCGCTACGCCTGGACGCCGACGAAGGGCGTCCTGGCCCTTTCCGCAGCCTACGGGCGGGAGGACGCGGCCGGTGAGGAGATCCCGGTGTTCGGCGTATGCGTCGACGGCAGCGTCAAGTTCAATGACCAGTTCTCCCTGATGGGCGAGCTGTACATGGGCGAGAACCTGGACGTCTTCCTGAGCCGTGCCGGAATCGCCGGTGACGAGGGCCAGGAGGTCATGGGCGGCTTCATCGAGCTCGTCTACAACGTTCCGAGCCAGCCGGTCACGATTTACGCGGGCATAGCCCTCGAGAATCTCACCGACGACGATCAGATCGCCGCCGGCGGCCTCGAGAACACCATGGCGTATTTCCTTGGTGGAACCTATGCTCTCGGAAAGGGTGTCAGTGTCGGTGC
>CAYMFW010000356.1:0-3892 GCA_964389785.1 uncultured Planctomycetota bacterium
CCAGCCCTACCGCTTGAGTAGGCCGGCACGAGGGTACCGACATGTTTCTAGGCCGCGGGTTCATTGCGCATCCCGCAGTCGACCGGAGAATCGCTCCTGGATACTTCACGATCGATTGAGCCTCGATAGGGGTTTGGTGCTCAGTTCCATGAGGCGCCGCAACTCGAAATTAAGACAGAGTGCCCATTCCTTCTGAACGGTGAGCCGCCCCGGGGCGGTCCTGGCAGAAACCGGAAGGTTCCTGCCCGCAGCTTACGTGTCGTCACTTGACATGGCTGGCGTTATAGGGGTTAGTTGCCTTCTAGGGGGTCTCTGAACGCGATTCCGGGTCGGACTTTGCCTCGCGGATTTTCTCGAGGGTCAGGTAGGCAGCCCACTCAGGGAAAGGGTCACGACGCATTACGTCTATGCCGGCTTCAAACGCCTTGATGATCGGACTCGCCTTCCTCCGCAGTGCCGGAATCGCCTCCATACCATCCGCTCCCATGTCGCCGAGAGAGAAGGCTGCTTCCTCGGACACGGACCTGTCATTATCATCCAGAAGTTCTATCAGGTCCGGCATAACGGCCTTTCCACAACGGCCGAGCAGAAACGCGGCGTTAGTTCTTTCTGTGGCGAGTTTCCGATGTAGGTTTAGGTACGATTTCAGCCGGGCTCGCGCACGCTCCAGACCGCCGAGCTTTTCAATGGCCTCTTCCGGGCTCGGCTGGCCAAGTCTCCGAATTCGTTCGCAGTTCTTGACAACCGAGTGCGTGCGCCACACCGACACGAACCATATCCCGGCAAGCAGAACCACACCCGTGATGCCTACAGTCCAGACCTTGGTGAGAATCGCTGTGCGGCGGTTCTTGTCGGGGGATTTCTTAGCAGCACCTTCAGGCATTACTTGTTCCTGCAACTAACGGCGCGGTTAACTTGCCGGCGCGTAAGCGACGGTCAAGTTGAACCGCTGGTTGGAATCCCGCCTACGGTAGCGGCACCTCGAGATCCCGGCAGATCTTCCGAGCTGTGAACTTGAGAATCTCACGATGGCGAGGAACGGTGGAACACTTACGAACTGCTCTGTTGACGTAAACCGTATGACTGCCGCCCTCGTGTGAGAACTCGCAACCGTGCTTCTCCAGATGGCGGATCAGGTCCCGTCGTTTCATCAGGCAGGAACAGAGAAAGGCTCTCGAATTACATCTTCCCCAACGAGGGATTCTTCCGCCAGTCGACGGTTCGTCTCGAGAACGAGCTCAACCGCTTCAGCAAGATTTGCCCGCGCCTCCTCCATGGTTGCGCCCTGCGTATTGGCGCCGGGCAACTCCTCTATGAACGCAGCGTAGCCTTCGGCGAACTTCTTGAATACCGCAGTAAACTGCATAGCCTCACCTCCTACAATAAGAATATCGGATGGAAGCCAGTTCTGCAACAGGTCTTTTTTTTCGCAGATTCCAACGTCGGGGTTAACCTGCCAGCGAGGTGCGCGGCAAAGCCGCGTGCCGAAGCTGGTCAGTGTTGAACCCCTTGGCTTCAATCTTGCCCATCTATTCTCAATCCTGGCGGAGGCCAGAGCTCATGGAGATTGGCGTGGGGTACTTCAACACCACCCAGTACGTGGAAACGATGAAGGAAACTATTGTGGCAATCTGCACCACCATAGCCTTTTCAGCTGACAGAACGCCCGCTGATAATGCGGCGAACACAACCAGGAGCGAAAACTCGCTGGACTGCGCGAGACGCACCGATAGCTCCCGTGACAATTCCTGAGACTCCCCACTCACTCTGAATGCAAAACGAAACACGCGGGTCTTCAAGGGCACCAGAACCACACCAAAGACGAGCGCCGCAAGAAGAAGACGGGGCTCCAAACGAAAATCTAGTTCCGCCCCTACCGCACAAAAAAAGAGAATGAGAAAAAATTCTCGTAGCGGCTTCAGGTGCTCAGCGATGGCAAGGGCAGCTGCGCACGACGCGATTGAGAGCCCAGCGATGAACGCCCCCATTTCATAGGAAAGTCCCAGAACATGAGCTGACTCAGCCCACAGCAAGCACCAGCCTAACGTTGCAACAAACGTATATTCCTGGACCACGTCGAATCTTCTGAGGAGTGGCACCATCAGATAACGCACGCCTGCAAACGAGAGCAAGCACAGAAACGCGAACTTTCCCGCAAGCATTGAAAAAGTCACCAGCACGTGATCACTCTTCTCTCCCGTGACAAAGAGGATAACGAAAATGGCCAGCATATCTTGCAGAAGAAGGACACTAGTCATGACCTCCCCCGTCCTCTTGTGGTGCAACGTGGTAGTTGGAACTAGCTTCAGACCGACAACCGTACTGGAAAACATCATAGCCGCACCAAAGAGAACCGCACTATGCACGTCATACTTGAGCAGCAACGCGAACAGAAGCGACGCTCCCCCAAATGCTATTGAAGTACCAAATGTGAGAAGAGCAGTCTTGCGGAAGAGCTTAAGGAACTTCAGGGGTTGCAGATTAAGGCCGATCAAGAAGAGGAGCAGCATGACGCCGAAGTGAGCGATTTCTTCAATGTGATCGGTGCTTCGAATTAGCGCAAGCCCGTTGGGTCCGACGGCAAAGCCGATGGCGATATAGGCGATCAATATCGGTTGTCTGGCATAGAGAAAGAGCGTTCCCAGCGCGGCAGCGCCGACAACAATGACGCTCAATTCAAATATGATGCTGTCAAGATTCATATCAATAACTTTGCACTTTTTGGGGTCATAACGGCATGACAGGCTGCGAAAAAAGGAAAGCTCCCCACTTCGAGATGACGATACCAAGAACGGATATGTTTCTTGGTCACCTCGGAGGAGGAGCTACCATAATGATCGTCACGATTCCGTCCCGTCTTGAGTCCTTCGGTACCCGATTTCACAATATGCTTTCGAAGAACAGGCGAACGGTGCTTCCGTGGATACTTGCAGGAATCCTGCTGACAAGAGGAAAGCGCACGCAATCGGCCATCGGCAGAGAAGTGCTGAGCTTGGAACGCACGCCCGGTTCCGTATCGCGACGCATGCGTCGTGATTCTTTTCGTACTCGAGATATGGTGCGAGCGGAGTCGAAACGACAGGTCGAGCAGGAGCTCAAAAGAGCGGGAGGAGAAGAGGAGACATGGTTTCTGGCTATAGACGGCGTGTGCATACAGCGGGGCAGTGAAACGAAAGTGGGCAACGCGATCCAATATCGCAAGAAGAAGAGAGGCGGCAAAGGCCGATCCACCAAAGCGCACACATTCGTGCAAGGGATCGTAATTACCGCTTCGGGAGCGCGCATTCCTTTGCCCCGCAGGAGCTACTACACCAAGAAATACGTGAATCGCCAGAACAAGAAGCTCAAGCTGGGGCGTCGCAAAGGAAATCGTCTCGTGTTCAAAACGCAGGTTGATCTTGCCTGCCTGATTGTGAAAGAGATGGATCTTCCCGACAACGTTCATCTGGTGGTCGTTGCCGACGAATACTTTGAAGGGAAGAAGATGACGAATCTGTGTCGGAAGAAAGGGCATGTGTTCATTGCTCCGGTGGACTCCCGAAGGAATTTCGAAGGGGGAGGAAAACTCCATGCCAGAGGAAAAGCGCTGGCGCGAAGTGCCTACCAGGAACTGATCCTGTGCCGAGGAGAGGAGGATACACGTTCACATGAAGCAAAGGTAAACCCTTTGCGACAAAATAGCGCGTCGTCAGTGCGAAGGCAAGCCCGGGGCTGCGGCTCAGGCGCCACGGCCCGTGATGCGATTTGCATGTGTTCCATGCCAGCTCACGGCCCACTTCTAAATGCCTCAACCTCCGGTAGCCTGCTTTTCCCCACTGCGTCCATAGGTAGCAGCGCAGGCGGCGCTTGATCCATCCGGTCAGTTCGCGGAACCTCTGTTTGCTGTATCCGT
>CAYMFW010000357.1:0-3879 GCA_964389785.1 uncultured Planctomycetota bacterium
CAGCGACAGAAGCTCGTCGTGCAGGCCGGCCTGGTGTCTGAGGTTTTCCATCAGGATGACACGGTAGTCTTGAAGGCAGACGGAACCGTCCGGGCCTGGGGAATGAACTCCTTGGGCCAACTCGGCGACGGGACTACATCCGACCGGTGGGCCCCGGTCTTGGTGATCGGCCTGGGTTTCTAGCCCTCTCCCCTGACCCTCTCCACCGCGTCGCAGAGCGCGCGTATGTCGGGGCGCTTCAGATACATCTGCTGTACGGCTGGATCCCTGAGGGTCGAGCACACGCTGTTCTTGGCCTCCAGGGCCTTCCCGTAGTGGTCCTGTGCACTCGAGGAGTCTCCTTCCTTCTCGGCGAGTTTGCCGGCGATGGTATGGTAGCTCGACAGCAGCTCCACGTTGTCGGTGAACCTCTCGGCTGCCGGCCGGCATGTCGTCAGAAGGTCGCGTGCCTTCTCCGAATCGCCCATCCCGGCGCTTACGTCCGCTTCGAAAAGTCTGAGTCTGAGGCCCTGCTTTTCCTCAGGCTCCTTCGGCAGCAGTTGCCTGATCTTCTCCACGATCTCGGACGCTTCGTGGAACTTGCCCTGTGCGATCAGGACATCGGCAATCTCCTGGAGCGTACGCTCCTCATTCGCCGGATTCTTCATCTCGCGAGAGAGTGAAAGAGCCTTCTCCAGAAGGTCGAGCGCAGTTCCGCCGTCGCTGCGCAGGTTGGCCACCTGAGCGCGGCAAAAGGTGCCGAACCACCGCCAGAGCTTGTTGTCTTCCTGGCGGCACATGTCGTCGAGCTCGTCGAGGAGTGCTTCGGTTGAGTCGGTGTTTCCGAGATACACGCTTATGAGAGCGATATTGATTACCGAGTTCGCCACGCCTTGCCTGTCGCCAAGGCGCCTGCTTATGTCCAGAGCCTTCCGGAGATGGAGCGAAGCATCCTCGTACTGGTGTTTGAGTCTTCGAACCAGTCCCAGATTGGCCTCGGCCCGAGCCTTTGCCTGTGAGGCGGCTATCTTCTCCGCGATCTCCCTCGATCGGAGGTAGTGGTCTTCCGCCTCGTCCAGCTCTCCCCGGCTGTAGTAGACTATCCCCATGTTATTGAGAGCGTTTGCCTCTCCCCGCCTGTTGTTCATGTCGCCGAAGACCTTGAGCGCCTGCTCGAATCTCGCCATGGCCGACGAAAGGTCTCCCATCATCCGGTACGCGTCCCCCAGCGTTGAGAGCGCCTCCCCCAATGTTTCCTCGCTGCCCTCGATGGCTTCTGTCGGCGATCCTTCCCTGCTCAGCAATTCCAGCGCGCCCTGTGCCGAACGGATCGCGTTCTGATTGTCGCCTCGCCTCCTGTGAACGGCAGCCTGGCCCTGCAGGATGCTTCCGCGGATTTCCGCGGTGTGGGAAACGGTAAGCGATTCGATCTGCTCTTGTGCCTTTTCGAAATGGGTGAGGGCTTCTTCGTACTCGCCTCGGCCTTCATCGACGCGGCCGAGGCCGACAAGTGCTCGGGCTCTTTCCCTGTCGTCCGAGCACAGGTCCAGCAGGTCCTCATAGGTTCTGTGCGCTGCGTGGAAGTCACCGGTCGTGAGGTAGAGCCTGGCCAGGCGAAAGCTGATTTCTTCGATTTCGCTCGGCTCGCCCCTGAGGCCGGCGGCCTTGCGATACAGGCCGATGGCTTCGAGATTGTCGTACAGCCTGGCGGACAACTCGGCGGCAAGGACGTATTCCTTGCGTGCCGCGTCGGGGTCCTCCGCGTTTTCATAGTGGTATCCGAGAAGGGCGTGAAACTTGTCGCGTGAATCCTCGCTCTTTCCCGCAAGCCACTTGGCTACGACAGCATGATGTGCTCTACGCTGCTTGGAGGGTATGGTTCCGTATACCACCTCCCTCGAGAAGCTGTGCTTGAAGGCGTACTGCTCGTCGCCGGCGAAATGGGAGAGGGGATGGTGGAAGACGAATCCCCTTGCCTGCAAGCCTGCGAGTCGCGCGCGCACCGGGTCCGGTATCCCATCGAAGGTAGAAGGATCGGACGCAGTCTCCATATCCTGCAGTGTGCTCTCCCAGAATTCTCTGCCTACTACCGAAGCCTCCTGCAGGAGTATCCTTTCGTTCGGGAGGAGCCGGTCCACTCTGGTCTGCACCAGGCCTTCGAGCGTTACCGGTACGTCGAGGCTGCCGCCGATGTCTTCCATTCGCCAGGCTGCGGCGCCGGCTTCCGTAGCCGAGACGGTTATCAGTCCACGGTCGAGGAGGTCTTTGACGATTTCCTCGACGTAATAGGGATTCCCCTCCGATTTCTCCGCAACCAGGCGCTTGGTTGTCTCCGTCACGTTCGTCACGTTCTTGAAGACCTCGTCGACGAGAGAAAGGCTGGCCTGCCTGCTGAGCATATCGAGTCTGATGACGGACACGTTGGGAAGGGATCTCCTCAGCATCTCGGGATCGGTAAGCTCCTCTTCGCGGGCCGTGGCGAGCATGAAAAGGGATGAGCTTTCGACTGCCACCGCAAGATACAGCAGCGCCTCGATGCTTCCGGTATCGGCCCAGTGAACGTCCTCGACAACGAAGGCAAGGAGCTTTCCTGCTTCCGCGGAGGACAGGAGGGTCGCCAGCCCCTTGAATGCGACCTGCTGGGCGGCCTCGGAGTCGGCGTCATAGAGTCCCGTGTCCCGGCTCTCCGCGAACGGTACGCCGACAAGATTTGCCAGAAAATGGGCGGCTTCCATGGCACTGTCCGGATTCGCGATCGCGCGGTTGCATGCGGCGAGCAGAGCCTCCTGGAATTGCTCCGCCGATCCCTGCGGTTCGATTCCGAGCCATTCCCTCAGGAGCTCTCGAATAATCCAGTATTGCCGCGGAGATTCCCCGTCGCAGCGCACGGAACTGATTATGGTCTCCTGAGGAATGGACGAGAGATAGTTCGTGAATTCGTGCACAAGGCGGGACTTCCCCACTCCAGTTGTTCCCATGATCGTTACGAGCTTGGGAACGTTGTCCGCTATCACGTCATCGAGAACGGCGCGCAGTATGCCCATTTCCTTATTGCGGCCCACCATGCGGGGCCTGGCCCCCGCAATTTCCAACGCGAAGGCTTGCTCTTCCTCTTCGCGTCTTCCCAGCACCTGGTAGAGGCGAACCTTGCGTTTGAGTCCCCTGACGGACACCGGACCTCTGGGTTCGAACGTGAATTTTCCCATTGCGAGACGGTATGTGCTGTGCGAGACCAGCGCCGTTCCGGGATCCGCCATTCCCTCCAGACGGCTGGCAAGGTTCACGGGGTCTCCCATCACCGTGTAGCTCGCTTGCTGCTTGCCCATGCGACCGGCCAGCACCTTTCCCGTATTGATGCCCACGCGTATCTCCAGCGGGATGCCGGTGCGCTCACGGAGGCGTTCGGCGAATATCTTGATGGACTCGAGCATGCCGAGTGCGGCATCGACGGCCAGTTCGGGGTCGTTCTCGTGGGAAACGGGCGCTCCGAAGGTGGCCATCAGCCCATCGCCGAGGTACTTGTCCACCGTACCTCCTCTGATCGTGACTTCCTCCTCCAGTATTCCGAGACACTCGTTCATGATGTCCTTCACGTCGTCGGGCGGAAGTTGCTCTCCGATGGAGGCGGAACCCTTGACGTCCACGAACAGGATGGTGACGGTCCTCAGCTCGTCCCGAACCGATGCCGTCCTGGTGTCATCGGTGGGTCTTCGTCCGTCCGGGGTCAGCGAGGTCGTGCATTTTCCGCAGAACACCATGCCCGGCGGGTTCTCGAAGCCGCACGACGGGCATACCGGCTTCAGGGGTTTGCCGCACTCGCCGCAGAACTTGACGCCGGCCACGTTCTCGAATTGGCACGATTGACACTTCACGGAGTGATTATACTCTTTTCTGAGGGCC
>CAYMFW010000358.1:0-3855 GCA_964389785.1 uncultured Planctomycetota bacterium
GCCGAAACCGCCGAAAGTTTTTTTCAGAAGCCCCTTACTGCGGAAGTTGGGCTAGAGTTGGATCTTCGGCAATCAGAGCCTTGGTTCGCGCAGCATTGTTTGCCGCAACGACACTATGGATCTCTCCTGCCTTGGCGGGCGGGATGGCCAACAAGAAAACGCTCCACACCGCAAGATACGTTAGAATCCTCGCCACTTCTGTTACTCTCCCACAATCTACATCTGCCACGAGCAAATCGAATAGTCGGCTCTTGAAATTCATCTTCATCTATCCACCCCATGGCAAACCGCTTTCCCATTGGTCACATCATGGTACACTATCCCATAGAGCGCTCTGCATGTCCATGGCGAATGGCAAGTGAGCACTCGGTCCGGATCTCCAACGTCAAACCGCTTGACTGCCGCTCAACCGCCTGCTATAGTGCCTTCCGATAATCGCATAGAGAAGATGAAGCAGCTACTCCCCGCTCGAATCGATTGATGCCAGGATTGAAACGGCGCAGGCGGGCACTGCGGACAAGAGAGAATGATGTTTGGCCTTCAAACTCACTGGCGGCCACGGGCACACACCTGCACAAGTATCTCTCGCGTGAGATGAGTCAGGTTGCCTTCTACTTAGTGCCGGCACTCTACGCTTTCCCGTTGTTAGGCATTGCGATTGCAAGTCTATATTTGGCCAAGCGTTTCCGTAAGCGTCCTTCTCCTGGAAGAACCTTGGCTGCTGTTTTTCTGATTCTGGTATGTGCGTCGCTGATCTCATCTTCCGTGGGTGTCTACGTGGTTGTCTTGCGGCGAGCGCGCGAGATCGCGGCCGCAACAGCTGGTGATAGAATTGTGAAGTTGGCAGATGCGCTTCAGGCCTATGCGTCAAAGAATGACGGTACATTTCCTATCCCGGAGAGGTGGATAGGCGTTCTTCTGGACGAGGGGAAGGTCAACGCTCAGAGTTTCATGTTACCCCCTCCGTTCTCTACCGGCAGGACAGAAAGAGGGGTGGCAAGGGATTTCGAGTATTCTGCGAAGCCTCGTCACCTTACCGAAGGAAAGAAGTACATGATTCTGTGGTCCGCAATGCCTGTCGACCTCTCCTCTCATGAGAATTTCGAAGAGCAAGGCTCCGGAATTGGCCGGCTTGTAGTTTTCTCAGACTGTTCATGCGACATCCTGTCGGAATATGAGTTTTCAGAACGGTTGGATTCTCAGGAGCGCTGACAGGCGGAGCCTTATGGTAACATGATAGATGCCAGGGAGAAGAACCTGCGCTTGTGGAGGAATCAGGATGCTAGAAGATGGTTACCGCTCTTCAAGAGGAGTATCCATGAGTGTAGCAGATAACCTTCGTGTGGGAGGAGGACGATCCCTATGAAAAGTGGTCGTGTAATCATGGTTGCCTTCACCGCGCTGTTCATCCTCTCGGACCTCCCGATCTCTGGGCAGGCTGCTTCCCCGCCCCCGGCTGGCGCCAAGACAACCTTGGAGGACCTACGTGCGTTGGCCAAAACAATAAGGGAAGAGACCGACCAACAGAAGACTAAGGCCGCTTACGAGAGGATCGACTTCAGACAGCTACCTGCTCCGCAGATGCTTCGGGTGTTTCTCGAGGAAGAGAGCGATATCGATACATCATCTTACTCCGAAGCGATCCTCTCCGGGCTCAAGCGAACATACGAAAGGCTCATCAAGGAACTCGGCCGTACCGGTGACCAAGAGGGGGCGCCCACGCTGGTCAAGTGCCTGACATCCCACAATTCCGCTCTGAGACAGAGCTGGAGCGCGGTAGGCGAGGCGCTTGTCGGCATGTCCGACCGGATTGAACTGAAGGACGGGCTTCTGGATTCGGTCGTGAAGCACGACGATCCCAAGATGGCCAAGATGGGAGCGAAGTTGCTCGATCTGATGCGCTACCGGAATATCACGGAAGACGTCCAGCGCCTGGTGGACAACCATGCGCACAGGGAGCAGACGTACGCGAAGTGGGATGCCTCCGGACAGAACTGGGAGCGAGTGCAGATGATGAGGAACATGGATGCCGGGGGCGGGTCGGAAGTCGAGAATCTGGTTCGCTTGATAAAGGATTCCGTCGTGCGCCAGCAGAAGTACTTGAAACTTCAAGGAGAACAAGTGCTGGACCACGATGAGGTGATGTACCTTGCCGAAAGAGAGAGGAACCTGACATTCAAGGCCGTGGAGAAACTTGCCGCTATCGAAGGAGCCAAGGCCTTCGAGGCCCTCGTGTCGCTCCTTGAGGCAGGCCGCGGCGTGGGCCACCTGGTTCCGTACCATCTCTACAAGCGGACGGGGAAGCACTTTCCCGTAACCGGATACCTGAGCTATGGGAATCTGCGGTGCAACGTGGATCTTTCTACTAAGGCCGCCGCCGCTGCGAGTGACTGGTACAAGAAGCATGGTGCAAGGGCGGTCACGAAGGACTCGCCCGCGGCTCTGTCCAAGCGCGAGCGGCTGGCGAAATTCCGCTGGCAGGAGCGCGAGAAGAGCGATGGAGAATTTGCCAGGCCTGTCGATGAGGTGATAGGCGAACTGCTGACGGCCGACGATCGCGATATACTCGCCATGCTGGCCAACGTGCTTCGGGCCAAGGCGCTCAGCAACGCGCAGATTGGCAAACTGATCGAGGCCGCGAAAACCGACACTTCCGCGGACCGCCGCGCCGTGATTCTGCAGGTCATCAATTCGTCTACCTCCGAAGCAGCGGCCGTGTTTCTCTCGGAGAGCATGAACGCGAAGAGTCCCGAAGGACAGGTCCTGAAGTTCCTGCAGGGTGATTCTCTCGTCAGAATGGAACGGCTTGCGCTGCTCAAGACGCTGTATAAGGATCATCCCTCGAAAGCCGTGAAAGAGGCGGTTCTCGCGTTGGCCGTGTCCCGCGACTCATACCGGGACGATCGCGATAATTCCGCCAGGGACCCTCTGATCCGATGGATCGTCGAGGAGAGCCCTGATTACGACCACCGGGTCGAGGCCCTCCGGGCCGCCTACAATCGCGCTGGGGTCAACAGTTTCGGAGGGAAGCTGGTGGAGGAGGCCCTCGACGGCAAGCACCCCGCCGCGTTTCGAAAGAGCGTCTATGAGATGCTGATGCAGTCCAGGCCGGATAAGTGGATAGGCCGTATGGCGAACGAATCCGACGAGGGGGTCCGGCTCGCAGGAGTCGCTGCGTACAAACGCAAGACAGTCTCCGAAGACGAAGGCCGCTATGCCTTCTGGGACGAAAAGGGACACAGGGCCCTCAAGCACATGGCCGAGAACGATTCTTCCCCCAAGGTCAAGGCGGCCGCCGCCGATCTTCTTTCGGTCATCCGCAAGAAAGCCTACAGCAACTACGTCTCCAGGAAACGGGAAGAGTTGAGTCGTATGGAGAATATCATTCCCATGCTCAAGAAGCAGGGCAAGGCCGAGAAGCGCGCGGCTTTGCGCATGTTGGACACGCCCGACCGGGACCTCGAAAAACTGAAGGATCTCTACGGCGACGTTCCCGCAGACGTGAAGAAGCAGCTCGACGCCATAACAGAGGTATGGAAAGAGCTCCTGGAGAAGTCCGACGACGACGAGGGCGGCAAGCAGAGAAAGGGAGAGAAGGACGAGGTGCCCGACCCTTACGCTGCGAAAAGAGCTGCCGAGGACAAACTCGAGGACCATCAGCACTGGCACGAGACCAAGTCCGAAGAAGGGAAGAAGGCATCTCGGAATACGATGCTGACATACATGAGAGAGAAGCTGAAAAGGCTGGAGAAGGAGGAGGGCAAGGAATCGGAAGGATACAAGGCGCTCCAGGGACACATCGAGAGGATGGAGAAGAACCAATAGCATCTACGGCTGAACTGTGCTTCGGCAGAC
>CAYMFW010000359.1:0-3833 GCA_964389785.1 uncultured Planctomycetota bacterium
CGGCGCTGCGGTGTTGTTCTATCTTCACGGTGGAGGTCGCCTGGTAGACGACCGGCTTGCGCATGGTGTAGAAGACGGCGAATGCGGTGAATATCACCACGCTGAAGACGATGACCCATTTTCTCTTCCGAACGATTCTCAGGTAATCGCCGAGAGACAGCTCATACTGGGGCATGGGGGTTCCTTCTCATGGTGTCGTGTCTTTTTCCCAGGAATCTATGTCGGTGCGTATGCTGGTGGCTCGCGAGACGGGCCGGAGAATGTGCTCCAGGAAGTCGTCCACCTTGGCGATGAAGGATTTCGGGACGAAGACGATATCCTTTGAAGCAAGTTCAAGGTTTCCTCTCATATCACCCTTCTTGAGCGCCACGCGGACATCCACTCTCTGGGCCTTCGGCTTGTCCGGAAGTCCCTTGATGACAACGATGCTGTTCAGAACGGCGTCTTTCGAGTAGCCGCCGGCCTTGGCGATGGCATCGAGTACTCTCTTGCCGCCGATGAGATCATGAACGCCGGGAGTCCTAACCTCGCCCATGACCAGCACCTTGTCATCCGGATCCCTGGGCGGAACGTAGAGAACGTCCTGGGCCTTCAGGCGGGCCCTGGGGTCTTGTGTGCCGAAGTCGAGAGTTCGTTTGATATCCACCCTGTCCCCGATGCCGTCTCCGCCGCTTCGCATTATGAGAAGATTCTCCAGATCTGCGTTGGTGTTGTACCCGCCGGCAAGGACAATGGCCTCGAGGGCCGTTTCTCTTCCCTTGAGTGGATATACGCCCGGCTTGTTCACCATTCCGAGGACCATGATTTCCGCGATCTGCTTTTCCGGAATGTAGAGGATATCCTGGGCTTCGAGCGTGAGTTTCGCGCTGTCGGGGTCCTCCCGGAGAGCTTTTTCGAAGTCGATCCTGTAGCTTTTCCCTTCGCTGCCGCCCTTCATCACGAGTATGCGGGTGAGGTCCGCTTCAGGCGTGCCGCCGCCGGCCATGGCCATCGCCTCGAGCACTCTCTTCTCGCCCTCGACCTGGAATACGCCCGGCCTGCGGACCGCGCCCATCACCACTATTCTCTTGCCGCCCACGCGTACGAGGGAGACGGAGACGTCGGGGATGCGTATGTAGTCCTTCAGCTTCTCGGTGAGAACTCTGTCCAGCTCGGGGATTGTGAGGCCGATGGCCTTTACTTCGTCTATGAGAGGGAAGGATATGTGGCCGTCGGGGCGGACGGTGACATTGCGGCGGAGATCCGGGTTTTCCCAGACGTCGATAAGGAGGATGTCGTCAACGTCTATTCGATATTGGGCTTTGCGCGTCTCGGGTTCAGCCGGCTTCTTTTCAGGCGTTTCGGGTTTCGGCTCCTCTGCAGCCGTCGGCTCAACTTGTTCCGGTCCCGGTTCAGCTCCCGGCTCCGGCACCGGCGGAATCTCGGGCTGCGTCTCGGGCGCTGTTTCCGGCGCAGCCTCCGGCGTCGGCGAAGCAGCGGGCGCTTCCGTCGCCGCGGCGAGCTTCTCTTCCAGCTTGTTCAGCTTCTCGGCCTGTTCCTCCAGTTCGACGTTGAGGTTGAGGATCTGGCGGCTGTAGTCGGTGACGTCGTTCTGCAGTCCGCTGACCTTGCCGTTCTTTTCTTCGAGCTCGCCGTGGGTCATGAAGAGGTTGAAGGCGAGGCCGGCGGCGACGATTGTCAGGAGGCCTGTGGCGATTGCGAGGAATTTGTTCATGATATCCATGAGAAAAGGGTACAGGCAACTTTTTGACGGAATGATATCCATGAGAAAAGGGTACAGGCAACTTTTTGACGGAACAAAAAGTACCCAGTCCCCTTTTCTCCAGTCCCCTTTTCTGTTCTCACAGGTTCCTCACGATGTAGTTGCGGGTTTCCTTGCTGAGGTCGATGTCGCGGAGCTTGGCGACCTTCTTGCCGACGGCGTCGAAGACGACCCGGACGGTGGGGGAGAGCGGCATCCGCGGGTTGTGTCTGATTACCTGGGCTACTTCCTTGGTGTTCAGCTCGACGAAGGTGCCCTTGGGGTACAGGCCGATCCGGGAGAGGAATATCTTCAGGAGGCGCGCGTTGAACTTGGTTTTGCGCTCCAGGATGATCTCGATGGCGCGTACCGGGGTGCATTTCTTCCGGTGCGGGCGGTCGTGGGTGAGCGCCTCGAAGACGTCCACCAGGCCGATTATCTGGGCGTACTCGTTTATGAGGTCTTCCTTCACGCCTTCGGGGTATCCGGAGCCGTCGGCGCGCTCGTGTTCGGCGGCGACGGCGTAGAGTATCACCTGGGGAAGGCCCCCGCGCAGGTCGGTGAGCATCTGGGAGCCCTGGGAGGGGTGGTTCTTGAGCATCGCCTTTTCGTTGTGGTCCAGGTCCCTGGCCTGCATCACCATCTTCATGTGGTGGCGCATGCCTATGTCGTGGAGGAACGCGGCCAGGCCGAGCTCGTGGAGCTGGTCGACGCTGTAGCCGAGGCCGAGGCCCATCTCAAGGGAGAGGATGCAGACGTTGACGGCGTTCATGGTCATGGCTTCCAGGCCGTCGCGCACGTGGCCGAACAGGTGCTGGAAGAGCTCTATGTGTTCCTTCTGGACGTAGGGGAGCAGCTCACGTATCAGGGTGCGTACCTGGCTGACGTCCTCGGCGGTCGGGTCTTCGTCGCCGTGGAGCATTCTCTCGGCGAAAACCTTGAGAGAGGTGTAGACGCGCTCCAGGTTCTCGTCGGGCGGCTCGACCGCGGGTTCGGCTTCCGCTTTCTTCGGGGAGCCGGGGATCTGGACGGAAGGCGTGCGCAGGTCGGGCGCCGACGCGGAGGCGTCTCTGCGCGGGGCGACCGGCTGCATGTCCGGGAAGCTTATCGCGGGCATCTTCCTGACGGGCGGGGCCGTGGGGGTTGCCGCGGGGGCGTCTTCGGAGCCCCGGGCGGACGGCTCGTCCCCGAAATCTTTCTCGGGCTCCTGGGGCTTCGGGCCGGGGGGTTCCATCCTGGCCAGGGAGCCGAAGCTGATCACCGGCTTGAACGGCTCCGTTTCGAGGGGGATGTCCTCTATCGGTGTCGGTTCGGTCGGGTGCTTGCTCTGTTTCGGCGCGGGGCGCTGCCGGGCAGCGGAGCGCTGGCCGGCGGCGGCGGGAGGGGGCTCCCGGCGCGCGATTTCCATGTCGTCGAAGAACGGGAAGCGGATGGGCGGCAGTTCCGCGCCCTTGTGTCGGGGCTCCCTGGGGGGCTCTCTCCGGGGCATTTCCTGGCGTATCGGGCGGATCTCGGGAGCGGGTTCCTCGTACGCGGACTCCTCGTGCACCGGCTCTTCGGGGGTCCGGCGGGGCTCGGGGGGCCGTATGCGATGACTGCGCTCGGGTTCGGGCGCGTCTTCGTCCTGCTCGGGCACAGGATGTTTCAGAGCTTCGGGGAGCAGGATCTCGGTTTCATCCTTGATGAAGGAGTAGACATCCCTGGGGGCCCTGTCGCCGATCCTTCTCCTCCAGGCGGCCTTGAGCATGTCGAACGAGGGCTCGCGGAAATCGGGCGCCTCGTCGTCGGCGACGGCTTCTTCGGTGGGGACGGGTTTCTCCTCGGGCTCAGGTTGCGGAGGGGGCGCCGGCTCCGAAGCAGGCGATGGTGTTTCAGCAACGGGGGTTGGTGTGGGCTTCGGAGCAGGCGCAATGAATTCGGGCTCGTGCGAGGGCATAGGCGGTTCATACGTCGGATCGAGAGACTGTACGCCGGCCTGAACCGACCCGCTTCCTATTGCGTCCATGGGTGTCAGAGGCTCGGCGCCGGACGGCGCGGGCGCGTCATCCATGGGAACGAGCGACTCCACGCCGGAGGGCGCGACGTCGTTGGC
>CAYMFW010000360.1:0-3805 GCA_964389785.1 uncultured Planctomycetota bacterium
CGTCTTGTGGGCGAGGTGTGAGTGGGTGCTCGTGAAGACCAAGAGCCAACCCGGTTACATGCGAGTAACGCTGAGCGACATTACCGAGCACAAGCGGCTCCAGGCCGAGCTCGCGTTGGCGGACCGCCTCTCCAGCGTCGGCCTGCTGGCCGCGAGCATCGGCCACGGGGTCAACAATCCCCTCACCTACATACTGTACAACCTCGAGACCCTGGCCGAGGACTTGGACTTGGTCGTCCGGCGGCTCGCCCCGTCCAAAGGTCAAGCCGCGTCCGCTGACGAGGATCCAACCTGGGCGGGCCGGGTCACAAAGGCCCGTATCGATTTGGAAGACATGCGCGAGCGGACACAGTCTGCCCTGGAAGGCGCCCGCCGGATACGGGACCTCATCAAGGGAATGCGGGCCTTCTCCCGCGCGGACGAGCAGCCCATCGAGCCGCTGTCGCTCAACAGCGTGCTCGAGACCGCGCTGGCCATGACCGCCAAGGAGATCAGCTGTCGGGCGCGGCTGGTCGAGAACCTCGGCAGCGTCCCAAGGGTTTCGACGAGCCATGGACAGATGTGCCAGGTGTTCGTGAACCTGCTGATCAATGCCGCCCACGCCATTGAAGAGGGCGACGCGGACGGCAACGAGGTCTCGGTTCGCACCTGGTCAGAGGGTCCCGAGGTATTGGCGGAAATCTCGGATACCGGTCGCGGCATCCCGAACGCCGATATGGACAAGGTATTCGATCCCTTCTTCACCACCAAGGATGTCAGTTTGGGAACGGACCTCGGGCTTTCGATCTGCATGAAGATCGTCTCCGCCCTGGGCGGTCGGTTGACCGTGGAGAGCACAGTGGGCCGGGGCAGCAAGTTCAAGGTTCGCCTGCCCGCAACAATCGATGAGGATCAGAAGCGGAAGGAGGTCGACGGCCGTGACCAGAAGACCGAGAGCGCCGGCCCGCGGGGCCGTGTTCTGGTCATCGAAGACGAGGAGCTCGTTCGCCAATCGATCGCGATGATTTTGGGACGCCATGAAGTAATCGTCGCGACATCCGGGAGCGAGGGACGAGAGATCCTCTCCGAGGATCCCGGGTTCGATGTCATCCTCTGCGACCTGATGATATCCGGCTTTACGGGCATGGACTTGCTGGCCTGGTTGGAGAAGAGCAACTCCGATCTCACAAGCCGCGTCGTCTTCATGACCGGAGGCGCCTTTACCGCCGGGTCTCAGGAGTTCCTGGACGAGGTCGGCAACCTGTGCTTGGAGAAGCCTTTTGACGCGGTCGACTTCAACAAGACGGTGGTCGAGCTGATCTCGGCCCGGAGAATGAGGGAATCCTGATGTCCGGCATTCTGCTTCATTTGGGAGGAACGTCGTGAACGAGAAACAAAAAAAGCTCATTGATGGTGACGAGAAGGAGATCCTCGAGACGGACCGGGGCAGGCAGGCGCTTGAGAGACATTGCGAGGATATCGAGTCTCGCGTAAGAAAGCGCACCAGGGACCTCGACGAACGGGTCAAGGAGCTCAGGTGCCTCTACAGGGTCTCCAGGCTCGTCGCGGAGTCGGGAGGGGCCGTCGACGACGTGCTCGCCGGGGTGGTCGAGCTGATCCCGCCCGGCTGGCAGTATCCGGAGATCACCTGCGCCAGGATCACCTTCTCGGGCCGCGAGCGCGCCACGGCCAACTACAGGGACACCCCCTGGAAACAGTCCGCCGACATCCTGTTGTCGGGGAAGACCGTCGGGGCATTGGCGGTCTGCTACCTGGAGCAAATGCCCGAATCGGACGACGGGCCGTTCCTCAAAGAGGAGCGGCACCTAATCAAAGACATTGCCCGGCAACTCGGCGTCATGATGCAGCGCTGGAAGGCGGAGGAGGCGCTCAGGGAGAGCGAGGCAAAGCTGTCCGACGCCCTGAAGATGGCACGTGCCGGCCACTGGGAGTACGACGTGGACCGCGACATGTTCACGTTCAACGACAACTTCTATCGAATCTTCCGGGCCACGGCCGCCGAGGCGGGCGGCTATGAGATATCCTCGGCGGATTACGCGCGAAGGTTCTGTCACCCCGACGATGCAGCGATCGTGGAGGACGAGGTGCGCAGGGCCGTCGAATCCACCGATCCGAGCTACAACTGCAAGATCGAGCACCGCATCTTGTACGCCGACGGAGAGGTCGGCTGGATGACGGTCCGTTTCTTCATCATCAAGGACTCCCGCGGGCGCACCGTGAAGACCTATGGCGTCAACCAGGATATCACCGAGCTCAGGCGGGCCGGGGAGGAGCGCCAAAAGCTCGAGGAGCAGCTCCTGGCGTCCCAGAAAATAGAGGCCATCGGCAGGCTCGCCGGCGGCGTGGCGCACGACTTCAACAACCTCCTGTCCGTGATCCTGAGCTACACGGAGTTCGCGATGGAGGGGGTGCCGGAGGGCGCTTCTCTCAGGGGCGATCTCCGGCAGGTGAAGAAGGCCGGCGAGCGCGCGGCGACCCTGACCCGCCAGCTCCTGGCCTTCAGCCGCAGGCAGGTGTTGCAGCCCGTGCATCTGAGCCTGAACGAGGTTGCCGAAGGGGTCGAGAAGATGCTGCGGCGAATCCTCGGCGAAGACATCGACCTTGTCCAGATGCTCGCGCCCGACCTCGGCCCGACCCTGGCCGACCCGGGGCAGATCGAGCAGGTGCTCATGAACCTGGTGGTCAATGCCCGCGACGCCATGCCCGAAGGCGGCCGGCTCACTATCGAGACCTCGAACGCCGAGATTGACGAAGAGTACGCGGCACGCCACGCGGGGGTGAAGGCCGGACCCTATGTCCGGCTCGCGGTCACGGACACGGGCTGCGGCATGGATGGGCAGACCAAGGCCCAGCTCTTCGAGCCCTTCTTCACCACCAAGGGAAAGGGAAAGGGCACGGGCCTCGGCCTCTCCACGGTCTACGGCATCGTCAAGCAGAGCGGCGGCAACATCTGGTTCTACAGCGAACCGGGCCGGGGGACGACGTTCAAGATCTATCTGCCGCGAAAGCTCGGTGCAACGGCGACGTCGACCAAGCTCCCTTCGGCACCGCTACGATCAACGGGGACCGAAACCATCCTCGTGGTCGAGGACGGGGAGGCCCTGCGCGAGGTCGCCAGAAGGACCCTCGACTCGGCCGGCTACACGGTGCTGACCGCCGGGGACGGGGAGGAGGCTCTCCTGACCTCCGCAGAGCACGCGGGCGACATCCATCTCCTCCTGACCGACGTGGTCATGCCGGGGATGGGCGGCAGAGTGCTGGCCGAAGCGCTTATCAAGACCCGGCCGGCGCTCAGGGTTCTCTATATGTCCGGTTACACGGACGACGCCATCGTCCACCACGGCGTGATCGACCCGGGGACACATTTCCTCGGCAAGCCGTTCGCCGGAGCCGAGCTCTTGCGAAAGGTCGGGGAGGTGCTGGGCCACGGCGTCACCGACCTTGCCGATGGGAACGGGGAAGCGGACAACGCCGGCACCGGGATGGAGGAGAAACCCCTCGACAGGGATGCGCTCCGAGCCCTGCCCGAGGAGGTGCTGGTCAACCTGTACAGGGCGGTGACCGCCGCGCGCTACAACGAGATCATCGAGATCATCGAAACCGTTCGGAGCACACATCCGGACGTGGCCGCTTCGCTCCGGCGGATGGCGGACCTCTTTGACTACGAAGGACTGAAGGACCTTCTGAGGAGGTGATCGTGGAGAACAAAAAGACAAATGACGTGCAGGGCAGCAACATCCTCGTCGTGGACGATGCCCCCGAAAACCTGCGGATTTTGGCCGCCGTCCTCGAACGCGGCGGCTTC
>CAYMFW010000361.1:0-3796 GCA_964389785.1 uncultured Planctomycetota bacterium
CTTTCGAAGAACGCCATACTCCCTCCCGTAAGCGATATACGACCATGGACCCGATACCGCACCAGTATACAACAAGCGAAGGGAGGCATAAAGCCGCCCTTCTGCCGGCAGGAGTGTTTTTTCAGCGTGTACGGGTATTTCGCTCCCCTCAGTCTATCGTCCGGGCAATCACCACCTCGGCGACCAGCAGCAGCAGCACGGCAAGCGCGGCCAGCGGCCAGCCCTCACTGCTTCCCGCCAAGCCCCTCTCACGATCGTCGGCCCTGACGACCGTCACCGGGATGTCCCTCAGCAGGCCCCGTATCTCCTCTTCGCTGATCCTCTCGCCCTGCGTTTCCTCGAAGGGAATATTCACCGCGTACCTTTCCCCGGCACCGTCGGGGAGAGCGCGCACCGTGTATATCCCGGCGCGCAGCGTGTCGCGGCAGAGCGCCTCCCCCGCGCCGGTCCTGTAAAGCGACGTCTTGCCGTCCGGGGCGGTCACCTGGAATCCGATCATGTCCGCCGGACGCCGTGACGGCCCTATCGGTTCGCCCGTCGTCCGGAAGCTCTCCGGGATGCTCGCGGACACAAACGTAATGATCAGGCGGTGGATCAGGGGAAGAAACGCGGGGCTGACCGGCATCGTCGACCACGAGCCGTCACAGGGCGAGGCGCACACGAACACGACTCCGGAACCGAGGCGCTTCTCCACCAGCCAGGGCGCACCGTTCTCCAGGCCGAGCAGCACCTTCGTGCTCTCGTCCCGCTGCACCTCGAGCTTCCACCAGCGCCATACCCTCACGTCCTGCAGGTGCGGGTTGTCCGGGCCGCCGAACTTCTCGAGCGCCGGCGCGGCATAATCCACCGACGCGATCGGGATCCCGTCGCTCTTCTCGGATCCTTCTATCGTCTTCATCGCCGCGGGCAGAAGACCGAGCTCGACGCCCTTCCGGTACGCGGCCGGATCTGCCCCCTCTCCCAGGAACACGACGAGCATCCCGCCCTTTTCCACGTACGTGCGCGACTCGGCGAGAAGATCGGGCGCCGGCATCGCGACGGAGGCCAGCACCACCGCGGAGAAGTCACCGAGCACGGAGGCGGCCGCCTCCGCGCCCGACTTCACGACCGGCCTGAACGGGTTGGGGACCCGATCGGAGTCCGGCTCCGGATCCAGCGCCCACGCGATGAACGCGCTTGCCCCGCCCGCCCCCGCGCCGGCGGGCCGTCCGTCCATGCAGAGCACCGGTATATCCCGGCACGGGTCCATCACCAGAAAGCGCCGGTTGTCGGCGGTGAGCGTGTCTTCTCCCAGCTCCACGCGCGCGGACATCGGCTCGGCGCCGATCTCCATCTCGAACGCGCACGAGGCCGCGGTCTCGTCCCCGGACCATTCCACCTCCGTCACCGTCTGCCGCTCCTCCCCGAGGTAGAGGGAGACCACGGAGGACGCCGGTCCGGAGCCGGAACGCGCCAGGCCGGCCCGCACCGCCACCCGCCTGCCCGGCACCAGCACCGTCTCCGACAGCGACACGTCCGCCACCGCGGTATTGCGCCAGTCCTTCGAACCCACGTCCACCACGCGCACCGAGAACCCCTCCCCGAGCGCCGTCAGCTCGTCGCGCACCCGGGTCCATACGCCGGTGTCCTCGGCGTGCCAGTTGGACCGCTGCAGGTCCGTGATCAGAATCATCTCCGCATTCCCGTCCCCGGTCAGCGTCAGCTCCCGCCCGGCGGAGCGCAGCGCGCTTCGTACGTCGAACGACGCGTGCGTCTGCGCCACCAGCTCGCCGATCGCCTCGGGCGTCACCTCCTCCCCGGACACGTACATTGTCTGCTCGCCGGGCTGCACGAGCGCCGCGAACGACAGCCGCTCCGCGCGCGCGGACGCGTCCAGGATTATCTCCAGGCATTCCACCGCCCGGTCCAGGCTGCTCTTTCCCGCGCGCACGATCTCCATGCTCATGCTGTTATCAAGAAGGACCATCCGACGTCCGGTTCCGCCGACGAATACGGAGGCGAGCATCCCCCCGGTCGCGACCGGCCGGGCGATGGCGAGCACCAGCAGCAGAAGGCCGAGGAACCGCGCCGCCAGGAGAAGCAGGTTCTTGAGCCGGGACCGCTTGATGGTCTCCATCCGCGACGCGATGAGAAAATCCATCGCCGCCCACTGCACCCGCTTGTACCGGAGCCGGTTCAGCAGATGGATGACGATCGGGATAAGCGCCAGCGGCAGCAGCCACAGCAGACCCGGGTTCTGAAATGTCATCGGTGCCTCACGGAGAGGTATCTCACCAGCACTTCGTCGAACGGCACCTCGGTGTGCACCCGCACGTAGTCCACCTTCTGATCACGGCAGCCCCTCATCACCTTCCGCATGTAGTTGTCGAACTGGCTCGCGTACTCGTCCCGCACCGTCTTGGGGTCGACCACCAGCCGCCGGGATCCTTCCAGGTCGTCGAACAGCGTCATCCGGTCGAACGGGAACGCCAGCTCCTGCGGATCGAGCAGGTGAAACACGATCACCTCGTGCTTCCTGTGACGAAAGTGCTGGAGCGACTTCAGGATGTTGTCCACGTCGTCGAACAGGTCGGATATGATGATGATGAGGCCGCGCCGCCGTATCCGCTCGGCGAAGTCGTTGAACACGCGCGCCACGTCCGTCTCGGAACCCGGCTCCGTCTCCTCCAGCTCCCGCATCATCACCCGCAGGTGCGGCGGGGAGCATCGCGGGGGGATGTACCGGCGCACCGCGCTGTCGAAGGTGAGAAGTCCCACCAGGTCCTGCTGGCGAAGCATCAGATACCCCAGAGACGCGGCGAGCTGACAGCCGTACTCAAGCTTGCTCGTGCCGGTGGAGGTGAACGCCATGGATTTGCTGGCGTCCAGCATCAGGTAACAGCGAAGGTTGGTCTCCGCCTCGAACCGCTTCACGTAGTGCCGGTCCGTCTTGCCGTACGCGCGCCAGTCTATATGCCTGGTGTCGTCGCCGGGGACGTACTCCCGGTACTCGGTGAATTCCACGCTGAACCCGTGGTACGGGCTCTTGTGCATGCCGGAGTAGAGGCCCTCGACCACGCTGCGCGCCCTCAGCTCCAGCGCCGATATCCTGGCGAGCTTCTTCGGGTCGAGGTAGCGCCGGCCGGCGCGGCCGCCGCGGCTCCGCGTGCCGCTGCCGGTTCGCCTCATGGTTCACACCCCTGAGTGAGAAGCCCCGCGTCCTGTCTATTCATCACTCACTTTCGGCGTGTCCGCGACGAGCTTGTCGATGATCTGATCGGAGTCTATGCTCTCGGCCTCCGCGTTGAAGTTGGTGAGGATCCGGTGGCGGAGCACCGAGTGCGCGACCGCCTGCACGTCCTCCACCGAGGCGTGGTACCTGCCGTGGAGCGCCGCCCGGGCCTTCGCGCCCAGCACCAGGTACTGGGTCGCGCGCGGGCCGGCCCCCCAGGACACCCATTCGCTTATGTAGTCGGCTTCCGCTCCCTCGCCGGGCCGGGTCCTTCTGGCCAGCGCGGCCGCGTAGTCGTACACGTGGTCCGGCACCGGGATCCTCACCACCAGCTCCTGAAGGGCCAGCATCTCCTCGGCGGAGAGCACCTGCTCCACCTCAGGATCGCCCGATATCGTGTTCACGCGGGCGATCGTCTTCTCCTCCGTCTCGGTCGGGTAGCCGATCTTGATATTGAACATGAACCGGTCCAGCTGGGCCTCCGGGAGCGGATACGTCCCCTCCTGCTCGATCGGGTTCTGCGTCGCCAGCACGAAGAACGGCGGGTCCAGCTTGTATCGCGTGCCGGACGCGGTGACGGCGTGC
>CAYMFW010000362.1:0-3784 GCA_964389785.1 uncultured Planctomycetota bacterium
CCGGATTTAGATTTATTCGATTCCATAATGAACGAAGACGAAACCGAGATCGTGTTGACGGTGCAACCCGAGAAGAGGAAATACGACGTTGTTCTCGGTATAGACATCGGTTCCACATCTACGAAGGCGGCGGTGGTTACTCTCAACCGGGAGCCGATGATGGTGGTGTACCGGAAGACGGCGGGCGACCCGATGCGGGCGACCCAGCTGCTTCTGGAGGCTATTCGTGAGGAGATGAGACGATTCGGATTCGGCCTGCATTTTCTTGGCGTCGGAACGACCGGTTCCGGAAGGAAGCTCATAAAGAAGATCGTACGTGCGGATCTGGAGATGAATGAAATCACCTCGCACGCCCGGGCAGCGGTGCACATAGATCCCGGGGTGGATACCATTATCGAAATCGGCGGGCAGGATGCCAAGTTCACTCAGTTGGATGACGGAGTCGTTTACAACTCGACGATGAATTACGTTTGCGCCGCCGGGACGGGATCGTTCATCGAAGAGCAGGCGAAGCGACTGGACATTCCAATAGGGGAATACGGAGACCTGGTGCTTGGGGTGGCACCACCCCGCACATCGGATAGATGCACCGTGTTCATGGAACGCGACCTGGACATGCTCCTGGCGGAAGGCTGGAACAGGAAGGAAGCGGCAGCTTCGGTGCTCTATTCGGTATGCGAGAATTATCTGAACAGGGTGGTCGGCGGACAGAGGATCGGGGAGAAGGTGTACTTCCAGGGTGCCACCGCCAGGAACAAGGCGCTGGTAGCGGCGTTTGAGCAAACATTGGACAAGCCGATCATCGTTTCACCGCTGTGTCATATGACAGGTGCCTACGGGACTGCTCTGCTGCTGCTCGATCGCGGCGCTACGGAATCGACGTTCGTGGGACTCGGATTCGCCGATGCCAACCTCCGCGCGACGAACGAGAAGTGCACCATGTGTCACAACAAGTGCGATCTGACGGTTATAGACATAGACGGCGAAAAAATCGGATGGGGAATGAAGTGCGGAAGGGAGTACGAGGACCAGACAAGACCCCGCGCCGAACACCCCGATTACCATCTGTTTCGTCAGCGCATGAAGTTACTTCACCGCCTCGCGGGCAAGAACCCGGAGTCTCCCGCCTTCACGGCCGCGATACCGATGAGTCTGACCACTTACGCATATTTTCCGCTGTGGGGAACATTCCTGAGAAAGCTGGGCGGAAAGGTGGTTCACAGCCGGACCACAACCGAAGAGACACTGAAAGACGGGTTGCACTACGCGCAGGCGGAATTCTGTGCGCCGGTGATAGCCGGCCACGGGCACGTCGCGGAGTTACTGGAAGCGAAGGCGGATTTCATCTTCCTGCCCCACATGATCCGGGCAACATCCCGGGAATACTTCAGCGACAGCCACTTCTGCCCCTTCGTGCAGAGCCACCCCTCTGTGATAAAGGCGACCGAGCTCGGCAACCGAACCGGAGTTTCCATCGTTTCTCCCGCTGTGGAATTTCCTCGCGGGCCGGCACATATTGCCCGTTGTCTTCACGAGGGACTGAAGGACACGCTCGGCGTGAGTCTGCAGGACGTGGAAGCGGCGCTCAAGGAAGGCCTGCAGGCCCAGTCCGATTTCGACGGGCAGCTCAAGGAACTGGGCAGGCAGGCACTGGCCGAGCTCGAGCAATCCGGCAAGATGGGAATAGTGGTGATGGGACGCCCCTACAACATCAACGATCCCGGTCTGGACGTCGATCTACCCAAGAAGATTGCCGACATGGGAGTGCTGGTAATACCGATGGACCTTCTGGAAGAAGGCGAGTTGGAACCCCGGTGGGCCAACATGTACTGGAACTACGGGCAATCCGTAGTGCGTACCGCTCGCACGGTGGCCGACGCGGACAATCTCTTCGCGGTGCTTTTCACCAACTTCTGCTGCGGGCCGGACTCGTACCTGATAACGTACTTCAAGGAAATCATGAACGAAAGGCGCAAGCCGTTTCTCATCGTCCAGTTCGACGCCCACGGAGCGGACGCGGGCTACGTTACCCGTGTGGAAGCCGCGATGGAATCCTTCAAGGCCTGGCGGCCGACACCGAGGAAGCTGCCCAGACAACCGAAGAAGATGAAGGTCATAGACAGGAACAGGCTCATCTTTTTCCCTCCCATGGATCCGATCACGGTGAATTTCTTCACCGCCGCCTTCGAAGCCGAGGGCTACAGAGCCGAGGCGTTGCGCGAAAACGAGGAGACCCTTGACGTAGGCTACAAGCACGTCCAGGGCAGCGAATGCGTGCCGTGCCCGTCCACGCTGGGCAGCTTCATAAAGACGGTGGAGGACAGGGGGCTTTCGCCATCGGAGGTGTCGCTGTTCATGCCCACCGCACACGGGCCCTGCCGGTTCGGACAGTACACCGCGCTGGACCGCATCGTGTTCGAACGGAAGGGCTGGCACGATGTGGAGATCATCTCGCCTTCCTCGGAAAACGCGTACCTTGGGCTGCCGGTAGGTTTGCGAATGACGCTCTGGAAGGCCATTCTCTGCGGCGACATACTGTCGAAGATGACACTCAAGACCAGGCCGTTCGAACGCTTCCCCGGAACCACCGACCGCGTGCTGGACGAGTCTATCTCGATGCTGCAGAACTGCTTCAGGCAGAAAGGCGCGGGAATCAAGGGATACCTCGCACGGGCCGTATCCGACTTCCAGCGCATAGATCGCACCAACGGATACAAGCCCAAGGTGGGAATAGTCGGCGAGATCTACGTTCGCAGCGATGATTTCATCAATCAGAACGTTGCCCGGGCGGTCGAAAACTACGGGGGAGAGGCCCTGAAAACGTCCATTGCGGAATGGATTCTGTACAGCTCCCAAATGCACATGCGCCGGAAAGAAAAGACACTGAAGGAAGCGATAGGAAGGGTCAAGAACAGGCTTCAGAATTTCTACTTCGCTCACGTAGAGCACGGGCTTTACAGGATCGCAAAGCCGATAATTCACGATCGGTTTGAACCCGACATCAGAGACATCATCGAAGCCGGACAACGCTACATTCCGGTCGAGTTCGAGGGAGAAGCGATATTGACGGTGGGCCGCGCACTGATGTTCATTGAAAAGGAAGGGGTAGACGCCGTAGTCAACGTCTCGCCGACGTTCTGCATGCCCGGAACGATAACCACTTCCGTGTTCGCGAGAATCGAAGACGAGAAAGGCGTACCGATAATATGCAACTTCTACGACGGCAGCGGAGAGCCGAACAAGGTGCTAAGGCCTCACCTTCAATGTTTGTCTTCGTAACATTCTGAATTGCTTGGTAGATGAGCCGATTGAAACGATGGGAAAGATAATCGTTGCTACAGGAAGAGGAGGCACGGGCAAGACAACCTTCGCGGCACTGGCCTCGAGGTATCTGGAGCCTCCGATATTGCTTATCGACCTCGATCCAGATCAGAGTTTGGCCGAGATGCTGGGGATAGATCTGGAGACCGAGCAGATACGGACCGTGTCGGATGCGCTCTATGATGTGATTCAGGAAAGGAAGAGCGGCTCGGCGACCGGGCAGATTTCGGTCCACGACAGGATGGAGTTTCTTCTTCAAAGCGCATGCGTGTACGAAGCCAGGAGGTTCGACATGGTTACGCTGGGGACAAAGCTTACCCCGGGATGTTACTGTGTTCCGGATGACCTTCTGAAAGCGCACATACCAAGGCTGGCGGAAAGCTATAGGAACGTCGTGATCGATTCTCCGGCGGGCCTGGAACATCTGAACAGAAAAGTAGTATCCGATCTGGACGACATATTC
>CAYMFW010000363.1:0-3769 GCA_964389785.1 uncultured Planctomycetota bacterium
AAAGCGTTGCTTCAGCTCGGACGAAGAAGGTGCAGTGCGTAGCGGTTGCTTTTTCCTGCAAGTGCAGGAGTTTCTGCCCGTCATGTCAGAAGCGAAGACGGCTGGAATTCGCCACAAGATATTGTGCGTAAATCGGTTACGGCTGCGTCGGTACCCGCGGGGCGGCGGAGAATGCCACATTCCCCTAGATTATGTTATTTTTACCGGGCAATCGTGGCCCTGAAAGGGAATACCAGAGTAGAGGAAAGATATTATGAATGATCCGACACGTGAATTTCTGAGATTGTTCCTGAGCGAGCAGGTCATGATCAGGGGCTTCGTCTCCGCCGCGCTAAGAAACAGGGCGGAAGTCGATGACGTTTTCCAGGAAGTTGCGCTGGTGCTTTGGAAGAAGTTCGACGACTACGATCCGGCACGTCCCTTTGGCGCGTGGGCCAGAGGAATAGCTCTTAACAAGGTTCTGCAGAAGCGCCGGGAGATGGGACGGCTGCCGGCGATTCTCTCTCCTGAGACTATGGGAACCCTTTCGGGATTCTACGACAACGTCGGTGGGACCGGTTCGATGAGAGAGGCTCTCAGAGCATGCATGCGGAAGCTCTCGGATGAGTCCAGAAAGCTGCTGGCAATGAGATACGAGTCCCGTCTGGCTCTAAAGAGAATGGCGCGAGAAATCGGTCGAACGGTGAGCGCCGTGAACAAGGCCCTGGGAAGAATCCGGAGCTCGCTTCACGAATGCATCGAGAGAGACATGAAGAGAGAAGGGGGCGTTCTGTGATGTCTCGCGATGGTAGGGCGCTCATCGACAGATGGCTCGACGGAATCGCTTCGGATGATGATGTCGTTGCGATCGAAAGCAGGATCGCGAGCGATTCCAACTTCGCTCGGGAATTCGCCGCGGCCACGGTCGAGGAAAGCTTGATCCAGGAGCACTTCGGCCAGGAAAGTTCCGGGACCGCCTTCAAGAAACTGCTTCAGGAGAGACCTGGCGGGCAGCGTGCCGGTTCTTCATTGCGCATATCGAAGGGACGGGAAGACCGCTCGAGAAGGGCACCTCGGGTCCGGCGGGTGTATGGGACGTGGTTATCCGTTGCCGCGTGCCTGGCGATCATCGTCGGGGCGCTCGCGTACAATGACTATCAGAGAAGACGATTTCCAGTCCGGTTGATGGCGCTCGTGAAGTCCACATCGGCGAACGTTGAGGTGTCCCGTAACGGCAGGACCATAATCGCTGTCGTGGGAATGAAGATCATGCCCGGTGATGCCATACGAACCGGGGCGCGGCAGAGAATATCCCTATTCTACGAGGGAGAGAACACGGAACTGGACCTGTCTCCACACGCCAGCATCGTTCTCGAAAGGGCTGACTCCGGAAAGACGAATGTCGGCAAGCGGTTTCGTCTGGACGCCGGGCAGGTGAAGGCGGTGGTCGATGCTCAGCCTGCCGGCCTGCCGATGATAGTCGATACTCCCCACGCCGAGGCCGTGGTCAAGGGCACCGTATTCAGTCTTGTGGTTGACAAGTCGTCGGCGAGGCTGGCCGTCACCAAGGGCGTGGTCGAGTTCATCAGGAAGAGCGACGGAATGTCTATCGAGGTGGGGCCGGGGTACTACGCCGCAGCGGCCCGGGGAGAGGAATTCCTCGCACAGAAAGCCTCTAACTACGATCTCCTACGCGAACTCATAGCGAAGGCGGAGAACGCAAAGACGTACAGCGATCTTTCGTCTCTCGCGGACCTCGCACAGAGAGCCTACCGGCACGAATTGGCTCTCGAGAGCAGAATCCATGTCGCAAAGCTGTTCTGGCTCGGGGTCGCACTGAACATCACGGAACACGTGAAGGTGGACCGGCAGGCCGAAGACCTCCGTTTCGTTCTCGACATGGCCGCGCGGGCGGCGAGCCGCGACACCGCCATCGAGAACTCCTTGCCGAGCGAGGAAATGCGAATGCTGATCGACAGCTACGATAGTGCGAGAAGCCTGCTTCACGATAGATACTACGACCGATACCACGACGAGAGCCGTGAGCTTATGCAGGCACTCGAGAAGCAGGGCGGCACGGATGCCGGAGACGCCGTTGCATTCGGCCTGGTCTGTGTCTGGTTCTACGAGCGAGGCCTGCCCGCATTCGCGCAGCTCCTCTGCGAGTCCGGGGCCGCCGAGGTGAAGGCGCAGCCGGGACAGGTGTATCTGAAACGGGTGCTGATCCCCCTCCTGCGCGAACGGATCGCCGCTGAACGGGAACTGGAGAGCACCATAGACCTCAACTCCATCCGCACGGAGAACGGCGTGTGGCGGATTGCGGACGGTCGTGTCAGCGGTATCGATGGTGCGGCGGGTAAGATCCTCCGGCAGACGAATCCGCGCCTACGCTCCGCCATCGCGACTCTTTCCATGCTGTCCTTTGACGAGGCCGTCTTCACCGGACAGGTCAGGTTTCTCGATGTCCTGCGGAAGGACGGCAAGTCCAAGATCGTTCTCGGATTGGACGGCTCGCTGCCGGATGGGAGATCGGCGGTGGTCGGATATGGTCTCTCCAGGAATAGCGCTGTTCCGCATGACGAACGCTGGAAACGCTGGATGTGGTTCAGACTTCACTGCATACGTGAGAACGGCTCATGGATTCTCAATTGGGAGATATGGGGGGAGGGCGTTCAGCCGTACGGTCTCACGACAACGTCCCTCGACGACCTGATCGAACCGAAGTATCTGCGGCCGCCGTACCCACGCCACCCCCGATGGCCGTTCGTCACCGTCGGCGGTGCTCCGTTCGATTTCCGCGGCGACCCCGCGTTCGCATTGCGAACAGAACACGCCTCGGCCGAGTTCAGGGCGCTTGGCGTACGCGTCATCAAGCCGAAGGGCGGTGGGAAATGACATGGGGACGAAAGGAGGAGGTTATGAGTATCTGTACGGTACCCGTACGGGCACGAAGGGAATCAGGGGCGGACCGCGGAAGAAGAGAGGGTTGGATCCATGGGAGTGGGGCACTATTCATTAGAGTAGTAGCAACGCTAGAAGAAAGGGAGGTGTCTCCCCACGATGCCGGGCCGGGGCCGATATCCCTATTCTCCGGCGACCTTTCCGGATTGACCTACGAGAGGGGGAGGTGACCATGCTGCGTCAGCGCCTGCGTATTTCTTCCGACAAGCCGTACACGGCGGAAATGGCCGTTACGGGCAGAATCCGTCGAATGGCCTGGGAGCTTGTTTGTCGGGTCTACCGCAGGAAAGGATACGCCGACCTCAGCGCGGGCGGGCTGTGGTATTCTCTTCACGACGCCCTGCCCGACACCGGTACGATGGTTGTCTTCGACGACAACCGGGCAGTCGGCACGGTAAGCGTCATACCGGACTCCCCTCTTGGATACCCCGCGGAATCCCTGTATGAAGATGAAATCGAATGGCTCAAGAGAATCGGCCGGCGGCCGGTTGAGGTGGGCAGCCTGGCCGTGTGTCCGAGCCGGGAGAGCGACCGAACGGTTGTTACTACCCTCTTCGATCTCCTCTCTCTGTACGCCAGAGACGTACGGGGGGCGACGGATCTTATCATCACCGTGAACCCCGCGCACGAGAAGTTCTACAGACGGATGCTTCTCTTCGAAAGGATCGGTGAGGAGCGAACGTATCATCGGGTCGGCAAGGCGCCGACCGTGTTCATGCGTCTCGATCTGTCCCTGCAGCGACAGGTCATCCGCTGGGAACACGGTGAAGGCCCGCTGCCGGACCGTCACAACGGGAAGCATACGATGTACCGTTCGTTTTCATCGATA
>CAYMFW010000364.1:0-3766 GCA_964389785.1 uncultured Planctomycetota bacterium
GGGTCGGTGCCCGCCCTGTACATGACCTCCAGAAGTTCTTCTTCCGTCAGTATATAGGGTCCCCAGACGGCGAAAATGCTTGCGCGTTTCTCGGTAATATTCACCAAAAACGTGCAGAAGATCGGATCGTCGTCGTAGGCGGCGGAGTCGTAGGTGTTTGCGGAGATCTCGGCCGTGTCGGCTACGCAGTGGACCTCTACCGAGACGGGAGCGGCTTTCTGACTGACGACGTGCGGCGTTGAGATCGACGCACGAGCCACGCCGCCCGCCGCCATGATCGCGATGGCCAGAAGAATTGCTGTGAACCTATCCCGCTTCATGTCGGTACGCTATCACGCCCGATGAGAGGATTCAAGACGATGCACCACTTACAGAGCACCCTCTCAAATTTACGTATAGGCGAGCTTCACGTCTCTCTGATGAGGTGTCCGCCGCTTCGGCTTGCTCCAGTGCGCTTCAACGTGCGTGGAAAGTTGAAGATCTTCCTCGATGGCGTGAATAACCTTCGCAAGGCTCTCCAGTGTCGGGTTCCCGTCCTTGCCGAGCATCCTGTGCAACGCCTTCTCAGCAAGCCCGGTATGCTTTGCCAGCGTCTTGAAGGATATATGTGCGTGAACCAGATCCCGCAATACGGAAAGCGCCATTTCTCTATCTCCTTCAACAAGCGAGCCGATCGCTTCGGCGTATAGCGCCGCGGTGAATTCCGGATCGTGCTTTATCCGCTCAAGAACCGTTTCACGATACTCCCGTGTAAGTGCCATGATCTATCCTCCTTGCTCCTGATAGCGCTTCCACCGCTTCCGGGCCTCGGCTATCCGTCGTGATTGATCACCCTTGTCCCCTCCGCCAAGCAGGATGATCAGTTTGCCTCCCTGACGGCCATAGTAAACCCGGTAGCCAGGGCCATAATCGATCTTCAATTCCTGAACCCCTTCGCCAACGGATCTCGAATCCCCAAAGTTGCCCTGTTCCATGCGGCGAAGATACTTGTCAATCCGTGCCCCCGTTACCGGCGCAAGCCTGTTGAACCACTTGGCAAACGGCGATTTGCCGTCCTCAAGATACTCTCGAAGTTCATATTCCATACTATTAGTATAGTAACGTATAGGTTACCATTGTCAAGGGGTCATCTGGAACTTTTTTTGCCATTTTACCCGCCCTCTACCACCGCTTTCCTCCCCATAGGCTGCCAAGATTCGTTAGAATGGCCGTTTTCGCAATCCCCGGAGAATGGAGCTCCCCATGCCTGCTCACTGGCCCCTGTGGCTGCGTCGCCTCATGCAAGCTACCACCACCTACTTCGCACAGAGTTACGAACTGATCCGCCAGCGCACGGCCGGCAATGCATCCCCTCTCAAACGCGTACTTGCCGAACGCGACGATGCGCTTCTCGATGCGGCGCTGCTTCGCCGGGAGATCGGCGTGCTTCGCCGCAACCGTGCCCGCCTTCCCCATGAAAGGCGCCCTCACTACGCTCCCGAGGATCGCCGCGAGATCCTGCAGATCATGCGCCTTCGCGGCTGGTCGTTCAAAAAGACCGCGAAGCGTTTCGTTCTGCACCGCAATACCGTCGCCGCGTGGCAACGCGCGTGGGCCGGAAAGAAGAAGATCGGTCTCTTCTTCGGCCGCGTTCCCTGGAACCGCATTGCCGACGGCATTCGTTGGGCCGTCCACGAAATCCGAAGCCTCGTTCCCGAGCCTGAATTCGGCACCCGTACCATCGTCATGCATCTCATCCGGTGCGGTATCCGCATCAGCCGAAGCACCGTACAGCGAATCCTCAGGGAGAAGAGACCGGCACGGCCCGCGAGGCGCACCACGACCTCACAACTGGTCGCACCGGCGGCGCCGTTTTTCGTCCTGCGCCCACCCACAACCAACCACACATGGCACCTGGATCTCACCACCTTCGAGTTCTTGTTCGTGCGGTTCTACGTTGCGGCAGTCATCGACGGGTTTTCGAGGCGACTCCTTGCACTGAAGGTGTTCCCCGATGCTCCGCGCACAGCGGGTATCCTGAGAATGCTGCGCCATACAATTGCCGGATATGGCGCTCCCCGTTATCTCGTCACGGACCACGGCTGCCAATTCCAGCATCGCTTCAAGGATGCCCTGAAGGCGAGGTTCGGGATCACCCTGGTGAAGGGCCGCCTCCAATCCCACCACACCAACGGCAAGGTAGAACGATTCTTCCGAACGCTCAAATGGTGGCAGAGGATGAAGCTCTTATTCGTCTCCGAGAAATCGATCTCAGAAGAAACTCGATGTTTTCAAAAACTGGTACAACACCCGGCGACCGATGTGGATTCTGGAGATGCGCACTCCCGAGGAAGCGTGGAACGGAACCGACCTCGCTGAGCCACGACTGATAGCGGAAAGAGATCCGGTGAAACCTGCCGTGCATGTGGGAAGACGACATTACGAGGGAGATCCCCTGCTTCCGGTTCTGGACATCGACGTGATCCATCGAGAGCGCAAACGAAGCGCCTGAATTCGAGCGTCGGTACGAGCGGGGAATGTAGAACGCGACGGACGGAGACTGCCTGCATTGGCGATTCGTAGCGTGCGATTGTCTGATGTCATCGTCCGCGCGGACCTGAAAAGCTTGATGCGCTCGCGTTTCGAGCGTGAGAACCCGAAATTACCGGCCGAAGGCTCGTGCACAGTCCTCTGGGCCCCTACACACGCCCGCGGTATACTATATCATGTAGTACTGCATCATGCTCTATGTGTCAAGGGAAAAATCACATCCTTTTCAGAATGCTGCAAAGTGTGTTTTCCCCCGTCCAGCCAGTTGATTTCTGGGTACTACTTCAAGTATTATTCCTGGAGTCGGAGGAGATTGGCCCAAAGCGGCGCACAGGATCGAGAGAATGCCTCAGAAGCCAAAATACAAGCTGCCGGATATGGATTTCGGGGGAGAAACCCTCGGAGAACGGTTGGCGCGACTCAGAAAAAAAGAAGGCTACACACAGACAGAACTGGCTGAAAAGCTCGGCCTGCAACAGAATTTGATCTCCGCGTATGAAAGGGGAAGGCTCCGCCTCAGCGCAGAAATGGCCGCGCACTTCATCAAGGCCCTGGGGATCTCAGCCGACGAATTCTTCGCTTTCAAGAAGAAGAAATGAGGTAAGGGAATGTCGCTCAGCTTTGAATGGGACCCGAAAAAGGCCCGATCGAACGAACGCAAACACGGGGTATCCTTTGAGGAAGCCACCACCGTGTTTGCAGATACCCTCTCGTCTACCATCAGCGACCCGGATCATTCCTCCTCGCGAGAGCAGCGTTTTGTGACTATCGGCTCATCGTATAGACAGGTCCTGTTGGTTGTTGTACACTGTGATCGAGGTAAGAACATACGGATTATCAATGCCCGGCGCGCGACCCGGAGCGAAAGAAGGAAATATGAAGAAGAAACGTAATGCGGCCAAAGTGGCGGAGATGAGGGACGAATACGATTTCTCCAAGGGTGTTCGGGGCAAGTACGCCAAGGACTATGCCGAAGGGTCTAATGTCGTGGTGCTCGACCCCGAGGTCGCCGAGGAATTCCCGGACTCCAAGAGCGTCAACGAAGCCCTGCGCTCCCTCCTGCCGATCATCAAGGAACACACCCACGCTCACGCGCACTGAGAGAGCGCTCGCCATCCCTCGACGGGAAGGGCACTCATATGCGACCGACGGGAGCGACCTTTGAGGGAACCAGCCTACAAGTCAGAGAAATGCCCGGAGGGGTGTCCGACGAGCCCCCGGCAATGCAACATATTCT
>CAYMFW010000365.1:0-3759 GCA_964389785.1 uncultured Planctomycetota bacterium
TTGTTGCTAGGCGGTCACCGGACGCTACCGGGCAGTACCGCACGCCACCGAGTTAACCGTAGAAAAGGAAAAGGGGTTGCGCCATAACCGACACAACCCCTTGAACCTCCGAAAACCGGCCGAACGTATTGTAAGGGAAGCGCTCTAGCCAGTTGAGCTAATTGCCCTCGGCTGTTAAGAATACCAGAACTGAGGAACCGGTTCAATTCCCCATTCAGCCGGAGGGCGGCGTACCTTCGAAAGGCTCAGGTCAGAAAAGCCGACCCTGCAGATTTCGGCGACTCTGACCCCTTGAAACGCTATTTGACGACGACGTAGAAGCGGCGGTTGCGGCGCTGGACCAGGAGGAGGACTCCCTCGTCGAAGTTGGCGTTGCTCTCCGCGTCGGCGAAATCCTTCAGGGAGCGGATCGGCTTCTTGTCCATCTCGGCGATGATGTCGCCCACGGCCAGCACACCGGCGGCGATGCCGCGGCGCGCGACCTTCACCACGACGACGGCCTGGGCCGACGCCGGCAGTCCGAGCTGTTCGGCGGCCTCGGCGGGGAGCATGGTAACGGCGAGGCCGAGCTTCTGTGACTCGTATTCCCCTCCCTCGACCACCGGCGGGGTCTCCGGATATTCCGTGATCTTGAGCTTGCGATTGATCTTCTTTCCTTCCCTGACGAGCACCACGTCCACGTCGTTGTTGACAGGGGTGGAAGCGACGAGCATCCTGAGCTGGGCGACGTCCTTGACCGGCTTGCCGTTGTATTGGAGGATGATGTCCCTTGCCTTCAGCCCGGCGGCGGCGGCAGGGTAGTCTTCGAAGACCTGTGAGACCAGAACGCCTTCCGTACTGCCTGAGTTGAGCTCTCTGGCGAGGTCCTCGTCGAGGGGCTGGATTCCGACGCCCATCCATCCCCTGACGACCTTGCCGTCCTTTATCAGGGAATCCATGATGAGCTTGGCCATGTTGATCGGGATGGCGAATCCGACGCCCTGGTACCCGCCGGAGTAGGACGCGATGGCCGTGTTGATGCCGACGACCTCGCCCGACAGGTTCACGAGTGGGCCGCCGCTGTTTCCCGGGTTGATCGCGGCGTCGGTCTGTATGAAGTCCTCGTAGGCGGCCAGGCGGAGGTTTCCCCGTCCCTTCGCGCTGACGATGCCCTGCGTGATCGTCTGCTCCAGCTGGAGCGGGCTTCCGATGGCGATCACCCAACTGCCGACGCGGAGCTTGTCGGAATTTCCGAGCTTGGCTGGCCGCAGGTTCCTGGCTTCCACCTTCACCACCGCAAGATCGGTCTTGGTGTCCGTTCCGACTATCGTGCCGGGAAGCTCGGTGCCGTCGGCGAGACGGACCTTTAACTCGTCGGCGTCCGCCACCACGTGGTTGTTCGTCAGTATGTATCCCCGGGCGTCCAATATCACCCCGGAGCCGAGGCCCTCGAAGCGCTGTTCACGATCCTGCGGGGCGCCTCTGCCGAAGAACCGGTTGAAGAACTCGTCCCCGAAGAAATGCTCCATGAACGGGTCACGTCCGCGCCCCCGCCCGTAGGCGGTCTTCACGATCTTGACCGGGAGCATGGTGACGACGCTCGGCTTCACGAGCTCCGGCACCTTGATGAAGAGCTGCTCCAACGGGCTGGCCTGCGCGCGGAGCGCGGCGATCTCCTTCTCCAGTGACTCCTTGTTGTCTCCGCCGGCCGCGGGGGCGGCGGCGAGCGCGGTGAACCCGATGACGAGAGCGATCAGGATTGTCTTCTTCACGGCGTCCTCCTTTGCCGACGGGCGGCGGAAGGCCGCCCAGTCCATACTCTATACTCCGAGGCCGGGGGTGCGTTACGTGCCAGCCGCCCGACCTCCTGAATTACCAATTAAAGGCCTGACCCCATTACTTCCGGAGTTTCTGGACGAGGCGCTGCTGGATGCCCGGGGGGACGAAGGGGGAGACGTCGCCTCCGAGCTTGACCGTCTCCTTTATCAGGCGCGAGCTGAGGAAGGAGTACTTGTCGGATGTCATGACGAATACCGTCTCGATGTCGGGGGCCATCGTCCTGTTCGTGAGGGCCATCTGGAACTCGTATTCGAAGTCGGAGACGGTCCGTATGCCTCGAAGGATGACGTTCGATCCCTTGGAGTTGACGTAGTCGATGGTGAGGCCGTTGAAGGAATCGATCTCCACGTTGGGAATGCTGCCGACCACTTTCGAGATCATCTCCTTTCTCTCTTCGACCGAGAAGATGGGGTTCTTATCCTCGTTGGTGGCGACGGCGACGATGAGCTTGTCGAACGTGTGGGCGCCCCGCTGAATGATGTCGAGATGGCCCAGCGTTATCGGGTCGAAGCTTCCCGGATAGACGGCTACTCTCATTCCTTGAGCGCCTCCGCGGTGCGCTGGAGCGTTTGGATGTGTTCCCGGACCTCTTCCAGGTTCTGTTTCTGTCTCTCGACGATCTCGGGCCGCGCCCGCTCCATGAACTTCGGGTTCTCAATCTGTTTGAGTATGCCCGTCTCCCGCTGGCGGGCCTTGTCGAGCTTCTTCTCTATCTTGGCGCGCTCTTCGTCGAGCTCCACCAGGCCGCGCAGAGGCACGAATATCTCGACGCTGCCGACCACCTGGGTGGCGGAGCCGCTGGGACGTTCGAGCCCGCGGCCGACCTCGACGTGCTTCGCGCTGCCCATGCACATCACGAAGTCCTTCCGACGGTCCAGCACCTGCAGCTCATCGTCCGCGCCGGCGGAGAGGATGACGTTGACCTTCTTCTTGTGAAGGTCCAGGTCGCTGCGGATGCTCCTGATGGCGCGGGCCACGTCCTGCAGGAGGTCCATCTCGTCGTGCAGAGAGTCGTCCCGGGGCTCGTCGGGCGTGGGCCACGACGCGATCATCACGCTTTCCCTGTCCGGCTCGAACACGTTCCATCCGGCCGGGGTGACCTGCTTCAGGCTGGACCAGATCTCCTCGGTGATGAACGGCATCACGGGGTGAAGGAGACGGACTATGCGTTCGAGAACAAGCGCAGCCGTGCGGACGGCTGCCGCGCCGGTGCCCGGGCTGAGCGCGTCCTGGACCCGGTGCTTCATCATCTCCAGGTACCAGTCGCAGTACTCGTGCCAGGTGAAGTCGTATATCGCCTGGACCGCCTCGTTGAACCGGAACGATTCCAGGCGGGAGGTCACCTCGGTGGCGAGCTCGCCGCACCGCTGTATGATCCACCGGTCCTCCGGCTCCGGTTCGCCGGCCGCCGTCTCGGACAGCCGATCGACGGCCATCATGACGAGCCGCGCCGCGTTCCAGAGCTTGTTGGCGAAGTTGCGGCCCATCTCGAACTTGGTTTCGTGCAGCTTCACGTCCTGACCCTCGGTGGTGAGAATGATGAGCGAGAAGCGGACCGCGTCGGCGCCGAACCGCTCGATCATCTGGATCGGGTCAATCACGTTGCCGAGTGACTTGCTCATGATCCGGCCCTTGTCGTCCTTGATCATGGCGTTCATGTACACGTCAGAGTAGGGGATCTCGTCCATCATCTCCAGGCCGGCCATTATCATGCGCGCGACCCAGAAGAATATGATGTCCGGCCCGGTCACCAGCGTCTGCGTCGGGTAGTAGTAGTCGAGCTCCGGTGTCTTCTCCGGCCAGCCGAGCGTGGAGAACGGCCACAGCCAAGACGAGAACCAGGTGTCCAGCACGTCCTCGTCCTGCACCGTGTTTTCCTTGCCGCACGCCTGGCACTTCGGCTTCTCCTTGGAGACGGTGAGCGCGTCGCAGTCCGCGCAC
>CAYMFW010000366.1:0-3721 GCA_964389785.1 uncultured Planctomycetota bacterium
TGATGCTCCTGATGCCGCTCGGCATAGCCCTGAGCGGCGGCGCGGGAGGGAACCCCAACGCCAGCATCGGGATCTCGCGGAAGCTGATCCTTGCGCTCGGCTACGAGGTGCCCTTCCTGTTCGTCGTCCTGGCGGTGATGGATTACTACGGCACGATCTCGCTGGCGCGCGTGGTAGAGCTGCAGCGGGAATCGGGCTGGGCGCTGTTCTCCTGGCCGCTCTGCGTGCCGGGCGCGGCGTATCTTCTCATCCTGCCGGCCATCATGGGAACCAGGCCCTTCGACATGGCGAGCGCTCCCCAGGAGATCTCCTCGGGCCCGATGGTGGAGTACGGCGGGCAGTACCTGGCGCTGGCTCACCTGCAGCACGCGTTCGCGATCTTCGTTGCCCTGTCGATGTTCGTCAACATGTTCCTGGGCGGCGCCCCCGAACCGGTCACGTTCATACTGAAAATGCTGGTGGTGTTCGTGGGCGGCGTTCTGGTACACGCCTCGTTCCCGCGGTTCCGCGTGGAGCAGGCGATCGGATACCTGTGGAGATGGCCGACGGCGCTGGCGTTCCTGGGGCTGGTGGCGACGGTGGCGGCGAGATGAAGGAGTTGCGCATGAATCCCGGCGATTCTTTCCGGTTCGGCTGCGGGACCGGAAAGTCCCTTCGCTCATTCTCGGCGCCATGGATGCGGATATGGCGCCTCCGAGGGCGCGGCTCGACGGACCATGGAAGGGCCTTCGGCCCGTCCGTCGACCCACGAACCCGCTCAGAGACTTTCCGGTCCCGCAGCGTGACGAAAACAGGTGTCTGCTATGGATAGAAATCAGATATCGAAATGGCTCAAGGCGCCGGCGAAGATGGCGCACAAGTACTCGCTGCACGCGGTCTACTTCTGCACCGGCTGCGGCATCATAGAGATACCGCCGGTGATCACCGCGCGGTGGGACGCCGAGAGGTTCGGCGTGATACCCGTGGCGACGCCCCGGCAGGGGAACCTGTTCATGATAACCGGGTACGTGTCCGTGAAGACGCTGAAGGCGATCATACGAACGTACGAGCAGATGCCCGATCCCAAGTATACCGTGGGCTTCGGGTCGTGCCCGATAAACGGCGGGATGTACTGGGATTCCTACAACACGGCGAAGCACGTGGACAAGTACATACCCATCGACGGGTGGATCGCCGGGTGCATGCCGCGCCCCGAGGCGGTGTTCATAGGGGTGACGCATCTATGGACGCTGATAGACAAGGGGATGGCGAACGGGTACGCCCGGTACCGGAAGAACTACGCGCAGTACAGGAGAAACCAGGAGATGCTGTTCGGCGAGCTGGGGTGGCCCCCGCTGTATCCGATCGAGGACGGGGCCCCCGGAGGTGACGAATGAGCGGAGCGCTGAAGAAGGGCATCGAGGCGACCTTCAGGGACGCCCGGGTGGAGACGCCGGGGGACGGACGCGTGACGGTGTTCGTGCCGGCGGAGAGCGTTCCCGCGGTGGTGCACTACCTGAAGGAGAGGGGATTCGACCATCTGACCATGGTCTCCTGCGTGGACAGGCCGGATGACGGCGAGCTGGAGGTGGTCTACATTCTGAGCTCCTATACGAACGATCCCCGCCTGCACGTGATCGTGAAGGCGAGGGTCCCGCGCGAGGGCGGCGGGCTGGGAACCGTCATCGGGGTGTTCCCGAATGCCGAGCCCTACGAGCGCGAGATACACGAGCTTTTCGGCGCGAATTTCGAGGGGCACGGGCGGCTCATCCCGCTCTTCCTGGAGAGGGAATACGCCATCCCTCCGTTCCGCAAGGATTTCGACAGCCGGAAGTACGTCGAAGAGACGTTCGATTCGATTCCGGCGGTGCAGGATGAATGACCGGGAGGCATGAGAAAGGCGTTATGAGCATGGAAACCGCAGCAAGCGCCTCACACACGACGACCGGGGAAGCCGGGAGGAAGCTGGAGCTCTACTTCGGGCCCCAGCACCTGGGCATGGTCGGGAACTTCTCGATCACCCTCGAGGTGGAGGGGGACAGGATACGGAAGGCCACGGCGAACCCGGGCTACCTCCACCGCGGCTTCGAGAAGCTGATGGAATACCGGACGTGGATACAGAACTTCCCGCTCGTGTGCCGCGTGAACGTGGTGGAGCCCGACTCCATGGAGATGATCTACGCGATGGGGGTGGAGAAGCTCGCGGGCATCGAGGTGCCGGAGCGGGCGCACTTCGTCAGAAGCATCTATCTGGAGCTGGCCCGGGTCGGCTCCCACCTGTTCGGGCTGTGGGCCTACGCCAACATGCTGGGCTTCGACACCGTCGCGCAGTGGGCGATGTACCACAGGGATCTGGTCCTGGACCTTTTCGAGGAGCTGACCGGCGGGCGGGTGTACCACATATACATATGGCCCGGCGGGGTAAGACGCGATTTCCCGAAGGGATTCAAGGACAAAATCGTCAGCACGCTTCATTCGATAGGGGGCTGCGTGCCGGATTACGACACGGCATTTTTTAACAACCGTCTGTTCTACGACAGGTCCGCCGGGATAGGAACGGTCGGATGCGAGGAGGCGAAGCGGATGGGGGCGACGGGCCAGACCCTGCGGGCCACGGGTGTGGATTTCGACATCCGGAAGGTCGACCCGTACGCCGCCTACGACAGGGTGGACTGGGATGTGCCCACGCGGGAAGACGGCGACGCGTATTCCAGGATATGGGTGGTCCGGGACGAGATGATCGAGAGCGTTCACATGATATTCAAGCTGCTCGAGGCGATGCCCGATGGCGAGGTGTACCACAGGATACCCAACCCGTTCAAGTGGGACATCCCGAAGGGCGAGGCCTACGTGCGATGCGAGTCGTCCCGGGGCGAGCTGGGGCTGTACCTGGTAAGCGACGGCGGGGACAAGCCCCACCGGGTCCACTTCAGGACGCCGTCGTACACTAACGGTCTGGTCATCCTGGAAAAGATGCTCGAGGGCGCGAGCATCGCCGACGTGGGAAACATCATGATAAGCCTGTACGTTGTCGCGCCCGAGATAGACAGGTAAAGGGGTACGTTATGGCAAAACCGAGCATCCTGAGCCCTCTCAAGACGATAAAGTTCCTGTTCAAGAAGCCCAAGACCCTCCGGTACCCGTTCGAGAAGAAGGAGCCGGCGCCGCGGTACAGGGGCTTCCACCTCAACGACTGGAACAAGTGCACCGGCTGCGGCAACTGCGCGGATATATGTCCCAACGACGCGATCACCATGGTCGAGATGAAGGACATCGAGCCCAAGGCCGGCGAGAAAAACGAGCGGCCGCAGCTCGACTACGGGCGCTGCTGCTGGTGCGGGCTGTGCGTGGATATCTGTCCGCCCGGGGCGCTGCGGCTTTCCAGGGACTACTTCCATATCCACTTCGACACCGACACGTTCGTCTTCATGCCGAAGGACGAGGAATCCGACCCCGAGAAGTTCCTGCCGCCCGAGAAGTATTCGGTCCTTCAGGCGAGCCTGGGCCACCGCAGGCGGAACTACGAGGGGTTCTCATCCGACCTGGACTACGCCCTGTTCGAGCCCGAGCGGGTGCCGATGCGGGAGGTGCCGGCAGGGGAACGCAAGCTCTCCTTCGTGGAGCAGGTGATCGGCTACAACAGGGAGGAGGCGCGGCGGGAGGCGGCGCGGTGCCTGGAGTGCGGGCTGTGCGAGGAGGCGTGCCCGGCGCACCTGAGAATCTCTGACTACATCAGGGCGGT
>CAYMFW010000367.1:0-3708 GCA_964389785.1 uncultured Planctomycetota bacterium
GCTTTCGTTCCCGTTCACAGTGGCGGGGCCGCGCCGGATTCTCACCGGCTTCCCTATCTATATCTCAACAATCCATCTCTTACAGTACCTTCGGATCGTTGTCAAGTTCGTTTTGTACGTCCTTCTGAGAATATCGCGCTGTCGTCCCAGGCGCCGGAACACGGACAGACGTTTCTAACCCTTGGCTTCCGAAAGGTACTCGGCGAGTTTCGCAACAAGCACATCCGGCGATGCGGCTTTCGAGAGGATGCCATAGCCTGCCCCCGGAGACTGCTCCATATCCTCTTCTTCAGCCAGAGCGGTGAGAAAAACCACTGGAATGTCTGCGGTCTCAGGTTCGACCATCAAGGCGGTCGCTACCTGCTCTCCGGACATCCCGGGCATCATCAAGTCGAGCAATATCAAGTCCGGCTTGTGCTCCCGCGCGGCAAGGATCCCTGCGTGCGGGTCCTCCGCCAGAATCGCTTCGGCGCCCAGCTCCTCCAGGTATTCCTTCAAGAGTTGGAGGATCTTCGGGTCGTCGTCAATCGCCAGCACTTTCTTTGCCGCCACGTCGTTACCCCCTGTTCCTTTCCCGTGCATGTTGAATGCCCGTACTATACCCCATTCACGGGCAGGCTTGCCATGTTCGCGCACTCAACAGACCTCAGTCTCTGCCTGCAAGAGTCTTGAGCACTCCCAGCCCGAAGCACTCCAGGTATTTCCTGGAGAAATCTTCCCTCCTCGCCAGTATTTTGAGCGATCTTTCATCCATCGCCATGAATCCGATCGTGTCACCTTCCTGCATCTTCCGGTCTACAAACTCCGCCGCATCGAACGGGTAGGGGGCGAGATCCCCATTACCGTCAAAGCCGGTCACCTCGTTTGCAGTATCCAGCATCCATGCGAAGTAACCGTCTTTGTACATAGCGTATACCTTGTCCTTCTCGGCGCCCCTGTGCAGTTCGATCTTTTTCAGGAACATCAATGCCTCGACAATGGTGTTGATTATGTCGCTTCTACTGTCGAACCGATCGGTGCCGTCGAGATCTTCCTCTACAGCCAAAGGAACGATTCCTCCTTGCCCCGTCAGGCGGGCAGTATACGAGCGTTCGTAAGAGGGGCGATATTCTTGGTCAACACCAGCTGATTGACTCCATCCTGGACGCACTGGTATGTCATGTCATCAAACACCTGCCGCATAAGGTGAATCCCAAGAGAGGGTCGGAAACCTTCGCTCATCGCGCATGCTATATCAGGCGTGGGAAACGTAGTTGGGTCGAACCGCAGTCCGGCATTCGTCACGCTGATCTGGATCGCCGGCTCGTTCAAGGTTACGACCACGCTCACTTGATATCCTGAATCGTTCTGACAGGAATGCACGATCGCATTCGTGACGGCCTCATCGATACCCACCACGATCTCATGTGCAACGGGCCGTGTTACACGAGCAGTGATCAGAAACTCATGGACTTTCGCTCTCACTCGCGCGAGATGTTCAGTCGATGCGGGTATACTGAGTTCCAGGGTCCCAGCATCATGCTTCACCGCGCTTCTCCCGACATGATCTGTCCTATCAGAAATTAACAAACCCTTTGTAACTATACCCGGGAAACCCGTTGTCGCAAGGGGAAAGACCAAGAAAAGCCGGGGGGCATCCTGTAAGCGTGACACACGTTTGCGGCGGGACAGAAGAAGATCAGTCTGTGGCAGGCATCGGTGTGGCTGGCAATGCCACTTCGAATGTTGTGCCCACCCCCGTTTCACTCTGAAGGGAGATCGTTCCACCCTGGGCTTCCGTTGCCATCTTACAGAATGCCAGTCCGAGGCCTACCCCGTACTGCGGTTTCGTTCCCGGATCGGCAGTCACGCGGAAAAACTTGCCGAAGATCTTGTCCTTGTATTCAGCGGGGATGCCGGGACCGTTGTCCTCGACCCCCAGAATTATATTGCCTCTCTCGCTTCTGACAAAACATTTGACATCGGCACCCTTTCCCGCATATCTGATGCTGTTGCTGACGAGGTTCTCCATTATTCTCGGCAGAAGCTGCTTGTCGGCTCTCGCTACTGTCGTATCCGTGCGTGCTTCGAACGTCAGGTTTATCCCGCCTGCTTCGGCCCGGCCCGAAAACTGCTCGGTGACTGTCTTCAACAGTGGTGCGGTATCCAGTGGAACAGGGGCCACAGGCATCTTGCCTGCCTCAAGTTTCGAGACGTCAAGGATGCTCTTTATGAGCACGGACATCTCCGAACCCGACTCCTGGATGTGTCGGGCGTGACCGAGGAGCCTATCCTTGTCCGGCGTGTCCTTGCCAAGACCCGCCGCCAGCAGGTCGGCAAATCCCAACACTCCCATGAGTGGGTTGTTCAGGTCGTGGACGATCATGTGGGAGAGACCGTCGCGAGCCTCCTCGGCTGCCTTCCTGCGTCGAATTTCCTTCTTGAGCACACGATTCCACGCAGCCACGATTCCTATGATCGCTGTCGCGGCTGCGGCTATACAGATAATCCATATGGCTACTTTCTTGGGATTCAGTCCGGCAGCGAACTCGACGAGGACCCAGCGCCGACGAAGGGCTTCCGCCTCGGATGCCTCGATACTTACCAGCCCCTTGTTAATGATATCGACAAGTTCCGGCCAGTCGTCACGGACGGCGAAATGCAATCTTTCCTCAGCACCGCCGACCGCTGCGGTCACTTTCAGGTTGACGAGGTTCAGTTTTCGAATCCAATAGGTGGCGCATGCCAGGTTTCCAACCAGAGCGTCTATCTCTCCGTTAGAGAGCGCTTCGAGCGCTTCCCGGAAGGTCGCGAAACGTATCGGCTGGACTTCTGTATGATCCCTAAGGTACCCATCGTGCGATGAATTCGCCTGCACTCCGATCCTCTTGCCGGATATCTCGGAGAGTCCCGAGAAGAAGGGGCTCTCGGTACGAGCGATGATGACGCGCTGGAATCTGATGTACGGTCTTGAATACCGGAGGTACTCCTTCCGTTCTTTCGTCACGCCAACGCACGGCAGCGCATCGAGCTCACCTCTTTTCGCTTTCTCGACCGCTTCCTCCCAGGTCAGACCCGGCACAATCTTCATGTGCAGGCCGAGACGATCGTTCAGTATATCTATGTAGCCGGACGCTATGCCGGCGTAGGAGCCTCTTTCATCGATGAACTCAAAGGGGGCGAATTCCGGATCGATTCCCAAACGGATGTCCGGATGGGTTCGAATCCATGCTCTTTCCACATCGGTAAGAGGGACCGGGCTATGTGCTCTGACCTGTCTGTGTACCATTTCCGGGGGCATGCCTACGGTGTATCCGTCAATGACACGATAGTAGATCGAGCCGTGATCCGCTTTCAATAGCCGAACGTGGTAATCCAGACGTTCAATCAAGTATGGAGTGAGGGACTTTCTTTTCGGCAGGGCGAAGAGAAGATGTCTGGGATTGAAGATGATGGGCGTTGCCACAACATCGTAGTTCGTCTCGTACAAGCTGCCGAACAGCCGGTTGACCGCTCCGGCGTCGGCCCTGCCTTCTTGAAGGAGTTGAAAGACACCCTCGTAATCGTCCGCCCCGATCAGGTCACAGTGGATATCGAACTTCCTCAGGAGGGCCTTGAGGCCTTCCGCTCCTTCCGTATGAATGCTCCCCTTCATCACGGCGACAGTCTTACCTTCCAACGCGAGGAGGGACTCGATCTGCACGTCTTTCCGTGAGTAGATCTTTCCCC
>CAYMFW010000368.1:0-3703 GCA_964389785.1 uncultured Planctomycetota bacterium
GCTGAGGGAGCTGTGGTTTTCGAAGCGCCCGGCGGAATGACCCCGAGCTCATCTCGAAGGCGGAAGAGCTCCAGCTTCGCCTTGCGGTTCGTGAAGACGGCGACCCTCTCGAACGCCGGAGCGCCCGCGGCGATCCGCTTCACCAGGTCCCACCGGACGCGGTTCCTCAGCCACGGGCTCGATGAAAAGGCCAGTCCGTACCCGCCTCTCTTCTCCGACGTCGGCAGAAGCAGGTACTTATAACCCTCGCCCGCCATGTACGACGCGAGGCCCTCGACCGTCTGGCCGTCCGCCGAGGCCCATATCTCCCTGCCGTACCGGAGCGTATCGTCCAGCCGGTACTTCGCGAGATAGAAATGGCTCGGCTCGCACACCGCGGGCGCGTAGACCGACCCGTCAGACATCTTCTTAGCAAAGTGCGAGAACGCCTTGTCGTAGGGCAGGAATATCCGGTCGGAATTCCGGTTGGTGAAGAGCTGAGGGCTCTCCCCGAAAAAGGAGTGGCCGGCGAGCATCACCAGCATCAGCACTACCAGCGCGGCGCGGACCGGGACCCGCTTCCGGTCCCCCGCGTAGTCCAGCGCCGACGCGATGACGAGAACGATCGGGGGATAGAAGAACAGGGTGTGGCGAACCCATCCGAACGCCTCCGTGACGGTGATCAGCAGGTAACAGACACAGAACCACAGCAGGAGAAGAAGCGTGAATGCGGTCCGCCTGAAGGCGAGCAGGTACGCGACGGAAAGCAGGAATATCCAGAACACAGGGGAAGTGATGACCTCGGAAATCAACCCGAGATTCATCATGAGCGCCGACGGGTCCGTCAGTCTCGAGAACGTCATCCCGGACGGCGAGTAGCCGAACACCTTATCCAGGATCAGGGACGGGGCGAAGAACAGCGCCGGAACGATCGTGTACCGGGCCGCGAATTTCAGCCGCTCTCCCGCCTTCCCGGAAGCGACATACAGCAGGAACAGGAAGCTGCACACCACGTACGCCACCGCCAGCCGCTTGTAGAGCAATGCGGCGCACAGCACCGCGTTCAGCGCCAGCAGGTTTCGCGGCGACCGGTCGCGCGCGCACCGGGCGAGACGCCCGATCACCCACGTCGCGAAGAAGACGTTCCCCGCGGACAGATGATTCAGAAAGATGATATTGTTGAACGGGGGCAGGAACAGATAGAGCAGGAAGGCGGTCACCGACCGCTTCCTGCCGAATTCCATCGGGATACCGGACGCGATCCACGCCCCCGCGACGACGAAGCCCAGCTGGATCATCCGCCCCACCCACTCATGGATACCGAACACCGCGTACCCCGCGAAGAAGAGCGTCTTGCCGATGGGCGGGAACCGGTGGATCAGAGACACGTCACCGAGCCGTTCGAGCACCCCGCTCCGGACGAGGATGACGCCGTAGATATTGAGCGCGGCGAGAGAGACGGCGAGGACGGTCAGCACCCTTCCCGCCGGCCAGGCACGGACCTTCCGAGAAAGAACCAGCGCGCCCGCGCCGGCGAGCGTCACCAGCAGTCCCAGCACCCTTCCCGCGTGCGCCACAAGGACCGCGGGCAGCCCGGTGTGAAGATGACTGTCCAGTTCGCTTATAACCGGCTCCGTCATCAGTGGGAGCTCGAGCGTCGCCAGGGCGATGACTCCGACCAGATACGGCCACATCGTCTTCAGGCCGCCCCACTGCGCATCTTCCCCGTCCAGCCCGTTTTCCTCCACCTCCCCGAACGCCTTCCACATCAACCACGCGACAAACGCGTAGTACACCCCGAGAACATTCAGCAGGACGACCCTGTGGGCCCCCGACAATCCGTCGTGGTACCACGACGGATAGACGAGGAATCCGGCCGCACTCGCCACAAAGAACAGTATCGCGTACCGCGGAATCACGGCTTCCTCCCGCTGATGAGAAGTGATCCCGCCGCTTCCCTGACAACCGGAATTCTCTCGATCACCCTTCCGGCCCACCCGAACACCGGAATCAGCTTCGCGGGCAGGGAGGGATGCAGAAAATCGAACGGCACCACTTCCACGTCTCCGAACCCGAGCACGCGAAGCTTACGCGAAAGCGAGAATCGGACAAACGCCCTTTCTCCCGGCGTATCACCGACGAGTCGCTTTATGAACGGGATGTTCTTCTGTATCGCGATCTGCGGATTCAGCATGTTCGGCTCCGCGAAGGCGAACCTCCCACCGTGTTTCAGCACCCGTCGTATCTCCGAGAATGCGGCGTCCACATCAAGGTGGTGAAGGACTGAATTCCCGATCACCGCGTCCGCGCAGCCCTCCTCGAACGGCAGCTGCTCCGCGTCCGCCGTCACGTGCGCCGCGGAGCTTCCCCGCTCCCGTCCGGCGCGTATGAGCATCTCGGAGATATCGAGCGCCACCAGCCGCCCGCATCTGTCCCACCACAGGGCCGACGAGCTCCCCGTCCCACAGCCCAGCTCTATCACCAGCTTCTCTTCGTCCAAACATGCCTTCTCCGCCGCCAGCGCGGTGCGCCTCTCCAGACGCGCCTGCCCGGCCGGGCCGGACCACCCGAGGACCCTGTCTTCGGAACCCAGGATCACCCTGGCGTGATCCTTCTCCTGCTGTTTACGTACGTCCTGCATTCGCCTGTTGCTTGCGTTCGCCGGCGACCGACTTCAGCAGGGCCAGAGTCTCCCGTGCGACGGCATTCCATGTCCTCTCCCGACACACGTACCCCCTCCCTCGCTCCCCCATGGCTCTGCGCTCCTCCATCGAGAGTCCGGCGACCGTTCTTATGGCATAGCAGAGCGAAGACACATCATCAGGTCGAACGAGCACCCCACACCCCAGTTCGTCAACGTAGGCCAACTGAGGCATCGACGACGCGATCACAGGAATACCCATGGCGGAGTACTCCAAACACTTCAGCGAGGTGCCACCGATATGACCCTTGTCACCTCCCGAGCCCTTCATGATGTACGGTGCGATGCCCGCGTCGAAAGCCGCCATCCGCTGAGGAAGCTCAGCATACTCGATTCTTCCAATCAGCACCACGCGATCGGAAACGCCTGCGTCTCCAATCAGTTCCTGGACACGAATCCTCTTTTCCTCCTCCCCTATCAGAACAAACTTGAATGCCTTCCCTCTCTCCCGCTTGAGGCATCGAGCGACCTCCGCCAGCAGCTCCGTTCCGTCGAACGGAGTAAAGCATCCGACGTACCCCACACAGAATGCATCTGACGCGATGCCAAGATCAGCGCGGGCCTGAGCCCGCACATCACCGTCCGCCGGCCTGAAGTGTTCGACGTTGACCCCATTCTCGATGACCCGTGACCTCTCCCCTGGGATGTCGAATGCGTTCCTTACATGATCGGCCGCCAGCGAAGAAACGGATATAATGAGGCTGCTCCTGCGATATGCGTACTTCTCACAGCACCGATTCACCCACTTCCTCGCCATCCCCACGCGCCGCTTCTCCAGATCGTCCGACAGAATCCCGTTTACCTCGGTAACCAGAGGAATGTGTTTCACGCAAGCAGCGCGGGGCGCCGCCAGGGTTATGTAGCTCTGGCGGCTGTATATCACGTCCGGACGTCTGAGCGAGATCTCCCTGCGAAGCCGACGGTACAGGAGCAATTCGTACAGGAACTGAGAAATACCTCGCCTCGTCACCGGAACGGACACGTACCGAACCGCAAACTCATACTCTTTGCGAATGCCCGTCA
>CAYMFW010000369.1:0-3695 GCA_964389785.1 uncultured Planctomycetota bacterium
ACAGTCCTCACCGGAATGTTTCCGCCAATCCGTTCTCGCACGATCTCGGCGATTTCCTTCACCTTATAGTTCTGATACCCCGCATTGAATATCTTCGAGTGTATCTTCTCCGCCGGCATCTGAAGAAGTTCGATGTAGAGCCTGGTGATGTCCTCCATATGAATATTCGGACGTGTCTGCTCTCCCCCGAATACGGTTATCTCCCCCTTGTTGACGGCGTGATTGGTGAGTATGTTCACCGTGAGATCCAGCCGCAATCTCGGCGAGTATCCGCAGATCGTGGCCGGCCTGATTATGCTGACGACCAGTTCATCCCTCGCCTCACCCAGAAGGACACCCTCACAATCCGCCTTGTACCTCGAGTAGTCCGTGAGAGGCTCCAGCGGAAGATCCTCGGTCACATCGGGAACATCCTTGACGCCATATACGCTGGAACTCGACGCGTATACAAATCTCTTCACCCCACACTCCTTCGACGCAAGGACCAGCGGCAGGAATGCGTCGAAGTTGATGGACTTGCCCAGCGCAGGGTCTAGTTCGAAGCTCGGGTCATTCGAAATGCAGGCGAGGTGAATGACCGCGTCACAACCTGAACACGCCTTCCTCACTACCTCGACATCGCGAATATCCCCCCTGACCTCCTCCAGGTTGGGATTTCCTCGCACGCCGTCGAGTACGTCCCTCCCGTAGATATAGAGATCAAGAACCCTCACGCGATGCCCCGCCGCCAGGAGCTTCGGCACCAGTACCGCACCCACATACCCGGCGCCGCCTGTCACGAGCACATTTTTCAGCTCTTGCATGTCTGCCTCACCAATCCCTCCTGGAAAACCCTGTCAATCTCCCTGCTCACGTCCTCCGGACGGATGTTCGCCATGCACGGCTTCTCCTTCCCACAACTCGGCGCACAACAGGGAATCTCATCACAATCCGGATCCGTCGGAGTCAAGACACTGCCGCGGCCGTAGAGGAATATCTCCCTCGGATTCGTGGGGCCAAAGAGCCCGACAACGTAACGCTTCATTGCCAGCGCGAGATGAAGCCCGAAGGAATCATTGGTGATGATGGCTCGACACGAGCGAACCCAATCGAAGTACTCTTCCATGTTCTCGAGTCCCTGCTGCCAGGAGATGGCGTACCTGTCACCGATCAGTTTCTCGAGCTTCTTCCAGTGCTCCATGGGCCAGGCCTTGGATGACCACTTATTCCCGACCTGATGATTGAATCCGATATCGAACGTTGCCTCGGCCTTCGACTTGTAGCCCAGAACGTATTCCTCCCCATCCCACCGGGCATTGACCATTTCGTACAGCCCCTCCTGCCAGAAGGAGGCGTATCTCCTCTTCTTCTCGATGTTCAGACACACCTCGAGGATCTCCTGCGTTCCATCGTAAGCATCAGCACAGCCGCTTCTCTCGTCAAATCGAAAGCCGTAGCGACGCCACGCCTTGATGGAATCCGTCAACGCACAGATGCCGGGAACTTTCTCGAGATTGATGACCGTATCGAAATGCTCGGCCTGCAGCTGAAGCACGGTGTCAAGACCGAAGATCAGTATCCTGTCGATATACCCATTGCCCCTCAGTATCGGATAGGCCCATTCATCAACCAGCCACGTCACGTGATCGTTCTTGAAAAGGTGAAGAAGCACTGTCGTGCGAAGGACGTCTCCGTAGCTGGTCACGCTGCTGATCTCCGGATCCAGAGTTTCTGAATGCCCGACCTTGATGATCAACACCTTGTTCCTTCTACTCATGACCGGTCTCTCCGCCTCCTTCCGCAAACCTGATATCCACGGACGTGTAGCCGTGCACTTGATATCTGTTGGTCTTGATCTTCACGTCGCACTCACTGCACGTTCCGTAGTTTTCGCACCACCGGTACCCCTCTTCGATTCTCAGTCCTTCATCCAGAAGATTCCCGATTTTCAACGCGACCCTTCCGAAATAGAGATCGGAATGGCAGCGGAAAATGTCTCCGTTGGGCGCAATGGGTACGACCGTGTTCCTACACTGCACACTAACGCCTCTCCTCACCCCCCCGCACGCATCCCTGTACTTCAGACTTCCGTAAGAGCTTCCCCGGTAGTCCCCCAGGAACTCCTTGCGCCTCACTTCCACACCGAATCTCCTACCCAGCTCCTCTACGGAAAGCAGTTCTTCTTCCGTCAACGCGGGATGTTCAAGACAATAGAGCCCTATACTCACGACCGACTGCATCTCTGCTATCCTTTCCACCAGCTCCGCGCAGTCGTGCTGCCCCTTGTGCCAGGAGACCCTTATCGTCGGATAGGGTGCGGTCCTCCTGTTCCACTCCAGCGTCTTCAGCCGTCGAAAGTGTTCTGCGTTCAGGAAAGGCGGCAGCGCGGTCAGTATGTCCATCTTGTGCGTGACACCCTCCAGCACCTCCCATATCCCGTCGTACAGAAACGGCTCACCTCCCTGCAGGGTGATCGGCATATCGGGGGGAAGCACGAGCCTATTCAGACCTTCGATCCATTGCTTCGCGGTCAACAGCTCAGTCTCCCGGTGACTGAAACCTGACCCGCGCTGAGACGTTATGCAGTAGTCACACCTCAGATGGCACCTATTCGTCACATAGACGCCGACATAATCGTAGCTGTCCGGCAGGTTGACTCTATCCATGCAAATTCCCCATTTCCGGCCTCCGGCCCCCTCACCTGTCGTCGCGTTCTCGACGCAAGTGTCGGAGGCCCATAGCCCTTACCATCCGCCGGGACCTTCGTGTTGCCCCGGCCGTCCCCCGCCTGCGCCCCTTCCGGGGGGCGCAGGCGCAGGACTATCTCAGAACTGCTCTCACAGAAACGTGCCGAGCAGTGTACGGACGGCCATTTCCGTTTCGCGCACCTTCGCAAGCCGCTGCTTCATCACGCGCACGGACCCGTCCTTTCCCTTCCTGGAATTCGCGTCCTCGACCGCGTTCTCGATGACCTCGAGCGCCCGGTTGGCTTCCTCCATTCTTCTCTCCAGGCCCTCCTTCAGTCTCGCCCTCACGATCCCCACGATATCCAGGTTCGCCTCATAGTATGACTTCCGGTCCCCTCGAACGGGGACCCTTCTCACCGCCCCCCACCTCTCCAGCTCCCGGAGATTCGTGCTCGCGTTGCCTTTGCTCATGGCGCACGCCTCCGTGATCCGGTCGAGCGACATCGGGTCGGTTGACATGTACAGAAGTGCGTAGATGCTGCCCACCGAGCCGCTCAGCCCCAGCTCGGACGCCAGCTGGCCCATGCGGTCCACGAACGCCGCCTTGGCCTTGTCGAGTGAGTTATTCCCCATCTGCTCCCCCTCCGTTTCGTTCGTTCAGTTCGTTCTAAACATAATATACGGCTAGAATGTGCCCGTGTCAAGCCCTCTTTCCGAGTCATTTCGCCCTCCTGCCCCCTCCCCTCCCGGCGGGGTTGGCGGCATTCCAGAGCCACACTGGACCCCGCGGAGACAGGGAACGGAAGTCCTCTGAGCGGATTCGAGATTCGGCCGTCAGGTTCCTTTCCTTGTGACGGCCGGAGCTCGCCTCGGAGCCTCCCCATTCGATTGACCGGCGGCGAGAATGAGCGAAGGGGGGTCCGTTCCCTGTCGCGCGCTTCTCCCCCCGTGTCACCTCCCCCATCCCGCCGCTACACTCTCCGGTGTGGGCCGGGCCCGGAGCCCGGCATACGGCGACGCTACCGGACG
>CAYMFW010000370.1:0-3690 GCA_964389785.1 uncultured Planctomycetota bacterium
TTCGCGACTACGTCTACGGGGGCGCGTACATCGACGAGGTTGTTCACGGCCGCTCCGACTTCTGGGACGGCTCCACGCTCGGTCCTGACGGAGATTTCACCGATTCCGAAGAGCAATTCTATTACACCACCAATAACCTTTACTCAGTCGCAGCTCTTGTTGATACTTCCGGTGCGGTGATAGAGCGGTACGAGTATCTGCCGTACGGGGCTGTCACCGTCTACACCAGCGCCGGCGTGGACTCCACGTGGTTCACGTCAGACGACGTGACGAGCTCCTACAGCGATATCCAGCATGTGACGTTCACCGGTCGCAGATCCGATCCCGAATCCGAGCTGATGTATTTCCGGAATCGGTATTACTCGCCGAAGTTGGGGAGGTTTGTGGGGAGGGATCCAGCGGAATACATCGATGGAGAGAATCTCTACGCGGCGCATTTCGTGAGTTGGGGGCAGCTAGATTCTTCTGGACTCGCATCGGGGGCCGTCCCACAAGCGCAATCGCAGACCGTAGAGAAAATCGACTGCAACTGCTGCAAGGAATGGTCTCTCAGCGTGAAGAACTATAGCGTGCATTGGCATGAAAAAGACGACCGATACAGAATTGGTGTTTCTGTCAGATTCATCCTCAAGCCTTCGACGTGTGGCGGGAAGAAGATCGATTCCAAGAGTGATACGGGAGTGGGAGAGGATGCCCCATTCGTTATCAAGAATGTAAGGTTCGACTGGCAGGAACCGGAAGGAAAGACTGGTGGATCGTACAGAACAGGTGACGGAGACTGGAAGCCGCTGAAAGACCTAGGCAAGGCCACTCCTGATTGCGGAGAGCGTGTCAATGCCGCAGAAGATGCTGGAGGAGAGGGGTATCCAAGATTCAGCGAAGAGATCGGTGTAGACATACTTGTGCCAGGAAAGAACATCGCGCGTGAATACACCGGACTCAAATACAACGCGAGCTTAGGCGGAGTAACGCTCAATATCTACTGCGATACCCTTCCAGAAGGTAAGCGGCTCATCAAGACGGCATCAATAAGCTGTCAGTACGAGCAAAAGAAGATATGGAAAGAAAAGAACCAGCAGTATGGTAGAACGATTGATCCACCGAATAGCCCGGTTTGCACAATCAAGTAGCTTCCGACAAGCGTGATAAAGGTGCTGTATTCTCGAAGACGCGGCGTCTCTGCTGCACGGTGGCTGACTTTGGCCAACATGACGGCCATGTTGGCCGGTGTCAACCTCGCATTCGCTGATCCGTCGCCATCAAAGGCTACGATGAACGGCAAGAATGCGTCGTTCTGCATCATCAAGCTCAATAAGTCATCAGGACCGCTGAAGGATCCAGCGCCCGGCGTGGTTGGTCGATTGGGTACGAACGACCTTTCTCACGGGACTGCCGTTCAGTCTATGGAGATTGCCCCTGACGGCGAGTCTCTTGCCACCTTGGGTGCGGGGACAGACGAAGTCATCTTCTGGGACCTTCGTACAGGGGCGAGAGTCTCTTCCATCAATCTGCCTGAAGGGAGCTCTCCCTGTCATATTGCGTTTTCATCAAATGGCAACGTTCTAGCCGTTCTGCAAAGCACTCGCCCCAATCGCATTAGTCTATTGACCGTACCTGCAGGAAGAGAGATTCGGAGCTTTGTCCTGGATGAAAGCGGTGCTGACTCTCTGTGCTTCTCCCCGGATGACAAAGCGCTGTTCTGCGGTGTGCCGAAACAGGGAAATGTGAAGCGTATCGACATCCGTAAAGGAAAGAGGGTTTCGTTGGGCTCCCCACTGCCGAGCCAAGGAGAAAATAACGTTGTTACGAAAGCATATGTTTCCGAAGCGTACGCTGTTCTGAGAACGGAGCAAATCGAGCGAAGCTGGAGGTCGCTTGTCACCTGTCCCCGCAAGAGCAGTCTGGTGGTGGCTGTGTTTTATGAGCCGCAGTACTGCCAGTCTACCTATGCGCGGTGGGGGTGGTCGGCGCAGTACTGGCAGAAGGCTAGGTCGCTGTTCTCTGGTGTGGTCAGGATCTGGTCTTGGCAATCTAATTCGACCATAGAAGGCGATTGGCAAGGTGCGCCAGTGGGTCCAATGGCCATCAGCTTTTCACCTTCTGATAGAGATGTCTTTGCCACGGCCAACAGGGAGATATACCTATGGAGGATATCTTCAGGCGAGGTGACCAGCAGATTCGGGCAGCCAGACGCCGCGGATATTGTATACCTGGCGTATTCGTCTGACGGCAATGAGCTGTTCTCCGGGGATAAGACGGGCAATGTGTGCATGTGGGATACAAACAATTGCCGTCTTCTGTCCAGCACCTTAAGTCGAGGCGGGGTCAAGTGCATGGCCGTTTCTTCAAAGCACCGTACAGTTGCAGCCAGCGCTCCGTCCTCCGCCCGAATCCAATTATGGAACACGGTTGACTGGAAACCCATCGTGAATCTTCCCGGGAACAGAGACAGAATCAATACTGTTGAGTATGCCCGCAACAACGATGTCTTGATATCCGGTGACACTGAGGGGGGCATATCCATTTGGGATATCCCCAGTGGCAGGGAAACGTTTAAGATTGAGGGATATACAACGAGGATAGTGAATCTTGCTTCTTCGCCGAAGAATCATCTTCTAGCGTGCGCAGACGCCAATGGGACCGTTTCTCTGTGGGATCTCAAGGCAGAGCAGCTTGTGCTGGCAGAGGCAACAGAATCGCATTCCCCCAAAGTGCTCCGGTTTTCATGTGATGGGAATACTCTCGTCATGGCAGGATACAGAGGCATGGTGATATTCCATTTGCGAGACGACAAGTGGCAGAAGGTATATGCCAAGGTCTTGGAGTATCCTTGTGGCGGTGTAGCTTTTTCGCAGGAGGCAAATCTCCTTGCGCTGGCACAGGGAAACAAGATTTCCCTTTTTGATGCCAATGCTTGTCAGGAAGGCACCAGCTTTGTCGGCCACGAGAAGAACATCTGTGAAGTAGTACTTTCACAGGATGGTTCACTGATGGCCTCCAGAGACGCTGACAAAGAAGTGAGGTTTTGGGACGTGAGACATACCAAGCCGGTCTCCAACCTGGAGCCGCTGAAAGCTATTACCGGCATGACGTTCGCATCAAGGAAGGGGAGATTCGTTTCGATTGATTCCAACAATATTATGCAGCTCGTGGACCTCGTGACGGGCACGACCAAGAAGGTTCCGCTTCATGCCAAGCGACGTCAGGAGTTGATTCTTATTGGACTGCTCCCTGATGAGACTGCTATCATGTTGTGGCACCCAGGGGGGACTGAAGTCCGGGATGTTGAATCTGGCGACCTATTGTGGACCGTCGAAGCCCCTCTTCATTTCTCGCGAGAAGGGAATGTGGCGGTGTCTTTTGACCATGCGGCTTTGAATGTGTGGGATGTGAAATACATCCACCGGCAAATAGCCGGGGCAAGAAAGAAATTGGCCTCTCGGCCAGGAAAGAAGACAGGCGCGACGAAGACTGGAAAAACCGAAAGGAAATGATAGCCGAGCCTGGGTATCTGGATGAAAGGCGACGAACATTCTTTTGCCTGAGAGTATGCATGCGTATAGCATAAAAAAGAGGCCAGTGGAGTGATCGTATGACACCCCAAAAAACGTGTCGTCGGGAAAAGGTGAAAGTCATAAGCCGTGAACATCCAGCAACTTCCCGGAGGCAGTTTCAGTGCATCGAGTGGGA
>CAYMFW010000371.1:0-3687 GCA_964389785.1 uncultured Planctomycetota bacterium
GCCGCACTTCCGCAATCACTTCTGAAGTTCACTATGGGTTCGTTTACATAGATGAACCCATATTCGGCAGAGCCGATACTAACGATGATGGGGACTTCCTGGACTCAGAGGAGAAGTTCTACTACACCACGAACAACCTGTACAACGTGGTCGCTCTGCTGGATACGTCCGGGAATATCATCGAGACGTACAGCTATACCCCGTACGGGGAGACGACCGTTTATACAGACGACGGCGGGGATTCCGACTGGTGGGACGGGGATGAAACGGTCGGCAGCCTCTCAGGAAACTATTACACCTTCACGGGGAGAAGGAGCGATCCGGAAAGTGATTTGATGTACTCACGCCAGCGGTACTACTCGCCCGAACTAGGCCGCTTTGTGACGCGAGATCCAATCGGCTACGTTGGCGGATTGAGTCTGTATCGATATGTACTGAACAATCCTCTCTTGCTCCTCGACCCGTTGGGACTGAAAGAGATCCGAAGGGCCGAAATAAAGGATGCTGAGGGGCGGTTATGCGGAAGAGTCATCGTTGACAAAACCGAAGTTAAGGACGGTGATGACGTCTGGCAATTTCGCTTTGATGCAGAGGGTGCAAAGAAAGACTGCGATTGCTGTCCTATGAATGCATTCGGGTGGATTCAACATGCTGGGAGATCTGAGACAGACGAGAACAAGAATCAGGTTTGGGTATGGTGGTTTGACAATGCCGCTTTCTACATACATATGACAGGGGGGATGGGGCGTGGAGAACAAAGCGATCCCACGAAGCCAGACCAACCTGGGGAGGAAGACAGACCGGAAGAGGGACGGTGGACAGGTAACCCTTGGTACGGCGCTCCGTTTAAGCTCTGGGATGTCAATGGTGATGGAAAGATAGACCGGCAAGATTTGATAGATTTCAGCAGAGATCCGCAGCCCCAGACGACAATATCGGACGCGCCTGGAGGTACAGAGCGGTTTGTAACGCAGCTGGTTTGTCAGAAGAATGGCAAGGTCTACTATTCACTTTTCTGGTATCAAGGTTCCAAGGAAGGCGAGGAATACCTGGGACCAGTTCCGGAAAAATACAAGCCCAAGCGCTAGTGCGACTGGTGAAGAACATGCATGGTAGGCGATGGTGGCCGATTCCCTTTCTTGGTGCAATGGTGCTTTTCTTGGGTTGTGGCCCAGCTATTCGAGACCAGGTTGACGATATTGTTGTGGCCTCACGGATAGCATTGTCGTTAGCTACTATTTCAGAACTTGCGCCAGACGGCAAGTACTGGATTCCTCCTGATGAACATCGGCAGAAAGATCTCTACAATGCAAGCTCGAGATGCCTAACCACTCTCACTTTTTATGCTACTAGGAATAAGCCCGTATTTCAGAAGGTCGTCGATGAGTTTCTCAACAGCGAGAAGGAATCTCATCGATATTGGGCGGCAGAGGCAGTCCTCTTTGTTGGGCCCCCGTATACTGTGAAGAAGGAGGATCTTCTGCGAATAGCAAAGACCCTTTCTCCCGATCCTTCTGCGGGACTTATCAAATCAGTCAAGATCAACTGGCAGGAAGAAAGGCACAATGGGGTCATTGAGTAGTATTGAGAGACACGAAGGTATCGAGCACTCCCCGCCCACCCTGCAGACGAGAGCCGACAATGACACGACCGCCATTGCAAGTCCGCGCCGCTCGGCAGCATCCGATAGCACCGGTGCTATCCGACGTGGTGGGCTTCCGATCACGGCGGTTGCGGTAGGCAACCGCCGCGCCGGCGCCCACTCCCCTCGCGGCGCTCAACGTAACGAATGTTACGTTGCCTTGCAAAGGCTCGTCGTTTACCCCTCCAAGATTTTCGCTGATTCGTAGGCTGGTTCCCGTCCGCCCCAAAGGGGCTCCCCATGACAAGGTCGCGGCCGGTGGCCGCATATATTCCTCAAGAAGTACGATCTCTTAATTCTTTCATGCCAAGGTAAGCTCGGAACATCGGATGGACGTGAAAGCGGACAAGATTCCGCAAGTTCAAGTTGCTCACCTGGTGGGGGCCCAAATAGGAGCTTCCACTTCGTCTCAGAGCCTTGATACCACCCACGGCTTGTGCTCGCAGGAATCCCACGGTCCACAGGGTTTGGATCAGCAGCTCGTGATCTTGGTTTGAGATCCATTTCTTTGCGGAATCGTCAATGCGGTATTCCTCCGTCGTTATACCAAGGCAGATAAGTTCGAGATCTTCTCGATCAAAGGTATAGGTTCTTCCTCTGAACACTTCAAAGACGCTGAGCAGTCCAGGATATTGGAAGCGATATTCTGCAGCAATGTCTTGGGTCCGATCTTCTGAATAGGCGAGTTCTGCTTTGCTGATGATGGAATAATCAATCGGGAAAGCGACATCTTTTTTTGCCTCGCTGAGTGCGTCTGAACAGAATTGAATGATCTCGCGTGGTCTATATAGCGTGCGATCTATAAGGTAGTTGAAGGATTTTGATTGTCTATATTGCAGGGTCTCGGCAAAGATAATATTCCAGCAATCCTTTCCGCTGGCCTTTTTGAGTTCGGGTAGCCGGTGGCGAATTCTCTCCGCAATGAGAGCCAGAAGCGATTCTTCGTCCCATTGGATAGTCTCAATAATATCGCGGTATTTCTGGGCATCGTCGTACAGGGCGGGAATGCTATCGTAAAGTTCCCGTCGCAAAGAGACATAAACGGTGATGTTCGGGACGCTTTGATTGATAGAAACGCACGCTTGAAAAAGTCCAGCGACAAATGCTCTCGCATCTTCGGACGAGTCCCACCCGCGGTCAAGCTCATCGACGAAAACCGATATCTTCGTTCGCGAACAGAGATCCTTGAGTGCGGGCATTAATAGTTCGATCTCTTCGAGCTTATAGAGTTTCGATAGCTCGGTGGTTCTGAGACTTGCTTCATAGGTTCCGAGCTTGAATCCTTCGATTCTCTTTAGATACGAAATCAAGACGGCGATTGGATTCTTCTCGATGTTGGCATGGGAGTCTCGCAAATACTTGTATATCTTGCTTGCGGTTCCCGTTTTGATCTTTGAGCCGCGTCTCGTTAGCTCTTTCATGATAAGAACGTAGATGAGATATTTCCATGCAGCAGAATAAGCTCCGTATTTCGCCCAAGAGCCCTCTGATTCTGCATGCATGCTTCGTGATAGCATTTCGTAGGAATAATCCTCTGGGCTCAGCTCGAGAACGGCATGCCCTGATCCACGCTGGCGGTTAGCGAGAACTTTGAATATGGCGCTCTTTCCCGATCCCCTGTTTCCAAGGATAATTGTCTTCTTGCTACTGGCAACACGGTGGAATGCTTCCGTTTCAACGAAGTATTCAGCGAGGCCGAGTTCCATATCACGCTCTGCGGCAGGCGCTCCGAGTTCTACTTTTGATAAATCCATATACCCCACCTCAGTTATTGTGTGTAAAAAACCCGTTTGCTTCATCTGCAATTTTACCACATCGCCTTCCCGGGCGGGTGGTGGGTATTCATATCTCTTCGCCCCAAGCTCCGGAGGTGGGGAATGGGGCCCCACCTCCGAGGCGCAGCCGAGAGAGCCGCAAGAAGCACCAGAGGGGAGGCACTTAGGCGAAGGGGTGGAGGCGAAGCGAGCAGCGCAGCCGCAGCCCCTGAGGTGCCGGGGTGAATGCGTGCTTCTTAGGCCCCTACAGGAGCTGGTTCCCCCCTGCCA
>CAYMFW010000372.1:0-3686 GCA_964389785.1 uncultured Planctomycetota bacterium
TAATCTGTACGTGAGAGCATTTTCTGACGGAACGTATCCAAGAGGGTCCGCCCCCTCGACCGTCACAGCATGTAGAGCCACGTCGAGTGTGACTGGCGCATACACGGCAACACCAAGAACGTCCGCTGTCCCCTTCCCGTAGAGCGCCGCGACGACACTCCCCTCGCCCGTCGTTGAGCTTCCCCCTATGGAGAGTTCGCCCTCAGTGCCTTCCGGTGGTGAAGGGTCAACTGAAACCAGACTCGCGGGGGTTATGTTGAATTCGAAGGGCGGGTTGGGTTTGCCGGACTGAATCGTGTAGCTTATCTCTGTTCTCGTAGCGCCACTCTGAACGGACAGATACGGCGGAGCCATCAGATCATCCGTAACTCCTGCATACTTGATGGGTGGGACAACGAAATTGAACTCGCACAGGTTAACCCTTACCGTATCCAATAGTGTGTCGTCGCCGGAATCCCACCGAAGGAGCAGGTCGAAGAGCACGAACGCTTCGGATGATCGCCCTTCTAGCCAGTAGAACTCTGTTGAAGAAGCCATCTCCAAGTCCCGCTCGCCGCCATAAAAGGGAGTAGGCGAATCTTCCTGCTTGGTCGCGCTCTTCCACATCCACACGTCAGCTGCAGTGCCGCGCCGGCGCAAGATCACCTGTGCTCCTGGCGGCAGCCCCGGTTCGAGGCTGATTGCCAATTTGCGAAGATCATCATCGTCGCGCGAGCCTGCTATGTCAGGGTCCGCAACTGCAGGATTCTCTGTGAAGTCCATACTTCCATTGAGGTTGTCGTCATCCGCGTTGCAGAGAAGAAACAATCCAGGAGCATCTTCCTCTTCTTCCGCAAGCGGTTCTGCGCCAGAAGGGTCGATGTGGAGTATCAGATCACCCTTGATAACGGTTACCATGTCCTTTGGCTTCACTATTGCATCCGATGAGGAAATGGTCTCATTCTCGCCATATGGCACATAGGTGACGAACGTATCGCCGGCAGCTGCAAACACGGGAAGGGCATGATGCAGAAGCGTAATGATGTAACTTGCTGGAGGTGTCGTGCCGAACTGGGTATCTATGAACCAGATTCCGATCTTTATCTCGCCCGGGTCCTCCTTCATGGTTATCCAATGGTACTCATAACTATCCTTGAGTTTCTTCTTGCTCTTGCTCCACTGCAGATCCTCAAGCGGGAGGACCGTGCACGTCCCTCCACTCTCCCGGGCAAACCCCACTTCCGCCTGTTTCGGAAGGTAGTCATAGATCCAAAGCACCGCCTGGTCATTATTGATCTTCAGCATTGGATACCACGTGTCACCCATTGATATATAGCTTGTCGCACCCGGGCCTGTTCCAGGCTCCGCTTGCTCGTTTGTCCTGACGGCGTCGGTTGCGTAACTGCTTGATCCCGGAGCCATCGCCTGCGCATCCAAGACCGTGCTCCCCATAGCTAGTGCGTGCACGGTTACCACCGCCGATAGATCCATCGTTTTCTCCGCGTCGTAAGGCGTTATGCGCGTTACGGCAATACTGATGGTGCCGTCTGTGTTCTCGAAGACTAAGGAATCCACTTTCGTCTCCGTCAAGGTGTTGTTCACAACCTGGCCCTTGATTCGGCTGGTTACGCTTGCCGTTATTGTATCGGTTACCGTTGGGTCCGGATACGCGGTCATTATTATGGTCGTTTCCACATGATCGCTCTGGAACGTATCGCTGTCTACCCCGGTCTCGTGCAGAATCAGGCTTTTTCTCATGCCGAATGCCATTGTCACAATATCTATCTGCAAGACCTCTTCTTTCTCGGGATCGTTCTCTGGAGGATTGAACGGGAATACCGCCACCGAGTCCGCTTCGTCGGAGAATACCCCAGGATCTTCCGTTGTCGGAGTCAGTGTGTAGTCCTGCTGCCAGTCTACAAGATTGCTCTCCAGTGTGAGAAATACTGTGCCGTCGCCTTGCATCCGGAAATCCCTGACGCTGAACGGGTCGTGGAGATAGGCGAAGCCGCTTCCTAGTTCCGGGCCGCCAAACCCGTTTGGCATGCCGGGGTCTCCGGGTTCATCCGATCCCGGAATAAGGGGGTTTTCCGCTCCACCACCATGCACGCCGGCGTAGTCGATGTCGTTGAGACGTTTGTCGGTCCATGCAACGTCCATTTCATACAAAGTGGCGCGCACGGCGTCTTGTGCGTCGTAGCCCATGGCCCCGGTCCCGTCGGGGTCAACCGCGACGACTATACGCTGGTCCGCGAGCGCGGCGCTGCTCTCCACTCCCTCAATACGCAAGCGCCAGGTGCGGTCTTCGAAGGGACTACCCAGGTCCGAAGAGCCGTAAGATGTGCCGGAGGTCAGTTGCGTTCCGTCCTCAGTCCAAAGGTGTATTGCGCCTCTCCCGGACTCGACAAACGTGAAGCGCACGCTGGCGGTGTCCAGATCAATGGGTTCGTGTATCTGCAGCACCATCGGCACAAGGCTCTCCAGGGAACGCGTGTCGGCATCCGAATGGTCCGGGGTGCCATCTTCGTCCGAGTCATGCACCAAGGCTTCCACCAGTTTCCCGGGGAATTCCTCCTCCGAGCCTGCTTGGCCTTCGTTGTCTTCCATCGCTTCTTCCCCGGCCGTTCTCTCCGGATCAGCGACCGGAACGTCCAAGGAAATAGAGTTGTCGCTGTCGATATCGAGGTCGACTTTCAGGATGGTGAGATACACAACCCTGCAGGCTTCCGAGATGTTGAGAACCTGATCTTCGTCATTGTCATAGTTGAACCCGGCGAGGATCCTGAACTCACGGTTCGGTTCGTCCTCGCTTTCCGGTTCCTGCCACACAACGGTTGCCTCGTCCGAGAAATCTCCGGAGGTCTGAGACCAGTTGAGCGCTGACTCTCCGTCCTTCGTCTGGATTTCCCACAAGAAACTGTCCCCTTCGAGATAACCCGCTTCCCATGTGAGGCTGAGCGTTGCCGCGGCGCTGCCGTCTGAATCCTGACAAACCAACAAGTGTTCCGCATCATCCCTCGCGGGAATGCTTCCGGAGTGATCCGCTTCACCGTCCTGAACGCTTATGTTTCCGGCCTCTACCTTGAATATCTTCACGTTAGCCGCGTTGAACTCGACCGTATCCGACTCCGGCCCTGTTTCGCTGCCGTCGTCCAATTGAACCTTGAAGAGATAATGCCCCGCTTCGCTTCGGGCTAGGTTCCTACCGGTAGCGGTTGTCACTACGTTCTCTTGGCACGTGATCGTTCCGTCATCCTGCCAGTCGCCGCCGTCCTTCTTCCACTTCAGCTTCCACGTGTGCGTGGTGTCATGGGGGTCCGGGACGAGCTGACGGCAAGTGTAATCCTGTCGCTTGGGCTCGACGCTGTTCTCGAAGGTGGTGTTCGTGTAGATGCGTTCGTCGTAGGTGATACCGTCCTTTTCCCCGTGCGTGTTGTCCGCCCGCTCACAATCGAGCTGGCCGGTCAGCATGGGAGGCCTGGACGTGTCGAAATCCGCGGGATCCCCGGAGGCGCATGCCGTGACTATCGGGTACCAGTACATGCAGCGCACATTGTAATGTTCAACGTCTATTTCGAAGGAGTGGTGGCTGTTTTCGTCAAAGTCTTGCGGGAACCGGATCAGGCATCCCGGTTCGCCCGTTTCCTTGTGGACCACATCGTTCCATACGCGTGTGTACGGAGCGCCCCCCCGCACTTCAAGTTCGA
>CAYMFW010000373.1:0-2302 GCA_964389785.1 uncultured Planctomycetota bacterium
CTCCGTGGGACCTTGTTCATTGTGGAAGGTTGAGCGAAGCAGTTCCTAGATTGGAATCTGCTGTAACTGGGAAGAGCGAGAAAGCCGTCTGTGGTGATCCTATCAACGGTGATTCAATTATTGAGAGCGTATCCTCCACTGAGATCAATACCATAAGGGACCAATCGTACGACCTTGTTGTCACCGATCCTCCCTTCGGTGGCCTTCTACACTATTCCGAATTGGCGGATTTCTTCTACGTCTGGCTCCGGCTGGTACTGAAGGACAAGTACCCGGAGTATTTCACGGGCGAGTACACGCCCAAGACGCTGGAAGCCGTCGCTAATCGTGCGCGCCAACCCGGCAAGGACGAGGACACGGGCAAAGACAACGCCGATGCCTTCTACCAGAAGGTGCTCACCGCTTGCTGGGCGGAAGCCAGGCGCATTCTCAAGCCTGGCGGGCTCCTGGCATTCACGTTCCATCACAGCGAGGACGCACCGTGGGTAGCAGTACTGGAATCCCTCTTCGATGCCGGGTTCTACTTGGAGGCTACATACCCGATTCGGAGCGACGAGACCAAAGGCACGGGCGAGTTCGGCTCCAAGAAGATCGAATACGACATCATTCACGTCTGCCGCAAGCGTATGGAAGAGCCGAAAGGGATCAGCTGGGCCAAGATGCGGCGGCAAGTCTTACAGGACGTGCGGCGTCTGCAGGAATTGTTGGAGCACCACGAAAAAGAAGGCCTGCCCGAGGCCGATCTTCAGGTAATCCGGCGCGGCAAGGCGCTGGAGTACTTCTCGCGTCACTACGGGAAGATCTACAAGGACGAAGACGCGGTCGTTACCGTTCAAGAGGGTTTGCTTGGCATCAACCAGCTTCTTGACGAAGAGGTGGGTGGCATCAAGGAGCCACCGCCACACAACGCTGAACCATTTACTCGGATGTTCTTGCGTCTGTTCGACGGGAGTGCTGAGCTGGCCCGCGACCAGATGCAGAAGTTCCTGCGGGGAACCGGCACCGCTCCGTCGGATTTCTTGGATCGAGGATGGTGTACCGAGAAGAAGAAGATATTCTACCTCACGCCGCCTATTGACCTTGCTCGCGAATGGATAGGCAGACATCGCAGGGGACTGAGCAGCGACTACAATCAAGCAACCTTCCTGATTGGTGCTTGTTTCGAGGGGAGTGGGATCAATATCAATGACACGCTAAATAACGCGAATTTCAAGCCGCATCCAGCACTCTCGGCACTCTTGACGTGGCACAAGACTCATGGGGCGACGACTGAGATTCGAAACGCTGCTTCGATAGCGGCACATCTGTACCGAACGTGGGAGGCAAGACGCCAGACACCGGAATCGAAGCAGAGGCTACTCTTCTTTTCAGAGGAGGATGAATGATGGTCCGCACCCGGTTCGATAATAGTTGGATGCGTCGGGGCTTTTCTCTGCTCTGGTCTGTAGATTTGCTCGGCAAGGTTGCAGAGCCATCTCAGGTTGTCTCCATGCGACAGTTCTTTGCTTTAAGCAACGCTTTTCCAATAGAGCTTCCCTCCTCCGATCACAATGCGCTTGTAGTTTCAGGATTGGAAGGGTGTCTTGATGTGCTCGAGAAAGTAGATGCTGAACGATGGATGGAAACAGAGTTGAAAGATTCTGTCCTAGCGTTTCAGGAAGAGTATGAAGGCCAAGCGGCTCTAATCTTCTGGCTACCGTCTGGTCGAAACCGCATCTCGATGGCAGGAGCGAGCGAAGAATACTACTGGAAGCACGGGCCTTCCAAGAGCGGTAAGGGGCTTCATATAGGACGATTGCTGTGGTCCGGCGCGGAAAACGAAGTCGAACGCATTCTGGACACAGATGATGACAGTACAGACTACGACGGAAGCGCATGGGCCGGCCTGTATCTCCCCAGGATCAGCTAGTGGCAACGCTAACATTTGAGCCCGGGCAGAGGGTTACACACGAAGCCTTTGGTGAAGGTGTTGTCATCGGCCCGGCGCCGAATGCGTACGTGCGTGTCTTCTTCCCTTTGGGGGAACGCCAGGTCTTTCAGAATACCCTTCGGCCGGCAGTCTCTCGAATCGACCGGGTTGTATCGCAAGTCGAAGGTTCGGAAGACCGCCTGCGCCGGGCGTGGCTGCATTACGAAGCACACGCATTACCTTTGATGGATAATGCAGCGGCGCTCACTGCCGCTCGGATAGATCTTCTCCCTCACCAAGTGGTGCTTACCCACAGGATTGCGACCGCATCCCCGCGTCGTTTTCTTGTTGCAGATGAAGTGGGACTCGGCAAGACCATAGAGACTGCGCTGG
>CAYMFW010000373.1:2312-3685 GCA_964389785.1 uncultured Planctomycetota bacterium
ATTGTCCCCGCAGGGCTTGTAAACAATTGGCACCGAGAGCTCAACGAGGTCTTCAATCTGGACTTTGAAGTATTCGGAAGCGAGGGAGACGTTACTGATAGAAAATCGAACGCGTTTGCTAAACATGATCGATTGATAGCGAGTATCGATACGCTCAAACGCCGGGCACGGGTTCGGCGGTTGCTTGAAGCCCCTCCGTGGGACATGATAGTCTTTGATGAGGCACATCACCTGTCGGCACATCGCACAGGGAACCGGGTGCGCAAGACAGAGAATTACAGACTGGCTGAGGCGCTGAGAGATCACGCGCGAGACCTAGTACTCCTATCAGCAACACCGCACCAAGGAAACCACTTTCGTTTCTGGATGCTCGTGCAACTCCTGAATGCAACACTGTTTGACAATCCTACGGAGATGGTCAGTGAACGGTACCGGCTCAACGCAGTTGTTTTTCGGCGCACAAAGGCAGATGCGTGCCGTGCCGATGGTTCACCGTTGTTCGCCCGCCGGTGGGTTCACACGGAGTCGTTTACTATGTCGCCACCCGAGGCGGAATTCTATGGGAAGCTACGTGAGTACCTGCAAGACGGTTTCTCTCTGGCCAAGAAGCAAGGCAATCAAGGACATGCGCTCGGATTTGTTATGGCGATCTTCCAGAAGATAGCAGCATCGAGTTTTGCCGCTGTCCGCAGCACGCTTCGGCGGCGGGCGCTCATGCTGACAATACACGAGGCTATTCTGCGGGATCAGGCACTTGATATTGACAGCCATGCGGTGCTGTTGGATGAGGCCAGAAGACTCATTCATGAAGAATCTGGATTGGGAACCGATGCAGTTGGGCGAGGCCAAGCGGATCGTATTCTTGCTGAATACAAGGTAAGGTTGCTGAAGAAACTGAGCGAGGATGACCTGCTCTTCGCCGCTTCATCTGAGACCTCCGAATTGTATGGGGCTAAAGGGGAGGAGCTAGCGACTATAGCAGTGGACCTTTCGTTGCCAGAAGAACGGCTGCGTATAGCGGAACTGCTAAGGTTTTTCCCCACGGTTCAGGAGACAAAGATAGAGAAATTGGTCCGTGGGCTGGGCGCGCTGTGGAATGAGAATCCAAATGAGAAGGTGGTCATCTTTGCCACTTACCTTGCTACCGTGGATCTATTGGAAAGAGAGATCGATTCTGCTTACCCCGGCCAAGGCATCGTAGTACTGCGCGGCGGAGACCATGGCGCGAAGCTGGCGGCCGAGAGGAGGTTTCGAAGAGCCGATGGTCCGAAGGTGCTTATATGCACTGCTGCAGGACGGGAAGGCATCAATCTGCAGACAGCTCGCATACTATTCAACTTCGACCTCCCGTGGAACCCAATGGACATCGAACA
>CAYMFW010000374.1:0-3648 GCA_964389785.1 uncultured Planctomycetota bacterium
CCCGTCGTCTATTATGTCATCAGGGAGGATCCTCAGATCCGCCGAAATACGAAAGTGCTGGCCTTGTGCGTCTCGATCGTCGCACTCACCCAGATCATATACCTCTATCTGCCCCTGGCGGCGTCACGCGACCCCGCGATGAACTGGGGAAACCCGTCCACGTGGGAGAACTTCTACCGACACGTCACGAGAGTGCAGTACCGGGCGCTCGAATTGGGAGAGAAGGTGTCTCCCTCCACCAAGCTGCTTTACGCCGGACACTTCATCCGGCTCTTCTGGGTGCAGTTCACGCCGTATGTTCTCCTGCCGTGTACGTTGCTGGGCTGGGGATACTTCGAAAATGCACGCAGGGAGCGTCTCCTGTTTGCCGGAGTCTTTGTGTTCAACACGATCGTTCTCATTCTCATATTGAGGTTCAGCTTCGAGGCGGAGAACATGACGAGGGTCGAGGAGTACTACCTGCCGGCGTATGCATGCGCCTCCGTTTTGATCGCAGGAGGGATATCGAAGATCCAGGACCTCATCAACGGTATCGCTCCGAGAACGGCCGCCTTGGGTCTGTGCCTTCTGGCGCCGCTGTTTCCTCTCCTGTCCCACTGGAACAAGAACGACATGTCTTCTTATTTCCTCGCCTACGATTACAACCGGACAATACTCGAGTCTCTGGAAAAAGATGCCGTCTACTTCGCCGCCGGGGACTACAATGCCTTTCCTTCGGTATATCTGCAGGCCGTCGAAGGCGTCCGCACGGACGTCATCCTGGCCGATGTGACGGGGCAGCTTTCCCGTCCCGCGGGCGAATATCTCCAGGATCTGAATCCCGAGATCGATCCGCGGGACAAGAAGGCGACGCAGGCGGAAATCATCGGGAAGGGAACGAGACCGGTATACTTCACGGCCAAGAGCGACATAAAGGAATTGTCCGCGTGGAAGATCGTTCCGTGGGGATTGGTATATCGGGTCCTCCCAAAGGAATCGGAATCCCCGAAGGATCATCCCGACATCTTCGGAGAAAGAACACTGAGAAACATGACCGTCCCCACCTCGCTCGACGAGATGGGAGAGTCGATCCTGTGCAATTACTACCTTATGTGGGGGGAGGCGCTTGCGGCGAAGGGACGAAGGATGGAGGCCCTCGAGAAATACAAGCTGGCCGCCGAATACGGAGAGTCCAGCAAGGAGGCGCTCAACAATATCGGAGCAACGTGCGCTGCCTGGGGGTTCGTCGACCAGGCCGAGCGCCTTTTCAGGATGGCTGCCCGGTCGTATCCGGCATATCTTACCGGTCGAAGGAATCTCGCGCGTATCCTGGAAGATCAGGGCAAGACGGAGGAAGCTCTCATTATCTATCGGCAACTCGAGGAATTCGAACCGGGGAATGAATCCCTCCGGAGAAAAATCGCCTCCCTTGCTGAAGCGACCGAACGGAGACGGCCCGCCGACTTGGACAAGATGCTGAAGGAGTTTCTCGCCGCCGCGGCCGAAGATCCCGGGAATCCCGCCGTTCACAACAACCTCGGGAACGTGTACGCGGAACTGGGCAGGGCCGAAGACGCACTCGCCTCATACCGCAAGGCCATGGAAGCGGACCCGGGATACTGTACGGTCTACAAGAATATGGCGGTTTTCTACCGCAATGTCATGCATAATGAGAAGCAATCCGCATTCTATATGGAACGCTATCACGTTCTGCAAGGCCTCAGGAACGCGAGCGAATGACAGCTGGGGAATTGCCGGCAGATGTGCGCAACATCTGGTCGGAACAGGAGATGATGTCAGTCTGCCGCAATGACATGGCATATTTGTGCTACCCTCATTTCATATATTTGTGCGATGGCACCTCATGGCTTTTCGATGGTATGCTGGCACATTTTCGGGATATCGGAGGGGCGACTTGTACGAGAAAGCGACCCAGCATAAGTTCGTGTTTCTCTGACGTACGGCCACTTGAACTATCGTGGCGACTCGCGAGCTTCCGGCTGGTAAGAGAAGGGAGTCCATATGGAAGCAGGGAGAAGATCCCGGGGAAAGAAGAAGGTCCTCATCGTCGACGACCATCCCGTGGTACGAAACGGAATCAAGGGGTATCTGTGCGACGAAGAGGATATGACCGTTTGCGGTGAGGCCGAAGATGTCCCGACCGCTCTTGCCGCCGTGGAGAAGTTCAAACCGGATGTTGTCCTGGTGGATATCTCGCTGGGAGGGAGAAACGGCCTCGAATTGATAGAAGACCTGAAGAAGAGACATCCGTCCCTTCCTACTCTCGTTCTTTCCATTCATTGGGCCGCCATCTATGCCCATCGCGCTTTGGATATGGGGGCATCAGGATATGTTGAGAAGGGTGAAGATCCCGACGTTCTGGTGGAAGCGATCCGCACCGTCCTGCGCGGAGGGACCCATCTCAATCGAGAAATCGCCGAAAAGATGCTCGGACAGCTCGGCGGAAAAGGCTCCTGCAACCCGGTGGATGTTCTCTCCCCGCGCCAACTCGAGATATTCTCGCTGATGGGCTGCGGGTACGGCACCAAGGCCATTGCCGAAAGGCTCCATATCGAAAGAAGCACCGTCGAGAGTCATCGCACGGCGATGAAGGAGACATTCGGCATACGAACGTGCGCGGAATTGAAGATAATCGCAGTCGCATGGTCCAAAATGGAAAACGAAATGCGCGTGAACGGCAACACGCATGCATCCGCCGGCCCGCCGGCTTCAGCATCCGCATCTCTGACCGAGGGATGGAAATCTTCCCTTTCCGCTGGCGAAGGGCAATGACATGGACTTCCGCAAGGAGGAAGTGAAGGTGCTGTTTGTGGAGGATGATCCTGATTTTGGAGACGCGCTCTTCGGCAGGCTCAAGAAGAGGGGGATTGACATCATTCTCGCCAGAGGAGCAGAGGACGCCCTGGCCTTGCTGGAGAGGATACCGTTCGATGCCGTCATCTCGGACATCAGGATGGACGGTATGGACGGCCTGGAACTCCTGGCCAGGATCAGAATCATGTACGATCACCTGCCCGTTTTGATACTCACGGCATACGGGAGCTTGGAGTCGGCCGTTGATGCGCTCGAATTGAATGTCTCGAATTATCTCTTGAAACCGCTTCATGACATAGATGCCCTGCTTGCACCGCTTGCCAAGGCTGTACACGGCTACCGGCTCAAGATCGAGAACCAGAAACTGTCGGAGGACCTTCAGAATAAGCTGAGAGCCCTGGAGGAATCGGAGAACAGACTCGAGGGCATTCTCTCGGCGATGGACGATCCGGTCTTCGTGTTTGACGCCGCTGCACGATTCGTACGCTGTCACGCCCCGCGGGGATTCAGACTCCGTACGGAATCCGATACTCTCGTTGGAAGAACATATGCTGAGGTGATGCCCGTTCACATGGGGAGACTGTTCGCAGAAGCGTTGGAAAAGAACAAGAACGGCATGTCGGCCCAGTACGAGTATGCCTCCCGGAACGGACAGACAACCGAACACTGGTCCGCCAGGCTCTCTCCCATGTTCCTGAACGGCGCATTTCTGGGTTCCGTTCTGGTTCTCAGGGATATCACGGAGCGGATACGCATGGAAAAGGAACTCGTCGAAACGTGCGAGAGAGAACAACGGCGTATAGGAAGAGATCTTCATGACGGACCCTGTCAGGC
>CAYMFW010000375.1:0-3635 GCA_964389785.1 uncultured Planctomycetota bacterium
CCCTGAAGGCAATTTCTTCCGACACGGCAGGGACCACGCAGAATAAGAGCAGCCGCACCTCCCACCCGCTCTGCGATATCATCTCCGTCACCCTGCTCATCTCGAAGCCGGCGCCGCGCAGCACCGTCAGCTGGACGTAGTTGATCGCGAGAAGCGGGGCGACGGCCGCGATTCCCGCCCATGCCTCCCAGCGGTTCAGCCCGCTTACTTTCAGCTGAACGGCGAGCGACGTCCAGTGCGACGTCGCGAAGATGCCGGTGGTCACGACGAAGAGCCCCGACGCGAAGAAGAACCCGGCCGGGCTGTCGCCCTTTCCCGTCAGGACGTAGGCGACTATGGCGCCGGCCAGTATTACCGCGGCGTACGTCCAGAACATCGGCCAGACCATCGGGGCCTTCAGCCGGATAAGCTCTCCCTCGCCGAGTCTTCTGGGCATCACCCGGGGCAGCACGTTGTTCTCGGCCTGGTAGGGGGTGGCGCATCGGGTGCAGAAGTAGTACTGCGGGTCCAGCCTTGCGCCGCAGTACCCGCACACGGAATGTCCGGGGTCCTCGGGGCGCCGGAAGTTCATTCCGTTGTTCTCGTCACCTTCACCCGGCGGACCAGTATCGCCTTGCACTGCGCGCCCTTCTCGTTCCTGAACCTGAAGTCCGAGTACGCGATCAGGAACTCGTTCTTCCCGACGGCGAGCAGGCTGGTGTATCCGCATGACAGCTCGTTCCACTTCCCCTTGGCCGGAATGAGCGTCGTCGGCTCCGTCCACGCGTTTCCGGTCCCGTCGGGCGAGAACCGCAGGTGCACCCCGGGCCTGCCGTAGGAGACGACCAGCACCCCGTCTTCGAGAAGAAACTGTGCGGGGTACACGCCGAATATGTCGAGCGGCATCACCGGCTCCCACGACCTGCCCCGGTCCCCGCTGTAGGTCATCACCAGGGGCCCCGGCGCGGTGCGGATGGCGCACGCCAGCCGGCCGTCCGACGTGGGGGCGATCATCGGCTCGCACATCGGGCGCTTGTCAGTCCCGGCCGCGATCGTGCCGACGCGCTTCCACGTCTTCCCTCTGTCGGCGGAAGCCATGCACGCGGAGCTCCATCGGGCCGACGCCTTGCCGGCCCTGCCCAGGTACTTCGTCCGGTAATCCGCGTAGATCAGCTCGTTCCTGAACGTCACCGGCGGGTGCTCGAACCAGGTGCGCGGCACCAGGTGCGCCTCGGACCCGGTGGCCCATTTCCCCTTCGCCCTCTTCCATATCAGCAGGTCCTTCGTGTCGTACCTTATCTTCTCCGGCTTCCACGCCTTCGTCGCGGGCGCCCAGCGGTACGCGTCGATGTTCCGTATATAGTCCTGCACCTCCTTCGGCGATTCCTCGAAGCGGTGGAGCGACAGCGCGCCGTTGCCCTTGTTGCTGACGACCGGCTCCGGCATCTCCAGCTTCGCGGCATTCAGGTCGAACGGTCTGACGGGCGGCACGCACAGGAACTCTCCCGGCGCCACCTCGCAGACGGACGGGTGCGGCTTCATCCCCAGGAAGTCCGCCTTCTCCATGCGGGTCCACGTCTTTCCGTCGTCGTTCGAGAGGAATGCCGGACATTCCGTGCCGTACGCCTCCACCGCGTCCTCGTTGTGCGAATACGTCGCCACTATCCTGCCGTCCGGTATGCGCGCCAGCGACGGGAACTGGTGGAATCCCCAGCGTTTCTCACCGGCCCTGGAGAGCGCGACGACCACCGGATCGCCCACCTCTATTTCCAACGCAGGGGCGGGCGACGCGGCCCGGGCGGACGCGAATCCCATCACCACGGTAACCGCGGCGGCGGCGATCCCCAGTCTGAGCGATGTTTCGTTCATATCAATTCTCCTGGTATGGAATTGGCGGGATTATAGCATGAGATGGAATTCGGCGGACGAAAATCAGGTTGGGTAGTATGTTCCCGGATCTTCTACGCCTGGGGGGCGGGCCTGGTCTTCTTGGGGGGCCTTATGCGCAGCACCGAGACCAGGTCGGCCAGGTTGTCGCGAATCTGGAACACCCGGTCGCCGCCTATCATGTCGATCACCATGCGGGCCGGCTGCGACGGGGTGAGTATCCCGACCTTGAGGCCGCGCTCGACCATGTACGCCCGGTACTCGTAGAGGAGCGACGCCGAGGAGCTCGACAGCAGGTCCACCTTGCTGAAGTCCAGGACGACGTGGGTGCGCTCTCCCTCCTGGTACGCGTAGAGTCTGCTGCGCAGCCTATCCGTGCCGTTCAGGTCCAGGCTGCCTTCCACCGTGACCAGTCTCAGCATCCCGTCGATCAGCTTGCTTCGTATGCGCACTCCCTTCATGCCACTACTTCTCCCTTCAGCCGTATCTCGGTCTTGTGCATGTCGGATTTTCTGGGAAAGCCTTCGTCGCGTCCCCTCAGCTCGTATACCTCCAGCGGTCTCCTCATGTTCTTCGCCTCCATCGTTCCGATCGGAACGAAGAGCATCTCGTCCTTGATGTTCGTGCTCCAGTTCACCGCGTCGTCGAAACAGCTCTGCGACACCAGTATCTGTCCCTCCCGGGCCGCCGAGCATAGCCGGGCCGCGACGTTTACGTGATGACCGATCACTGTGTAGTCCATGCGCTTCTCCGACCCGACGTTTCCGACCACCACGTCGCCCGTGCTGATCCCTATGCCGACCCCCAGGGACCGCATGCCGCGGTCGGTCCATTCCGCCTTCAGCCGCTCGTGCTCCTCCCGCATGCGCAGCGCGGTCCGCAGCGCCACTATCGTGTTGTCAGGCCGCTCTATCGGCGCGCCGAAGAAGAGCATGATCTGGTCCCCGACCAGCTTGTCTATCGTCGCTTCGTGCTGCTCGGCGATATCGATCATCAGGCCGAGGAACTCGTTGACCATCCCCTGCGCCTGCTCCGGCACCATCCGCTCGCTCGCGTTCGTGAATCCCCGCAGGTCCGCGAACAGCATCGCCAGGCGCCGGCGCTCCGTCTGGAAGAAATCCTTCTGGAGCTGGATCATCTTCTTGGAGACGGCGGTCCCGACGAACCGCTCGAACTGGCCTTCGATGTGCCGTATCTCGGAGATGTCGTCGATGATTATCTGCACGCCCTTCTTGGAAAGCGTGCCGGTCAGCATCAGATGCATGCTGGTTCCGCTCGTCTGATCCTGGTACGTGCGCTCGAGCTCCACCTTCTCCTTGGATCGGACCACGTCGTCGAACATCTTGGCGAGCAAGCCGGGTCCCCACGGGAACAGATCCACGTCCTCGATGTTCATCCCGCGGATCTTGTCCTTGGCGATCCCGCACGACTTGACGAACGCGGAGTTCGCGTAGTTGACGGTGAGCTGGGGGGTTATCTCCACGATGTGCTGTTTGATTCCGGTGACCGAGCGTATCCCGGTGCTGCGACGGGAGCTCTTCTGCGCGCGGAGCTCCGCCAGCTCCCTCCGCAGACGCGCGACCTCTTTCTCGAGATCCTGAATCTTCCTGGAAGAAAACATTGGCATGCGATTTTCCCCGGTCCTCCCGCGCGATGCCTCACTGCTTCAGGTAATGCTAAAGGGAATCGGATCGGATTTCAAGGAGAAGAGAGACGTCCGGCGCAACGGACGGCACGACCGACATCTTCATTGAAGATGGACGGATACT
>CAYMFW010000376.1:0-3610 GCA_964389785.1 uncultured Planctomycetota bacterium
GAGGTCCCGGTACCATGAGGAGTTGAACATGATTTTCAGGCTTGTCGCATCAGCCTTGTGCGTTCTGGCTGTCTCCATTCCCGCGGCTGCGGGCGAGGAAAAGCCGGCGCGGTCCGGTACCGTCATCCTCGACACCTACAGCTACTGGCGTGTGTTCGTGACCCTGAGGCCGGTGCCATTCGGTAACTCCGAGAAGGCGGAACCGCAGGAGGACGGCAGGTACGCGATCAACTCGTACAGCCGGGGTCCGACAGTGCCTCTGGACGGGCCGAAGACCCCGCTTCCTTCGGCGGACTGGATGAAGCCGGAGTTCGACGACTCCCGCTGGTGGCGCGACCCGGGGCCGTACTGGGGCGAGCGGGGCAGGGGGGTGTACGGCACGTCCCGACCGCACAACAACCGCTGGGGTACGTGGCAGCCCTCGACGATCGCGCTCATGTGCATGCGGGGAAAGTTCCGGGTGACCGACCCCGCGCAGGTGAAGTCGCTCAAGCTCACGATGAGCTACCGGGGCGGGATGGTCATATATCTGAACGGCAAGGAAGTGAAGCGGCTGTACATGCGCGAAGGCGCAATAGATATGCTGACCCTCGCCGAGGACTACCCCGTCGAGGCGAGCACGAAGGACGGAAAACTTCACGACGCGTGGCACGTGTCGCCGAAGGAGCTGATAGACCTGCGCGTCCGAAACGCCGAAGATGTAGATATTCCGGTGGAGCACCTGCGGAAGGGGGTGAACGTGCTGGCGATCGAGGTCCACCGCACCGCGATGCCGCCGGAGATGCTCAAGCTGAACCGCCGGGGCGCGCACTCCAGGACCGGCAAGTTCTGGAACACGGTCGGCCTGATGGACTTCGAGCTCGCCGCGGAGGGCATGGGCATCGTCGCCAATACGAGTCGTCCGAATGGTTTGCATGCCTGGAACGCGAACACGCTGGAGTCCGTCTACGTCACCGACTACGGCGATCCGAACGAGCCTCTGAAACCGGTCCGTATCGTCGGGACGAGAAACGGCAGCTTCACCGGACAGGTGATCCTCGGCTCGGACAAGCCGATACGGGGCCTCGCCGCCGAAGTGTCCGATCTGAAGCACAAGGGGAGCGGGGACACGATTACGGCGGCGAGCATCGGCATCAAGTGGCCCCGGCCGACGGTCACCTCCGAGATGACGCCGAAGGCGCCTCATCGCTGGCCCGGCAGGGCAACCCCGGTCGGACGGTTCGAGGCTCTCGAGGATGAGTCTCCGGTCGAGGTAGCAGTGTGGAAGAAGCACCCCCGAGGCGGTGCCGTTCAGCCGGTATGGCTCTCCGTGCGCGTGCCGGGCGACGCTCCGACGGGCGAATACGAAGGCGTTCTTACCATCAACGCGGAAGAGTCTGATCCCGTCAGCGTGCCTGTCTCGCTCGAGGTATACGGATTCCGGCTTCCTCAGCCCAGGGACTTCCATACCTGGGCTGATTTCGTGATCATGCCCGAGTCCATCTCGTTCTACTACAACCTCCCGCTCTGGTCGGAAGAGCACTGGAGGATGATCGAGACGTCGCTCCGCATCGCGGAGACGGTGGGCAACAAGACGCTCTACATCCCTCTCATCACCCGCACCAACTACGGCAACACGCAGACGATGGTGCGCTGGGTGAGGCGGGACGACGGCTACCTCCACGATTTCTCCATCGCGGAGCGCTTCATCGACACCACGGTGAAGGCAGGGCTGAGGCCGCAGGTGATGTGCTTTCAGGTCTGGGACTACCATATCGGCATGAACACGGAACGGCTCGGGCCCCGGGCGTCCTACAAGATCGGCACCGGCATGTACGGCCAGCTCACCGTCAAGACGCCCCAGCAGATACCGGTGAGCCTGCTGGATCCTGCGACGGGTGAGATAAGAGAGATGATGGGCCCGAAGTACACGGACCCGGAGATCGAGGACTTTTGGGCGCCGGTGGCGGCGGGGATGATGGAGATCGTGAAGAAGTATGGCCTTGAGAAGAACCTGATGCTCGGGCTTGCCGGCGACTACGTGCCGCCGCGGGTGACGGTGGAGCTGTGGAAGAAGCTGCTGCCGGACGCGAAGTGGGTCACGATGGCGCACGGACGGACGAGCGCGCTCTTCGGTGTGCCGGTCGGCTACTCCACGACGGTATTCGGCGCCCGGTACGCGGTTGATCCGGAAGTGAAGCTCTTCAACGGCTGGAACAGCAGGGATATCATCGCATACTTCCCGCGATACTCCATCGCCAAGTTCTTCCCTCCCTCCTTCGAGCGTACCGCCTTCGAGAAGGGTATCAGCGGGAACATGCGGGGCATGGGCCGGCAGTCGCTCGACGATTTTGCGCTGCGCGGCGCCAAGTACGGAAGCGGCGGCACCTGCTGGGGAAGCCTCACACTCGCGCCGCCGTGGCTCGCCGCCGGCGAGAAGGGGCCGATATCCTCCGTCCGTTTCGAGATGGGGCGGGAGGGCATCCAGGAGTGCGAGGCGCGTGTCTTCATAGAGAAGGCACTTCTGGACGAAACGTTCCGCGCGAAGCTGGGAGACGAGCTGGCGAAGAAGGGCCGGGAGCTGGTGAACGAGCGGATACGATGCGTCATCCTCGCCGATGAGAAGGGGGAGAACGGCCAGGTGCATTCGTCGTCGCCCGGCGGGCCGCTCGGCTACGACTGGTTCGCGGGATCGGACTGGCAGACGCGCTCGGCGAAGCTCTACGCCTGTGCCGCCGAAGTGGCCGAAGCGCTAGATAAGTGACTTGACGTGGGCGTCGACGTCTTCCTCGGAGGCGCAGTCGGGGACGCCCTTGTGGAGCACCCAGCGTTCCTCGTGCTTGACCCCCTCCTTGGGGCCGAGGTTCATCAGCGGGCCGAGTGACTCCATCTCCAGGAACTCTTCCTGCGCGTACACCTCCAGGTTCGATCCGCCGTCCGGGTACTTGGCGCTCGGGACGTGCTCGAAGTGTTTGATGAAGAGGATCCCCTCCCGCAGGTACGCCGCCCAGCCCTCGCTGTGCCGGAAGCCGATCTTGGTGGGTCCCAGGTTCGGGTCCTGCTTGAGGAACACGTACCTGGAGCCGAAGCCCCAGCGCGGGTCCTGCAGGTCGGTGTATCCCCAGATACTCCACTCCTGGTTGTGCGTCAGCTGGGCCTCGTGGGATATCTTCTTGGGTAGCGGTATTATCGCCAGGCCGCCGGGGGCCATCACGGAGAGCCCCCACGGCGCGGCGATGATCGGCTCATCGTTCATGTTGACCATGGTGTGGATCACCCTCACCGCGTTGGCCTTGGACGCCAGCGTCACCTTGAGCGTCTTCTGTATCCCGCTCAGGTTCCCCTTCTGTTGGGCGACCATCACGCCGCCGGGGACCTCCTCCGCCTCCACCGGCTTGTTGTCCGGCTCGTACGTCTTCGGATTCTCCTCCGGGGCGATCCAGAACCGGTGGCCTCCGCGAATCATCCATTCGAGCTCGCCGGAGCCGCCCATCTGGTCCGGTATCTCCGCGAATACGTTTTCTCCGCCCACGAAGCCGCAGCGGATCACGCGGGGTCCGACGTCCTTCGTGATGATGACCTCGATCTCCCCGTTGGTAAGGCGAATGTTGTTATCCCAGCCGCCGTACTC
>CAYMFW010000377.1:0-3608 GCA_964389785.1 uncultured Planctomycetota bacterium
CTCAAGCTCTTCCAGCTTCTGGCCAAGCGCGTTCGTGAGCCTATCATTCTCCAATCTCAACCTGTGTGCGTGGACGGCCTTCTGAAGGGGATCAAGCAGGTCATTGATGTCGAGGAGAGGTTTCAGCAGATAGTCGGAGACATCGAGCTTTACGGCCTCAACAGCCGATTCCAAGCTCGCGTATCCCGTGAGTATGAGGACGGGTATGTGATCGTGGACCTTCCTGACTCTGGACAGGAAATCTATCCCGTCTATGCCGGCCATTTTGATGTCGGAAACGATTGCGTCGAAATGCTGACTCTTAAGCAACGAAAGCGCTTGCTCGGCTTTTGGCACGAGGACCACCGCCAGACCGTTCCTTTCAAGGCGAAGAACCAAGGAGCGTCCGAAGTCCTCATCGTCCTCCAGGAGAAGGAGCCTCACGGGGCTTCCCTCGCCTGCATCTCGGTCTCGCTCTTTCCCCATGCCACGGCATATCTACTCAACTCCTCGGCGGTTCGAACACCCAGCGCCTTCTTAATCTCCGCGCGGTGACTTTCCACGGTCTTCCTGCTGATCTTCAGTTCTCTTGCTATCCTCTTCGGTTTGTACCCCCGACTGATCAACACGAAGATCTCGAATCTGCGGGTGCTGAGAACGTCCACGGGATTTCTCGTGTCCCTTCTGGCAAGTCCGCCGAGGATCTTATCCGACATCTTCGGGCCCAGATAGATCCTGCCGTCAAGAACGGTGCGGATCGCCTGTATGATAATCGCAGGCGCCACACCCTTCTCAACGTACCCGGCGGCCCCTGCATTGATGGCGCGCTGGGCGTAGGTGGTCTCGTCGTGGATGGAAAAGACAAGGGTGGGAAGGTTCGGATGTCTCGTCTTCACGATATCTATCAGGTCGAAGCCGCATCTGCCCTTCATCGAGATATCGACGAGCACAACGTCCGGCTTCAGCTTCTCTACTGCAGCCAGGCCGGTCGGGACATCTTCGGCCTCACCGCAAACGGCCAGGTCTTCTTCTCTGGTCAAGTAGCATTTGACGCCCTCGCGCAGGATGGGATGGTCGTCGACGATGAGGATCTTCTTTTTGCGTCCGGACCTTTGCTTCGCTACCATGTTTCCTGCTCCACACACGCCGAGGATACACTCCGGACCCAATACAGCCCGGACCCAAGACAGGGCGCGGAAGACGCGCCCCTCCTTTTGGTCTGTTCTATAACCAAGCCTCTCTCCACTGACACTGAAGGAAATAGGATACCACCAAAGCTCGGAGCTTTCATATAGGTCTTTTGTCTGATTCTGGCGTAGGACAATTGTCCTAGCTCCGGCAGGAAGTCTTCCTCAAATGATGACACTACTCACGTTCCAACGAAGCCATCTCCTTCCTTTGCTCGAACTTGGGTCGAAACGATGTTAACCTCGAACACACAGGTGACGACACGAAACAGAGAACACGCAACTGGTCGGTGCTCAAGTCACAGGGAGTCGGACCTCGAAGAAATTCGATAGAATCCTAAGGGGATTGAAATTGAGCCGAGTGTATTTCTCGCTGTTGGTCTTCGTTGCGGTCGTGGCGCCGTTCATCATCACCCGTCGATGCTACGAGCACGCGAACGCACCGCAGGTGGCATTCATTCAAGCGGGAACGTTCCTTGCCGCTTCCCTGTGGTTCATCCGCTCGGCCGCCGCCGGTCGGGTCCGCGTCCGGGGCACGAGATTCCACATGCCGATTCTCGTCTTCGTACTCTGGTCCTGGACGTCGCTACTGTGGGCGCACAACGGCTACGAAGTGGACGTTCGCAGCCTTCACTGGACAGCCTGCGCCGTCTTCTTCTTCATCGTGGCGGGTTCCGTCGAGAACGCAAGGGACGCGATGAAGCTGAGCAAGGCGCTCTTCGTTTCCGGATTCATAGTCTGCGCCGTCGGCATTTGCCAGCACCTCTTCGCGGTCGAGTGGTTCCCCCAGGCGATCCCTCCCGCCGCAACCTTCGTCAACAAGAACCTTGCCGTCCAATACGTTGTGCCACTGATTCCTCTTGGCGTAACGCTTTACTTTGTCGGCGAGAAGCGCTTCGAGATCTGGTTCTTCGGCACGGCTGTCGCCTTATGCTGCGGCTTCCTCTTCTACACGTTCACCAAGGCCGGTTGGCTTGCCCTGGGGATGGAGGCCGTCTTTCTCACGGCGGTCGCGGCACGGGATCGGCTCCGAGGCGATGTCACCTTCCGTCCTTCCCGCAACCGGGGATGGTCATTGCTCGTTTGCCTGGCCGTCTTCGTTGTCATGGTGAACCTCACCTCTTCCGGTCTCCGATGGAGGTTCGGGGAGATATTCAGCCACTCGAAGATGATATGGCAGCCGGTCCGAGAGGCGATCAGCGAGGAAGCTACTCTCGAAGACGTCACGGAGGGAAGATACCAGTCCAGCGTCGGCGTGCGTCTTGCTATGTGGAGGAACGTCCTCGCGATGGTCCGGGAAAGGCCGATCCTGGGCGTCGGAACAGGAAACGCCAGGATACACTACCCCCTCTTTCACAGAAGGGTGGTTGCCGATCCCGTGTTCGGTGAACAGTACAAGTTCAGGAACATGCACAACGATTTCCTGCAGATCCTTGCCGAACTGGGCCTGGTTGGGGCGATCCTGGCATCGTGGATAGGATTCGTGTTCCTTTCTTCTTTCGTTCATGTCGTTCGAAGTGAATCACATTCGGAATCCAGAAGCCTAACCATAGCGCTTTCGGTGGGAATCGCCGGCCTGCTGGTGAACGCGTTCTTCAGCTTCCCTCTATACAATGCGGTGCCTCCTTTCCTTCTCGCAGCCCTCATGGGAACACTTGCCGCGCTGTCGCCAAGCGGAGAGCGCGACAGTGCCGGAAGATCGGGGGTGCCCGTGAGGATTTCCCTCCGCGTCTTGCGGCTCGCCTCCTTCATCTGTCCGATAGTCCTCGTGGTCATCGCGTACACGCAGTTCAGAGCTCTCAAGGCCGACGTGCTCTATCGTCGGATGGTGACCGCCGAGAGGCGAGGCAAGTGGGAGAAGGTCCTGCGGTTCGGAACGGATGCGCAACGCTGGAACCCGTACAGAAAGGAGATCCTCGCCTATACCGGGCTGGCAAGAATCAAGACGGGCAATCCCGAGTCCGGGGCGGAGGACTTGAAGGGAATGCTGGCCGCGTATCCGAACGATATCAATTCGATTCTGAATCTCGGCAAGGCGTACGAAGACATGGGGCGGCTCGACGAGGCCGGCAGAAAGTACCGCAGGGCGGTGGAGATAGCGCCCGGTTTCGCAAAGGCACACAACAACCTGGGGAACATCCTCAGAATGACGGGGCACGTGAAGGATGCCCTGGGCGAGTACCGCAGGGCTGTCGAGATCGAGCCGCAGACGGCGGCGCATCACTACAACCTCGGAGTCGCGTACCTTGAGACGGAGTCATACGGCGAGGCGACTGCGGCCTTCGAGAGGGCGATTCAGATACGACCGGATCTCGACCTCGCGCACAAGGAGTTGGGCAAGGTCCTCTTCTTCCACCTGGGCCGAAGGGAAGAAGGACTTAGACACGTAGCGAAGGCGCTGGACCTGAACCCCTCAATCCGAGGCGCCGACGACCTGCGCAG
>CAYMFW010000378.1:0-3602 GCA_964389785.1 uncultured Planctomycetota bacterium
GCAAAAAATCGAGGATCGTGAAGCGATGGCCCCCTTGATCCTCGCTTCTCGATCTGCATCTCGATCGTCCTCTGCTCGCTCAGCGACCCTCCTCAACACATCAAGGGAAACCCTCTTCATATTGAATGGATCAATCGCAATTGAATCTCCGTCGGCTGCCTTGAAGCAGATAAGGGAACTGGCACACGTGTACTTGACAAGTTTGTGATCCTCGATCGGTTTACCGAGCTCCCTTTCTGCTAGCGAGCGCGCTGGCTCGTATCTCACCGTTTCGAAAGGCAGACCTGGCCAGAACGAAAGAACAGGGGGAGATTTCTTATCCAAGCTCAAGTGATAAGAGACGAGTCCATATTCCTCGATAATCCTCTTCCGCCTCGCCATGATTTCAGCTATTGCATTGCCGAGCAATGCTTCTTCATTATTCTCGTATGCTCCAGCGATTCCTTTCCTCTTAGAATCCTCGAACGCGGTGTTCTCCGCAATGATCTTCCTCACGTCCACAGGAATATCACCTTTGGTTGTGCAGATGACGTTTAATCCACACGCATTCCCATTTAAGTCCGTCACATCCTGTATATCTATAGGAACAATGGTTCTCGTTTCCACTCGTTGTGCCCACTTGACAAGAGACGCTACAGCAGTGGCCCTATCAATATATTGCTCACTGCCAAAGTTGGTTGGGATTGATGGTGCATTCCCGTCCTCTTCTTTGAGTACAGGGGTTCCCCTGGAAATGTCTTCACGGGATTCCTCAGACAAGTCCGGTTGGCTCCCGCTTGGCTCATACTCGCGAACAGGCCGCTGGGGTTGGGGGCCTCTGTGTCTTGGCAGATCTGGTCTCGTCGTATCCGTGTTTCTGAGCATCAATGCTATAGCGAGACTGATTGCAAGGATACATATTCCAGCGGCCAACACCAATGTGCGGCGAGACCTTCTCTTATGCTCATTCATGATCTTTACCCAAACAACCTCTCAACAGCTCTCTCCAAATCGGGGCCAGCCACATGGGCATAGACCTCTGTGACGAAACTGGAACTGTGCCTCAACTGCCTCTGAACTAGACGAAGGTTGTACTTGCTCTTCTGGTACAACATGACCGCATAGGTGTGTCGCAACGAGTGGATGCCTAGGTTGGTTCTGAGGCCGGCGCGCTTCATGCATCTCTTGAATGCCATCTGAAGAGCACGCCTGGTGAGATGCTTACCTGAGATGCTTGATATGAAGAATGGAGATTCTGAATCAAGAGGCTCCCCTTGCGATTTCTTCCAACCGAGATACTGAAGGATGTGTTCGCGAAGCGATGAACCGAATCGGACCCAGCCTGGTTTCCCGCCTTTGCCGTTCCGGACAAACACAGTGGAGGTCCCCCTCTCCACAAGGAGATCTCCGCATCTCAAGTCTGCCAGTTCCTTCACCCTCAACCCCGTCGACATAGCCATGTCTATTATCAGCCAGTCGCGGACAGCTACCTTGTTGCCTCTGGCTGCGGCCCTCTCTGCTGACCGGCTGGTTACTCGTCTGAGTATCCGGACTTCCTGATCGGTCAGGTACTTGCTTTCATCCACCTCCCAGTTGAAACTGGCCATTCTTTGAACATGATCCCCTCCTTGATATAGCTTTCACACAAAGGTTCCCATACCTTATGATACGTGCAAATCTCGGTTTGTCAAGGTCACATGTGAACTTATTTTTTGACCGCCCTAACCGACGATATGTAGACAGTTTAGGACTTGACCGAGGATCCGGCACAGGCAAGATCCCGGTTCCGCAAGGTTTATTAACCCCTTTCGCCTCCGTTCGGGCAAGAGCGCCTGTAACCCCTTATTTTGCAGGAATTAAGGCATGAGCGTCACCGTCGAAAGGTTCACAATACATAAGAACTGTGAAGGATTTGCGGAATCCTCCCCTCTTTACCCCTACCCATCCGCCGATCCGCCCTGATACAATCTTTGACCGATGAACACTCGAAGGATTCATGGTATCGGCAAGGAAGGGGGGATATTCATGAAAGGGACGAACCGTTGCTACCACGTATGGGCATGCGTTGCCAAGAATGACAACCCTACGGAAGAAGGTCGCCTCACTCTCACCACATGCGATCTGACTCAGGCTGCGGACAAGAAGGCCGACCTAGAGAAGCGCGGACTTGTCGCTCACGTGCTCACTGAGGATGGCGACGACGCCGGGACGTATTTCCGGCTGCGGGAACTTCAGCTGATTTCTGACTGAATTTCTTGCGTCGAGCCATTCTGAGTTCTACAAGGCCTCGTTCTCTCCGCTACATTCGAACAGAAGTGCTTGATGTTCCGGGTAGTGCTATACTGTCCACACCATGACTGTCGGAAGAAACGCTCCCTGTCCTTGCGGTAGCGGCAAGAAGTGCTGTGTGCTGCGCGAACGAGGAGAGAACTCACATTTCGTCACCCAGGATTCTGATTCCGAGCATGGGGTCCCGCCGCAAGTCGTCTTGAACTGGCTCAAGGGGTTGAAATGCTAATGCAGCCGAAGACGTTCGATAAACACCGACTTGCCTGGCTCCTAGTCGTTGCGGCTGTATTCATTGCCGGCGTGTGGATAAGCATCGCCCGTTTCACTCGGGGCCCACTGATTCTGGTTTTTGATGTCGATGGCAAATTGCTTCTCCGTCGAAGAGGTGTTTTCGCAAATGAGGACTATCCGATCCGCTTCGAGAGAGGGAAATGGTACATCAAACGTCCAGATGAAATAGCAGAAGAGTTCATAGAAGATCCATTGCCAAGAGTCACCACCATTGCGGCTCCCTACAAGACAAGGGTCCTCGACGGGTGGTACTACATCTTGGAAGCCAAGGGCAAAGTCCGCGCAGTCAAAGAAGACGGCTTGACTTCAACTGAAGTCAGGTATATCGATGGCGAATGGAAGATGAACGTCGAAGGGGAGTGGATGCCTTGGGACATGAACGGGACCGAGTGAGGGCGCTTCATTGCATGCAATGAATAAGGCATTGCGAAGGAAGACACGCGCGGTTGAAGCGGTTCGAGGATTTGCGTGAGTCGACCACAGACCGCCCCGATTGCATGCCCATCGTGCCAACACGAACAGAATTTCACATGTTGGCAGAGCGTAAACGTTTCTCTCGACCCGGAACTGAAGGAACAGCTGATAAGCGGCCAACTAGTGACGTTCACCTGCCAACACTGCGGTGCATCCACGTACGTAGCGCATGACCTTCTGTATCATGACATGAATAACCTGCTGCTGTTCTGGCTCAAGTATCCCGATGATGACGGCAACATAACCCTGGACCCGACCGCAACTCTGATGTTCGGTCAGTTAGGTGAAGGCTACACGCTTCGCCTCGTTGCGTCCTTTGAAGATCTTATCGAGAAGATCCGCATATATGACGATGGATACGACGACCTGACTATCGAACTATTCAAGCTTCTCGCCTCGATACGAGAAGAAATCGACATCACTGAACCGTTCTTCTACGACCGATCAGAAATATCTCCGAATTCGACCAAGACAATCACATTTGTTCAGGTTCAGGGAGACGAATGCAGCGAACTGAAATATGCCGCTGACGAGAAGCTTCCCCAAATGGAGAAGATCAGAAACAAGCT
>CAYMFW010000379.1:0-429 GCA_964389785.1 uncultured Planctomycetota bacterium
CGCGCGCCATGATCTACGACCACTTCATCAACGAGATCCGCGCGGTCGACAAGGTGCAGGCCTGGGTCGAGCACCTGGTGCTGAACGCGTTCGGCCCGGAGAACTACCCGGACACCACGCTGCTCATCGGGGAGAAGCCGACGGATCGATGGGAGATGGCGCCGCGGGACGACGCACTCGATCTTCTGAAGGGCCTGATCGAGCTGTACGAGCAGGGGCTGAGGGCGCCGCTTCCGTTCTTCCCCGAGACGTCGCTTGCGTTCGCGGAGCATTCGGACAGGCCGAAGGACCCGCTGTATTCGGCGATAGGCAAGTGGGAAGGTGACGGGCCGGATGCCGATTGGAACCCCGGCGAGCGCTACGATGGCTACCGGGGGACCTTCTACAAGCTGACATATGGATCGGCGGACGCGAGGAGTATCCTGGACG
>CAYMFW010000379.1:439-3561 GCA_964389785.1 uncultured Planctomycetota bacterium
GGGCCGCTGTTGGAGTCGACGGAGAAGGTGAAAAAGGCGAAGAAGGCGAAGTGATGGCGAAGAAGCCGACGAATCCGCTCGACGCGAAGCTGGAAGGGATCAGCCTGATCGAAGCCAGCGCCGGCACGGGCAAGACGTACACCATCGCGGGCCTTTTCGTGCGGGCTTTGCTGGAGAGGGATCTGGAAGTGGACCGCATCTTGGTGGTGACCTATACCAAGGCGGCCACCGAGGAGCTGAAGGAGCGTATCCGGACGATACTGCGGAAGGCGAGCCGGGCGTTCCGCACGGGGGACGGAGAGGGCGACGAGGCGCTGGAGCGTCTGCTGAAACGCTTCCCCGATCGGGAGGCGGCGGCCAGGGCGCTGGACGCGGCGGTGCACGATTTCGACAAGGCGTCCATATTCACCATCCACGGGTTCTGCAGTCAGGTCCTGCGCGAGAACGCGTTCGAAAGCGGCGTGGCGTTCGACACCGAGCTTGAAGAGGACGACCGGGAGATGGTTACGCGCATCACGAACGACTTCTGGCGCCGACACACGACGGAGGCCGCGGACCTGTATATCGAATTCCTCGCGCAGGAGAATATCTGCCCGAAGTCGCTTTTCGAGCTGGCGCGGAAACAGAAGGGGGCACTGCCGTTCAGGGTGATACCGGACGTGGAAGTGGAGGACACCTCGAAGAAGGAAGCCCAGCTTACCGCGGCGCTGAGGGACGCCGTGGAGAAGATGCGGGCGGCGTGGCCGAATGTGAAGGGTGACGTGTGCGTGCTGGCGGCGAAGGCCCTGGCGAACAAGGACCTGAGCGGAAGCAAGTACAAGCAGAACACCATCGATGCGTGGGCGGCCGGGATGGACCGGTTCTGCGGGGAGTCGTCACCCCGGCTGTCCCTGCCGGTAGACTTCCAGAAGTTTACCGCGTCGGGGCTGGAAGAGAACACGAACAAGAAGGGCACGCCTCCCGATCATCCGTTCTTCGTTCTGTGCGAGAAGGTGTGGTCCGCCCGGGAGACCCTGATGGCGTTCTACGGCGGGAAGGTGATTCCGCTGAAGCGGGGCTTCCTCGAGTACGTCAGGGAGGAATACGAACGGGTGAAGCGCGAGCGGTGCGTGCAGACGTACGACGATCTGCTGGTGGATCTGCATCGTGCGCTGGAGGGGGAGAACGCGGACGTGCTGGCCCGGGTGGTGCGGGAGCGGTATCCCATCGCGCTCATCGACGAGTTCCAGGACACGGACCCGGTGCAGTTCAGGATATTCGAGAAGATATATCCGAAGGCGAAGGACACGGCGCTGTTCCTGATAGGCGATCCGAAGCAGTCGATCTACGGGTTCCGCGGCGCGGACGTGCTGGCGTACGTGAAGGCGGCAGAGGCGGCGAAGGAGAAGTACCCGCTGGGGATCAACCGGCGGTCGGACGAGCGGCTGGTGAACGCGGTGAACACGGTGTTCGAGGGAGTCCCCGACCCGTTTCTGTTCGATGAGATTCCGTTCGCGCCGGTGGAGGCCGCGTCGAAGGGCGGCGGGGGGGAGGGCGCTCCCCTTAAAATCTGGATGCTCACGCGCGCGCGTGCCGGGGAGCAGGCGCTGGCCAAGGGTAATAAGCCGGTGGAGGAGCGGATAATCAACAAGGGGCCGGGGCGCCGGATCATCCGGGAGAGGATGGCCGACGAGATCGCACGGCTGGTGAACGCGGGAACTCCCCCCGGCGACATCGCCGTGCTGGTTCGAATGCACCGGGAGGCGGGCGCGTTTCAGGAAGAGCTTCTCGGACGGCGGGTGCCCAGCGTGCTGTACACCGACAGGAGCCTTCTGGTGTCGGACGAAATGGCGGAGCTGGAGAGGATATTCACGGCGGTCGCGTCGTGGCGCGACGCGGGGCTGGTGAAGTCCGCGCTGGTCACCAGCGTGCTGGGCGTCGGCGGAAACGAGCTTGACGCCGCGATGCGGGACGAGAACGAGTGGGAGAAGTACCGGTCGTGCTTCCGCGACTGGCACGCCGAATGGCAGGAGCGGGGGTTCATTCAGATGTTCCGGTCGATGCTTTCCCGCATGAACGCGGCCGGCCGCCTGCTGGAGCTGACCGACGGGGAGCGGCGGCTCACCAACGTTCTGCACGCAGGCGAGGTGCTGCAGAAGGCCGCCGTGGAGAGGAAGCTGGGGATGACCGGCCTGCTGAAGTGGCTGGCGGACGAGCGGGAGAACGCCGGTTCCGAGGCGGCCGAGGAGCGCCAGCTCCGCCTGGAGAGCGACGAGAAGCGGGTGAAGGTGATGACCATGCACCGGGTTAAGGGCCTGGAGTTCCCCGTGGTGTTCTGTCCGTCGTTGTGGGAGGGCGGTCTGCGCGCAGACAAGGAGAGCCTGTTTCACGATCCCGACCACCACAACGATCTCACGCTCGACCTGGGCACGGCGGAGCGCGAGCAGCATAAGGCGCTTGCGGAGAAGGAGGAACGGGCGGAGAATCTGCGGCTGGCCTACGTGGCGCTGACGCGTGCGAAGAACCTCTGCTGCGTGGCGGCAGGACCGCTGAAGGATTACGAGACGTCGGCGCTGGCGCATCTGTTCCACCGGGGCGACGTCGAGCGGGCGGCGGGGATAAGCGACGAGGATCTGGAACAGGACCTGCGCGCGCTGGAGAAGAAGTCGAAGGGGTCGATCGAGGTCCTGCCGATTCCGGAGGCGGAGGACGTGATGGCCGACCCGCCGGAGCATGCCGATCCCGCCACGCTGGAGGCGCGGGAGTTCTCCGGCGAGATCTCGAGCGAATGGCGGGTCACCAGCTACAGCGGACTGGTGCGCGGCGCGCACGAATCGCACCTTCTGCGGGATCACGATCAGCACGATCTGCAGGGCCCGGGTGAGCCTGGGGGAGAGCGCGAAGCGGCCGAGGACAGCATCTTCACGTTCCCCCGGGGGGCGGCGCCGGGAAGCTTGATGCACGGTCTGTTCGAGGATCTGGAATTCGACGCGGGCGATAAGGAGATTGCGGACGCTGCGGAAAAGGCCCTGAGGCGGGCCGGGTACGACCATGAGCGGTGGGGCGGGGTGCTGGCCGGTATGGTGAGGGACGTGGTGGCAACGCCTCTGAACCCGGACGGGCTGACGCTGTCGTCGGTGGCA
>CAYMFW010000380.1:0-3519 GCA_964389785.1 uncultured Planctomycetota bacterium
TCGCCGACGCCGGGCCGAAGAACCTTGCGGGCTACGTCACGGGCATCGCCGTCGGACCGGACGGCGGCTACGTGATGGCGAAGGCCCTCGGCGTGTTCGGCCACATCTCGATACGCAGATTCGATCTCAACGGGAACTACGTCGCCTCCCTGGTCCCGGCGCCCGCGAACCTGCCGGAGAAGAAGCTGAACGGGATGGGCTTCGTGGAAGACGAAAAGGGCAAGCGCGGGCGGCACGGCTCCCACATGAACGAGACGGTGTCGGGCAGCGGCTTTGTTCTGCCCGGCGTCAACGGCAAGATGATCGGCTCGTGCCAGCCCGTCATCGTCGGCAGCCGGCTCTACTACTGCAACCCCGGCGCGGACAACGTCCGGAAAAAACCCTCGTACCTGCATTACCTGTACACGGACGGTTCCACGGACGTGGCCGGGATGAAGGGCCTGCCGCTCACGGCGGACAAGCACCACAACTTCCCGCTCTTTGCCGCGTCGCCGGACGGGAAGAAGCTGTACCTGTCTCTGGGCCGCTCCACGATGGTCATGGTGCGAGATGCCGAAGGGACGGCCGCGGCCGTGCCCTTCGCCGGAAAGAGCGGGAAGCCGGGCAGCGACAACGCGCACCTGAACCAGGCCAACGGCATAGACTGCGACTCGTCCGGCCGGGTCTACGTGGCCGATTTTTCCAACCATCGCATTCAGGTATTCGCGCCCGACGGGAAGCATCTCAAGAGCATCCCGTCCGACCGACCGTGGCTGCTGCGGGTCCATCGTAAGACCGGCGCGATCTACGTTCTGCACAACACCCGCGTGCAGGGCAAGACGATCGGCCGCCTGACGAAGCTCCGTTCGTTCGACGATCCGAAGGAAGTCTTCCACATGGATGCCCTGTCGTCGCCGGTGATGGCGATCGACAACTGGTCGGCAAAGCCCAGGCTGTGGCTCGCGTCCTCTCCCTCCGCAGGTACGGAACAGTACATTCGCCTTCAATCATCCTGGGGAGGCGGCATCGTTCACGGGAACCGGGAGGACTACTCGATCAGCGGCGGGGCGAGCGTGCAGATATGGGAGGACGACGGCACCAGGCTGGTGAAACTCACGGATTTCGACGTTGAAGCGAAGAAGATCGCCGGCGACAACTACATCGGCCGCTGGGGCGGCGCCGTCATCGGCGGCTCCGGCATCGGTCCCAAGCTCGACTGCGACCCGACACGCGGGAAGGCGTACTTCGGCAAGCTGATATTCGACCTGAAGACCGGGGCGTTCGAGGGCGAGTACCGGGTGCACGGCGGCACCTACGACGATATCGCCTTCGACAAGAAGGGCTATATGCACGGGCACGCCAATCCCGGTTTCGATCCGCCGGGCGGTGTGTGGCGGGTGGACCCGAGTCAGGCAAGAAAGGGCAAGGACGCGAAATCCGGGCGAAATACCGTCTTCTACCCCGAGCTGCCGTACGACTACGGCGTCACCAGCAAGGCGGCCTACAGCCCCGACTGGCAGGGCGCCATCCGTACGAAGGATCAGCCCGGCGCCAAGTTCTTCCAGGACGGCATCGGCGTCAACATGCGGGGCGATATCGTGGAGGTCTGCAACATCTATCACGTGCCCAAGATGGAGGACGCCGGCTTTGCATATGCCATGGCGGGCGTGGCGCAGCAGAGAAAGGGATACGGGGGCGCGTGGGGCAAGGGGGCCACCGCTATCGGCAACTATGCGACGTACAAGAAGAAGCTCGACGACATGGCAAAACGGGGCGAGGAGATATACTCCATTCGCCGGAGACCCGGCACCCCGCTATGGGGAGGAACCGTCTGGTCGTTCGACTCGTCGGGCGAGACGCGCCAGGAGTGCGCGGTCATCGAGGGCAAGCTCATCAACAACGTGGGTATAGACGAGGACGGTGAGATCTATTTCACCTCCGCCCGCCCCCGCGTCCACGACGGAAACTACTACCTGTGCAACAAGGGGGGCACGTTCGGCGTGCCGAAGGACAAGGCCAACCTGTACCCGTTCACCGGGACGCTCATCAGAACGAAAAAGGACGGCACCTGCCGGATACTCACCGCGAACACCCCGATCCCGCTGGACCCGCTCCCGAAGCGGCCGGCCGACCTGATGTCGGTTGGATTCCCCGATGTGTTCGGCAGGGACTCCCAGAAGGCCTGGGTGGAGGGCGGCGAATGGATGTACGCGGGCGCCTCCCCCATGGTGCCCGGCGGTTGTACCTGCCCCACCCTGCGGTTCCACCTGGACTGGTACAAGCGGACGTTCGTCCCGGAGGCGTACCGCCACTCCATCGGCGTGGTGGACACCGCGGGCAATCTCGTCATGCACATCGGACAATACGGCAACTACGATAGCGGGCACGGGGCGAAGAGCAACATCCCCGTCGGCGGCGACAACATCGCCATGTTCCAGCCCCGCTTCATTTCCGGCACGGACGACTCCCTGGTATTCACCGATTGGGGCGAGAGGATCGTCGTCATAAAGCTGAACTGCCACGCGGAGGAGACGGTTCCCGTAGGAACCGCTCGCTGACGATCCGCGTGCGGCCAGACGTGATTCGGCCTGCTATTTCGCGCCGGAGTGGGAGTGCATGCTGAATCTGCATGATTTCGCGAAGGACAAGGAGATCAAGCGGCTGGCCGGCATGATGCTCGACCTCACGTATTCATCGAAGAAGGCGGACACGCTGCGGCTTACCGGCAAGGGAACGCGGGAGCTGGACGGGAAGCCCGCGGACCTGAACTACGACACGTACGACTCGCCTTGCCTTCAGTCCAAATGGAAGAGCGGCCTCATCGAGGTGCGCAAGGGCACCAGGAAACTGACCCTGGATTTCAGGAAGTAGCCCTCGGACTAGAACCGTGTAAGGCGATTCAATTCTTTTCTCCATGCCCGCCAGGAGGGCCGATATCGCTCGTTTCATGACGGGATTATTCCACGGGGAGGGGCACCGGGACCTCCTTGGTGACCGCGCCGGTGAGGCGCACCTGGACAATCCGGCTGTTGTGGCTGTCGACCACGAAGGCGTCGCCGTCGAGGGCCGCCACGCGCACGGGGAACCACAGCGGGATGGGCGGCTTCGGCACATCGCTGCCGGTGCCGAGCCGATGGAACTGAAGAAGGGCATCGAGAACCTCTCGGTGCAGGCCCACGGGGTGAGTGTGGGTGCCATCAGGGTCTCGGTGGGCGTCGCTGGGTTCCCGGACCACGGCCTGACCTGGGCGGATGTGCTGAAGAGCTGTGACCGCGCCCTGTACCAAGCCAAGAACGAGGGTCGCAATCGCGTGGCGGTTGCCGCGGAAGGCGTGGAGCGGCAGTCGGATAGTAGCTAGCCGGTGCCGGCACTATGGGGGGGCGAGTCGCGCCATGGCAAAACTCATCCAGTACCACGAGTTCCGCAGAGAAGCTCAGTAGCACACTTTCCAAAAAGCGATTAGGGCTGGAGTAACTCCTGGAGGATCGCCTTCGATAAATCCTTGAGCGGAGTGAGGGGCAGGGTATTTGTCAGGTCGGC
>CAYMFW010000381.1:0-3508 GCA_964389785.1 uncultured Planctomycetota bacterium
ACGCCGCGTCGATACTCACGCTGGCACCCGTGGTGGAGTTTCTCATCCACTCGGACCTCGAGGCGGCCGGGCCGGTTACCCGGAGCGTGGCGGAAGCGATGGCCGCGCTGGGCCTGCCCGTCACGCTCGGCATGATGCTGTCGGTGTTCCTGGTCCTGAACGTTCTCCGAGGCGGTTTCCAGATCCTCATCATGCATCTCATATTCCGTACGAAGTACGCCGTGCTGCGGGATCTGACGGTGGGTACGTTCGACAAGTTCTTTCATGCGCGCTGGCGATTCTTCAGCAGCGGCAGCCAGGGGACGTTCCTGAACACGTTCATTCGGGAGACGAGCGTGGTCGGCGAGGCGTTCGGCGCGATGGCGGCGTTCTTCGCCGGCGTCTTCCAGGTCCTGCTGTATCTGGCGGTGCCGCTGTACATATCCTGGCAGGTTACCCTGATCAGCGTAAGCGTGGGGGTGCTCCTGGCGCTGCCGTTCCTCGTGCTCGGCAGGGTGAGCTACCGGCTCGGCAGGGACAATACCTCGACCTCGAATCGGATGAGCGGGGTGATCCAGGAAAGCCTCGGCTGCGCGAAGGTGGTGCTGGGGTTCGGGAATCAGGACAAGAGCATCGCGTCTCTGGGTGAGGCGTTCGATGCGCACCGGGCGGCGACGCTGCGTTCGCAGACCCTGGGGTACGCCATCCCGCGAATGTACTTCCCGCTCGGGCTGTTCGTCATCATCGTGGCGCTGCTGGTCACCCGAAGGTTCGCGCTGCCTCTGTCGGAGCTGTCCGTGCTGATCTACGCGCTATGGCGCGTGATCCCGACGCTCGGGAGCCTGACCGGGCAGAAGAGCTCGATAGAGAACTTCTTTCCGAGCTACGAGCAGGTAATCGGCTTGAGAAGAGAGGCTGAGAAGCTGGCGCAGAGGACCGGAAGCCTGGAGTTCGAGGGGTTTCACGACAGGATCGCGGTGGAGGATCTCTCTTTCGCGCACCCCGGTTACCCCGACAGTCTTTCGAGCGTGAACGTCGTGATTCCAAAGGGAAAGATGGTCGCGTTCGTCGGCGAATCCGGAGGGGGTAAGTCCACGCTGGTCGACATGATCATGGGATTTCACGAGCCGGGTTCCGGCCGGGTGACGATCGACGGCGTCGCGCTCGAGAAGTTCGATATCGTTTCGTACCGTCGGCGGGTCGGCTACGTTCCCCAGGAAAGCATCCTTTTCAGCATGAGCGTTCGGGACAATCTGGTGTGGGCGAAGGAAGATGCGACGCGCGAGGAAATGGAGGAGGCGTGTCGGCTTGCCCGCGCGGATGAATTCATCGAGCGGCTTCCGGATGGATACGATACGATGGTCGGCGATCGGGGAGTGAGGCTCTCCGGCGGTCAGGTTCAGCGGATCGCCCTCGCGCGGGCGGTCCTGCGGGGGCCCGACATTCTGGTGCTCGACGAGGCCACGAGCTCCCTTGACACCGAATCGGAGCGTCTCATTCAGGAGTCTGTGGAGCGGGTAGCGAAGGGAAGGACGGTGATCGTTGTGGCTCATCGCCTTTCGACGATCACGAGCGCGGATCGTGTGTACGTTATCGAGGGCGGACGTGTTTTCGAGGAAGGGACGTACGATGAGTTGCTGAAAAGGGGAGGGCGCTTCAAACGTATGGTCGAGCTACAGGCTCTGGGGACCTACGTGCGTGGCGAGGGTGACGGGGTTCTGGAGGAGGTGAGTGGTGAGAAGGGCGATCTTCTTGAATCGTGACGGGGTGGTGATTGAGGACGTGGATCTGCTGGTCGGCCCTGCCGATGTCAAGATCCTGTTGCAGGGCAGGTTTCGCATGGAGGCAGAAGATATAACCGCTTGGGGGCAAGGATGCTGGACTTAGGATCGCTTGATTTCTTGAGGGGCGGCCGGCTGCTCATAACGGGCGGCACGGGTTCGCTCGGCAGGAAGCTCGTTGACATCCTGTTGGGAAAAACCGAGGTGGGAACCGTCGTGATCTTCAGTCGCGACGAATTCAAGCAGTACGAAGTGAGGAATTCGCGCTCCGAGGAGGAGCGGGCGAGGCTCAGGTTCTTCATCGGAGATGTGAGGGACGGGGACCGGCTGAAGCGTGCCTTCGAGGGTGTCGACTGGGTCGTACACGCTGCAGCTCTGAAGCAGATTCCAGCTGCAGAGTACAATCCCTTCGAATTCGTGAAGACGAACGTGGAGGGTGCAAAGAATGTCATAGATGCGGCGATAGACGTCGGTGTGAAGCGCGTAGTGGCTCTGAGCTCCGATAAGGCCGTGAATCCGGTGAATCTCTATGGCGCCACGAAACTGTGCTCGGAGAAGCTGTTCGTGTCGAGCAACAGCTACAGCGGGTCCAGGCCCGCGCGGTTCTCTGCGGTGCGCTACGGCAACGTTATCGGCAGTCGGGGAAGCGTTGTTCCCTTTTTTCTTCGACACAGGAACAAAGGGTTCCTGCCTGTTACGGACAGGCGTATGACGAGATTCTGGCTGACGCTCGACCAGAGCGCGGCCCTGGTGTTGAACGCTCTGCGAGACATGATAGGCGGCGAGATCTGGGTACCGAAGATCCCGAGTATGAGGATGGTGGAGCTGGCTCGGGTTGTTGCCCCCGAGTGCGAGCAGCGCGAGGTGGGAATCCGGCCGGGGGAGAAGCTGCACGAGATGCTCATCTCGTCCGAGGACGCTCCGCGAACAGTGGCTTTCGAAGACCATTTCGTGGTCGAGCCGGTATTTCCCTGGTGGGACTCGGAATGGCACGCCGGGAAGGGCGGAACGCCCTGCCAGGAGGGTTTCTGCTACGACAGCGAGAAGAATTCGGAGTGGCTGCAGGAGGATCGGCTCGCCGAAATAGTCGCTGCCCTCGATTTGCCGGAGGCGCGTGAGTGGGCCAGGGACAGGGAAGAGGGAAGATGAAGACACTGCTGATCAACCCGCCGGTCAGGACGTGGGCGGAGCCCAATTGCTTCCCGCTTGGATTGGGCTACATCGCAGCGGTCTTGCGGCAGGCAGGTCATGATGTCGAAATCTTGGACATCAACGCGTTGCGGCTTTCCAGGGAGCAGGTGGCGACCTGCCTGCGCGATAGCCACGCCGACCTCGTGGGCATTGGCGGCATCATCACCACGTACGGCTACGTCAAGTGGCTGGCGGCCTTTTGGAAGCAGGAGCATCCCGAGCGTCCGGTGGTGGTCGGGGGCGCGGTGGCCTCCTCGATTTCCGACACCATCTTGTCGTGTACGGAGGCGGACGTCGCCGTCATGGGCGAGGGGGAGCTTACCGCCCCCGACCTGCTGTGTTGCCTTGCGCAGGGCGGCCCGCTGGAGCGGGTAAAGGGCATTCTCTACAAGGACGAGGGGGGTGTTCACGCGACGCCGGCGCGCGAGATGGTCGCGGACCTTGACGTCCTGCCGCTCCCTGTCTGGGAGCTTGTGCCGATGGAGGTATATCTCGCTAATCCGGTTGGAGTGCTGAACAAGCGCAAATGGGCTGACGGTGCTTCCACCGAGACAATC
>CAYMFW010000382.1:0-3502 GCA_964389785.1 uncultured Planctomycetota bacterium
TGAAGCTGTCGCCGTCGTTGGAGGGCTTCTCGACGCAGGTGCAGCCGGTGAAGGTTTGAAGCTCGTCGGCGTGCAGGCCGATGCACAGGGCCGTGAGGAGGATGATGGTGATTCCGCTTGCTCTGGTCATAGGGGATTATAGCTCCCTACACATCCCTCATAAACACCCGGACATCGATCTCCAGGTACTCGTCCCGCCACTCCTTCTTCTCCACCTTCCCGAAGATGAGTGAGGGAGGGGATATGGGAACCAGCTCGTTGCTCATCTCACTTGACCTTCAGATCAAACTCATAGAGGGCTTCGATTACCGCGTCCCGGGCGTACTTGCGAGAAAGATCCCTCTTCTTCTCGTACGCGGCCCTGTGATGCTTCAAGGCCGCCCTCAGTATCGGCTCGGCAGCCTTGACGTCAAGCTTGGCCGCTTCTCGCGCCGCCCAACGAACGAGATCGGAGTCATCTTCACACAAGGCCTTGCCCAATGCGTCAGCAAGTTTCTCGTGCTTCATGATTAGCCCATTCAGACGCCTCGCCCGCCCAATCAGCTCTTCCTTCAGGCCCCAATACGGAGCCTTCTCCTCCTTGTATCTCTTCTTTTCCTCTTCAAGAACCGCCTTCAGGGCTTCGTCGGCTTTGGGGCTTCGAATCGGTGCCAGCTTCTTGATTACCCACTTGATCACATCGTTGTCCGCCAAACCGGACTCGAAGCTGTCCCAGTATGTAGCCCGAAGAAACTTCACTCTCCCTTCCAGGGACCTTTCCTCGAACCAGTTGCCCCACCCGTCCTCAGATCTCTCGATTCTCCATCTTCCCCGCAAGTCCATCTCTAGGAGCATGAACTGAATTGTCCGGGAAGTCTGCCGGAGCGTCTCAGTGAACTCGTCGGCCCTGTACCGAAGCGTCCTGTCCGCATGGATACGGAGATCTACCATTATCTCCCGGCATTCACCGCACCCGCATCTCTTCAATTTCTGTATCGCGAACTCGGTTACGGGGAGCTCTTTGTCTCTCAAACATGTTCTGAGTTGATCGTGAAACGCCTTCGAGTGTACGTGAGGGAGTTTGAAGTACTTCTCCGAGACCACGTGGAGATCGAAATGCCGCTTCACAGACTCCTTGCTCTTCGGCATCTTCGTGTCTGTGAGGTCCTTCGGAACAACGATCTCTCCCCAAGCGTCTTCCCGCAGTCCGGATGAAACAACCAGAATGGCGCACAAAATGGTAGCTGTCCCTATTTTTCGCATGAGCACTCCTCCAATCCCTTCCTCTCCTCCCGCGCCTCCTCGATGGCCTCGTCAAGCTCCGCCTGCCTGGCGCGCACCCATTCCTCGTCGGCCAGGTCGTCCCTCATAGTATACGGAGGCTTCCCCTTCAGTTCCGCGATCTTCTCGATCAGCGCGCGGATCTTCTTCCTTTCTTTCATTTCACCTGGTACTCCGTCTCCAGACCGGGGATGATCGTGTTGATCAGCAGATCCCGCTCCTCGATGAGCTTCCCGAATTCCTCCTGGAGGAGTTCGTAGCGCTGCTGGAGGGCCCGGGCGGCTGGGGAGAGGTCGGGGAGGTGGGGGTCCGGGCTGTCTTCGACGGGGGCTCTGTGGATCATGGGCTAAAGCCCCTCATCCTCAGGCAAAGTAATCTTCTCCCCCTGCATCTCCAGCACCGGAAACCTGTCGTGAGCGGCCTGCTTCGCCTTCGGATTCACGACAATCTCATACTCATCGGATATCGTGAAGATCCCCCTGTCGAAGCCCAATGGTTGGTGTCCGACAACTTTGCGGTAGCGGAGGAGGAGTTGCCTGAACACCCCCCACCGCCGTGGCTTGTCGTCTTTGATGGATATCCCTGTCACGAGGGAGTATAGCGCGGGGGGAGGATTGGGTCAACGGAGGGGGATGGTGTAAGTTGGGGGTGGGGAGGAATGTGACTCACCTTCCCCACAACTTCCCCCTTCTGTTACAATCCCTCATTCCAGAACAATTCACGAAGCAGAAAGGACACGAACAATGAAGATTGACCTCACGAAGGATGAATACCGGATACTCCTCGACTTCCTCGAGATGGGCCGATGGATGATCGATTCGTACAAGAATGAGCCGGAGCTCGGGGACAAAGATCACATCCGGGTGTACCAGAAGATCCTCTCATTCGCTGAGAAGTTCGGATTCGGCAATCTCGTCGAGTATGTCGAGGACATCAAGGAGTATTGCGGGACACGGGAATTCGAGGACACCACCGCATCCCGCGGATTCATAGACAACTACGACGACGACAACTTCTGGACCCAGCTTGCGGGCAACCTCGCCGAGCGCGAGCTCGTGCGCCGCGAGGGAGATGAAAAGCTGAGAAAAATGAATGGCCGAAAGAGAATGGCGAAGTTCCTGGCTCTTGAGTACGCACACATGGAGGAGTTTTCCGAACACGGCCTTGAGCACGTCGTGGTGATGGACTTCAAGCCGCCGGAGGACTATCCCGAGTGAAGCCGACCCAAGGCCCCATTATCATCCCATGAAGAACGCTCCCGAGACGCACGTCCGATGCCGGGTCTGCGGCCGGTGGTATCAGATCCTCAGCTGGACTCATCTGCGCAGACATCAGATGACGCCGGAGGACTACAAGAAGCGGTTCGGTGTCGATTACGTAAGCAGCGACGAAATGCGTCAGCGCATGTCACTCAACTCCAGGCTCCCCCGGCACAACACCGGATACCGGCCCTTGCGCAGGAGGGCGATTCTCTCTGCCATCCGCCGTTACCTGCGGTCCCGACGCCCGGCGCCTCATTCCCTGAAGGGCCAGGCGGTGCATGTGTTCGGAAGCTGGAGGGAAGCGCTCAAGGCAGCCAACTGCGAGCCGCTGCGCAAGCGCTGGACGCTTCAGGCGATCAGGAAAGGGCTCCGCTCCTGGATCCGCAGACACGGACCCTTGAACGACGGAGAACTGAAATCGACCGATTCTTCCCTGCACGCCTCCGTCTGCGGGAGATTCGGAACCGTGGAAGCAGCCGCGGGAGCGTTGTCTCTGCCGTACTCTCCTCGATGCACACGATGGTCGAGAAAACGCCTAATGAATGAAATAAAGAAGAGAGCGAGGAAGGGTCTTTCCCTGAGCAGCAAGGCGGTCGAGGAAGAAGACAGCCGGCTCTCCAACGCGGCACGCAGACGGTTCGGTTCCTGGGAGAAAGCGGTGAGGGCATGCGGTCTGGATTACACGAAGATCCGCATCAGGAAAGAAAGGTCGCCCGAAGCGCTGGGCAGGCAGCTTCGCGCCTGGTGCAGAAAGAACGGGCCCTTGAACGACACCGACCTCCATGCGGACGACAGCGCCCTGCATGCCAGCGCCGAAGCCATGTTCGGCAGCATCAAGAAAGCCGCCGCCGCGTTGGGGCTTCCCCATTTCCGAAGGCGACGCACGAAGTAGAATCTGTTCAGGCGATACGGCCGCCTCCTGTGCGCGGAAGCTCATGCTCGTGACCGCAGACTCGGGATCTGGTCCGGGCGGGAGAGCG
>CAYMFW010000383.1:0-690 GCA_964389785.1 uncultured Planctomycetota bacterium
CGTATCGGCCCGTCCGAATATGGGCTCATCTATGTAGTTACCGTATACGTAATCCCTGAGCAGGCCCTCGTCCGAGTAGTCCCGCTCCTCCACCACACGCCACCCGTCGTAGAAGTACATCAGATCCACCTCGAGCCCGTCTTCCTGCTCGTCGGCGTAGTTCTCATCCGCATTCCTCTGCACACGGCGGTTGAGCGCGTCGTAGGCGTACTCCCCGAGCGCCACCGAGGTCGCGGCAACCTCAACCCTCGTCAGCCTGTTAAGCGTATCGTAGTAGTACGCATAGTCCGTCGAAGGCCTCGCCCCGTCGTCCCTCGTCAGGTTCCCGTTCACATCCCACAGTGGCCCCCACGTGGTCCGGGTGTTGTCGTCGATCTTCGTGATCTCGTTGACGGCGTTGTGCTCCCAGTCCTCCGCCGTGGCCGAGTTATCCTTGAACTGCGTCCAGTTGCCCACGCAGTCCAGCAGCCAGTCCTGGTAAAAGCTGGGGCCGGAACCTTCCTCGAATCTGGTCAGACGGTGCGCCCCGTCGTAGTAGTACGTTTGGTCGTCGGACGAGTTGTGCAGGTGGTCTTCCTTGGTCTTGTTGCCGGTATCATCGTAGCCGTAATCGAAGCCGACCAGCGTCGCCGCCGATTTCACCCAATCGTACTTCGTCGATCTGTGGGCGTTGTCGTACATGACCTCCAA
>CAYMFW010000383.1:700-3443 GCA_964389785.1 uncultured Planctomycetota bacterium
TACTCGTGCCCAGTGTCTTCTTCGTGACCATATTAACGCCATTGTGCTCATAAACGCAAATGTTTGTGCTTCCGTCGTAGATTCTGGTGAGATTGTTGGTGTCGTCGTAATGGAACTCGTAGTAAGTGCTTTCCGGATATGTCACTTTCGTCTTGTTCCCCACGCAATCGTACAACGAATCGATGTTCCGCGCGGTTTTCCCCGTAATCTGCTGCGTCTCCCGGGTCGTTCTTCCCACCTTGTCGTAGAACCATATGGCCGTTGCCGTCAGCCTCCCGCCGTTCGTATCGAGCGCCAGGGTCATCCGCGAGAGATTGTCGTATTCGAACTCCTGTACAGCCGATCCGCCCACGGATTTCGTCAGGAGCCGGTTCGCACCGTCGTAATCCATGGTGAATGCATTGCTCTTCTGGTCCGTCAGCTTCGTGAGGTTGCTTGCCGAATCGTACTCGTAGTCCTTGGTGCCGCTGTCGGCGAAGGTTTCTCTGGTAAGCCGGTCCAGCTCGTCGTACTCGTAGTCAGTGGCATTGCTGTTGCAGTCCACGATTCGCGTGAGATTGCTTATGTCGTCGTAGTAGTAGGCGGTGGCTATGCCGAGGCCGCCGTCGTCGTCAGTGACCTTCGTTCTCCGCCTGGCGTTATCGTACTCGTATACGGTGTCCTTGCCCTCCGGATCCTCGACCCACGTGAGCTGTCCGACCGGGTCGTACAGGTAATCCGTCTGAAGCGCCAGCCCTCCCGGATCCACCGTCGTTCTCGTCAGCCGGTAGGTGCCCGAATACTCGTAGGTGGTATCCACGCTCTCCGCATCCGTCACCTTGGTGCGGTTGCCGACGCAGTCGTAGTAATAGGCGGTCTCACGGGAAAGCGCATCCGCCACCTTCGTCATCCGGCCCGCGCAGTCGTAGTAGAAGTCCGTCGAATGACTCTCGGCGTCCGTCACTCTCGTGCGCCTTCCGGCGTTGTCGTAGTAGTAGGACGTGCTGCAGCTTTCCGCATCGGTCGTCTTCGTCATTCGATTGACCGGATCGTAGTAATGAACCGTGTTCGCCGCTATCCCTCCCGGGTCCTGCGTCGCCTTCGTGAGGTTGCCGTTGGCGTCGTAGAGGTACACGGTCGATTCGCTTTCCGCGTTCGTCGCCGTTATCCTCCGGTCCTGATCGTCGTAGTCGTATGTCCTCGCATTGCCGTTGGGATCCTCGATCTTCGTGACATTCCCCACCGGATCGTACCAGGCCACCGTATCGACGGTGCTCCCCCCGAGGGTGCGCTTCACCTTCGTCTGCCGGTAGAGCCCGTCGTACTCGTACTCGGTGGTCCGCTCATCGCTTCCTCCCGGGTCCAGGACCATCTTCGTGATCTTCGCCATCTCGCACACGTAGTAATGGGTGACGAGGTCGAGACCGCCCTCGTCGACGGTCTGCTTCGTCACGAGATTCCTCGCGCAGTATTCGTAGGCAGTCACGGCCTGGTTCGCATCGGTCACCTTCGTCCGGTTCCCGTTGCAGTCGTACTCGTAGTCCGTGCTGTTCGATTCGGCATCGGTCATTCTCGTCAGAAGGTTCCGGGAATCGTAGAAATATGAAGCCGTATTGCTTTTGCAGTCGATCACGAGCGTCCGGTTGCTGCACGGATCGTACTCGTAGTCCGTCGTGTTGCTCAGGCAGTCTTCCGCTCTCGTCAGCCGGTCCACCGCGTCGTAGTAGCCCGCCGACGCGACGGCCAGCCCTCCCGGATCCACCACCGTCCTGGTGAGATTGCCGTTGGTGTCATACTCGTAGTCCGTGCTCACGCTGTTGGCGTCGGTCATCCGCGTCCTTCTTCCCGCGTTGTCGTAGTAGTGGATCGTCGAACTGCTTCTCGGGTCCGTCTCCTTCGTCATCCTGCCCGCGCAGTCGTACTCATAGGACGTATAGAGCGTACCTCCATCCAGCTCGCGCTCCACCTTCGTGAGCCTGCGGAGCACGTCGTAGTAGTTGGCGGTATAAACGTCGTTGGGGTTCTCCTCCCTGGTGAGATTTCCGTGCCCGTCGTACCACCGCTCCGTGGTCGCGTTCACTTTGCTCGCGTCACCGGAATCTCCCACCTCCCTGGTGATCAAGCCCATTCCGTCGTACTCGTAGACGGTCACCGCCTTCTCCAGGATGTCCTCGAACTGCGTTACCTTCCCGTTCTTGTCCCGGTCGTACCAGCCCGGCGCCATCCCTCCCACGCACGACGGGCAGGCGGCATCCCCCGCCACGTACGTGATCCGTCCTTCACTGTCGTAGTAGTACGATATGTCGTTGCCGTTCTTGTCCGTCTCCTTCGTGATCCACCCGTCGTCGCTTCGGTAGTAGACCAGCGAGCAGCTCGCCGGATCCGTCAGCTTCGTCAGCCGGTTGAACAGATCGTATTCGTAGCTTGTGGTGTTCCCGTTCTCGTCCGTCTCCGCCGTTACGTTCCCCCAGCCGTCGTAGGCGTAGATCCGCGTTCCGCTCACCGCGTTCGTCTGCTTGGTGAGCCGCCCCACGGAGTCGTAGAGATACGTCGTCGCGTTATCGTTCCCGTCCGTCTCCTTCGTCAGCGTCCCGTCCGTCTCGTCGTAGTACCAGCTCCTGGCGATCGCGAGCCCTCCCGGATCGAGAACCGTCTTCGTCAGACGCCTGCTCGCATCGTAGTAGTATTCCGTTACCGCGTCGCACTCGTCCGTAAGCTTCGTTACCTGCCTGTTGGTGTTGTACTCCATCGAGCGGGTGAGATT
>CAYMFW010000384.1:0-3433 GCA_964389785.1 uncultured Planctomycetota bacterium
CTTACGTCATAAAATGCCCTCCGGAAATGGTGGTCTCGGGCGAGAAGTCTCATAAATCACATAGATATATCGAAAACCGGCAAGGCCAGAGGCCATTGGTATATTGGCCGTCGAGCACAATACGAAACTCGCCCTTGTCTTCATCCACGGGCTGATAGGGCGCACTGTCAATATACGGCGTCCGAATCACGCCGATGGACTTAATTTGCATTGTTATACGCACTCCAGTAGTTAATGATAGGCCTGCGCCTGCTCGATGCCGATAGCGCCTGCGCCAATAACAACGGCATGCTTTGCACCATTGTCGATATTCCTAAGCAACACCTCCATGTCCTTTTGGGTTTTGACCGTGTGAACATTCGCGGCATCTGCTCCAGGCACAGGGAGAATAACGTTGGTGGCGCCTGTGGCGAGAAAAAGAACGTCTGCTGTATAGACATCACCTGCGTCATCAACCACGCGCTTCGCTCGTAGGTCAACTTCCTTTGCTGCTCGCCGGATCAGATTGGCCCCCGTGTCGGTTACGAGTTCGTCTCGCTTAAACGTGTTGTGAGCTTCGAAAAGCCCCTCAATAGCATAAGGAATGGCGCAATACACCATTGAGTGCTTCTCGGGCCGAAGCATGGTAATCTCAGTTGCCGGTTTGAATTTTTTCAGTTTGCGGCAAAACGTAATACCTGCTGGACCGCCACCAATAATTAAGACTTCGGTATGTCGCTGTTGATTTGACATTCAGCTTCTCCTGAATATATATCTGCCGGGCAACGGGCCCGGTTCCGTCTCCCGCAATGCCGGCCACACAAGCAAAAGAATTCAAAGATACTTCGAGGCCTAGCATAATGTTTTAGCGCCCGAATGTCAATGCCAGAAACAGATCCTTGCATCAAATCAGGGGCTCTGATTTGATGCGGACAAACAGTCCAGATGCGGCTTCAGCACTTTGTCTGGCTCTCCACTCCCATCGTAGAAGTTGCAGACGATCGGCACTCCTTTCTCGTCCTCGATGCGGGCGAAGATCTGCCTGCCGGGCAGCAAGGCTGGTGCTCCCGTTGCGCAACCCCCTTAAGCAGTCTGTCCGGTTCCGTTTTTCACAATGCCAAGTACCTTGAAAATAGCTTGCACGAAGTTCCTCCTTTAGTATAATGTTCTATGACTCGAACCTCAGGGCAGAGGCGACGGGCGGGAGAAAACTATACGGAAAACTGAAGAACTCTGATTTGATGAGGAGAAAGCTAGTATGGTAGCCGAGGTCACAGACGCCAATTTCGAGATGGAAGTCCTAAAATCGGACCTGCCGGTTCTTGTGGACTTCTGGGCCCCGTGGTGCGGGCCCTGTCAGATGGTAGCGCCTATCGTACACGAGTTCGCCGACGAAACCGAGGGAACGCTGAAGGTGTGCAAGTGTAATGTGGATGAGGCCAACTCAACGGCCGCTAGTTATGGAATCATGGGGATACCGTCACTTCTGGTCTTTAAGAACGGCGAGGTGATGGAGCAAATGATGGGTGTGGTTTCTAAGGATCAGTTGATGTCCAAAATCAAAGAACACATTGGACCAGTGGCTGCCGGATGACAATATATGCAGGTGAAGGGACTCGATAGTGAAAGAATTCACCTTCTGCTCCCCGGGATACCGGACGTATCTGGAAGAAAACTCTCTCGAGAAAGGGGAGAAAGAATTCCTGGAATCCATCGTTAGAAATCGAACCAAGGTGTTCATCGAGGTCCACCACGATTTCCTCGCGAAACTCGGCCATTCGGTCCATGACATCGTCGGTTTTCTGAAGGGTTTCGGATATTCGGTCTCAAGCGTGACGCTTTCTAATTTGCATCAGAGTAATGAATACGAGGGCTGCGAGTATCTCTACGCTCACAGGTAGAATCGAAAGGGAGGAATCATGTGTCTCTCAAGCGTGTATCTCGAAGAAAGGGAAGATGAGAAGCTGTTATTGAAGGAAGCCGGCCACGTGGATTTCGATGGTAAGACCGTCCGCGTCACTTCGCTTTTCGGAAAGAATGAGGAATTGGCCGGTTACTACATAAGCGAAGTCAATCTCATAGACAACTATGTGATACTTCAAAAAAGGGAAGGACCATAGAAAATGCATGAGCATCGCCATGGCAATCCGGACAAATTGGAGGCAGGGCTGCCGTATCTGCTGAAGCACAACCGGGAACACGTGGAAGATATTCGAAGATGGATTCACCGGGCCCAGGAGGCCGGACGGTGGAAGATAGCAGACGACCTGCAGAAGGTCCTGAATCTCTCCGAACAAATATCCAAACACCTCGAAAACTCGGTTGGTAAACTGGAATCCGGTCTTGAGAAACGACGGGCACGTGGGACTGAAGAGCTATGATTCGATGAGGGAAAGCCAGTCAGGATACGAAGGCTATGACTATGCATGAAGTCCGTTTTCTTCCCGACAACGTTTCCGAAGAGGTATCACATTCAGAGACCCTCCTTGATGCAGCTCGGCGTGCAGGCGTTCACATATCCTCTCCGTGCGGCGGTGAGGGTAACTGCGGGAAGTGCAGGGTTGTGGTCAGGAAAGGGGAGGTTGACGCACCGTTGAGTCACCCTTCTGACAAGATGTGCCACACCCTACACCCGGACGACGAAGTCGGTGCCGAAATAACTGTTCATCGTCGGGAACACGCAGGTTTGGCAAAGCGAAACACTCTTCCCCTGACTACCCTTTCATCGTGGGCAATTCGACGGCGTGCTTCTCCCTTGAAGGTGAAACCTGCATCGGTAATCTCATTCAGCAGTCTCTCGAACGTTAATCCGTATTTCTTGAGATGCGTAGGGAAACAGGAAAGGATACCGCCCGGCTTTATGATGCGATACACGTGTCTCAACACGTTCCGGCGCTCGTACGTCTCCGGCAAGTAGCCGCGATGCAACACGTCATACATCAGAGCCAGGTCAATCGAATTGCGTCTTATTGAAGTGAAGGTGTTCCCGGCGAGGTCGACTTTGATCACCTTGATGTTCTGCCGATGCTCCTTCTTGCCTGTTTTTCTTACCTTCGCGAGCACTTCCCTGTCCCTGTCGATTGCACACACGATTCCGCAGGAGCCGACGATACGCGACATCGGTATCGTGAACCGGCCGTGGTGACAACCGATGTCTGCAACGTGCATGCACTCACGTACGCCGATTTTTCGCAGAAATCGCTCCGCGCCCTGCCGAAACCACCTGTCGGCCTCGGTCCGCGCGGATTTCTTTCGTTTTGTCATAATCAACCTTGCCTTTCGGTCGCTCGAACATTACATTATGCCTAGTGCCGTCGGCCGTTGGCCCAAGGGCGCCAAAGACGAGAATGAGGCCAAAGCGCCGTGCTCAAGTAAACAGCCGTTTCCCCTTTCCTCTCCTAGCGAATGCCGTCCAGAATCCACTCGCCTTCCACGGCAGGTATATTCAAGAGAA
>CAYMFW010000385.1:0-3432 GCA_964389785.1 uncultured Planctomycetota bacterium
ATGCAATTGTTGAGATTAATTTTCCAGCGGCTAAAGCAGTCAATGACAGTTCATCCCCATCCGGAACAAAGGTAACGACATGAGATCTACTGTGATTGAAATCAAAACATTTCCGCAAGGCGGAATTCATCCACCAGAACAGGCCGGCCGCGCACAGGAGCGCGACCCCGGCGGTTATCGCGTGTCCGGCGATTCTCTCAGCCACAGCCGGCACCCGATGCCATCCACGGACAGTCATCCTTCTGGGGACACGACGCGCAGCAGTGCTTCCTCGACAGGAGAGGAAGCACCACGAAGGAGTCGATGACAAACGCGGCGATCAGAACCGCCGTTACCCAGGAGAACCCGCGCCAGAGCGCCAGGCCGCCCGCCGCCGGAGGGATGAACCACAGAGGAACGATGACCGGGATGTGCCGTCGGAATTTCTCATTGAAGCGATTCCCCTCCTTCCTCTCCCTCAGCCGGGCGGCGATCGGTCCGTACCCGCACGGGCATGCCCTGGTGCCGTGAAACGCGCAGTACGGACACATGAAGACCATGATCCAGACCGCGCCCCCGATTCCGTAGAGGGCGTAGAGCCCCGCCCACAGCGCCTGGGGATATCCGACCGAGAGAAAAAGGATAATCGAGCCCAGCACGATCATCCCCAGATAGGGGAGGTTCGCCGTCAGGGTCTGCGCATGGGTGTACTTCGTGCCGTCCACCTACTTACTCACGTCTATGCAGACAAGCTGTCCGCCGCTGCTCCTGCAGTAGATCCGGCCATTCGCCAGGATCGGCATCTGCCAGCACTTACCCTTCGGCTGAAGCGCCTTGCACCTGGCCAGCTCCTTGTAGCCGGACGGGTCGGCCTTCACGACGATGAGATCACCCTTCTCGGTGAGCACGATCAGCCTGTCGCCGGCGGCGGTCCAGCCTCCGAAGCCGAGCTTCTTGCTCCACTTGACCTTCCCTGACTTGAAGTCGAGGCAGACGAGTGACCCGCGGCCGGTGTTGCCGTGTATCCCGTAGAGATGCCCGTCGACGAGCACGCAGGTGCCGAAGTGGTTCGCCATCCCCCGCTGCTCCCAGACTTTCTTCGCACCGTCCCTGGCGACGTCGAGGAGCGCGCCTCCCCTCTTGTACCCGGAGGATATGAACAGCTTGCCGCCCGAGAATACCGGGTCGGCCGCGTTGACGTCGTAGTCGGTCTCCCACGGATACCGGAAGAGCTCTTTACCGGTATCGAGGTCCACGCCGTAGAGCGCCTTTTCCCCAAACATCGCGGCGCATTTCTTTCCGGACCTGGTGAAGACGACCGGCGTGGCGTAGCCGGAGATCCCCGCCGGGGACGCCCACACCTTCCTGCCGTTCTTCTTGTCGAACGCGGCGCCGTACGTGCAGACGTTGACGAGCACCACGTTGCCCTCGATGACGGGCGACGTGGCGAAGCCCCACTGGGGCGCCTTGGCGCCGAAGTCCTTCTGGACGTCCTGCTTCCATATCACGTTGCCCTTCTCGGTGCCCAGGCACGAGATCAGCCCGAAATAACTCACCGTGTAGACGGACGTGCCGTCCACCGTCGGGGTGCAGCGCGGCCCCGGATGCTGGCCGGGCGCGCTCGGATAGAGGTGGCGCCAGATCTCCTTGCCGCTCGCCTCGTCGAGGCAGTACACCGTGTCCGTCTTCCCGTTGTTGCCCATCGTATAGACCCGGCCGCCCTTCACCGCGACGCCGGACCAGCCGTTGCCGACCTTTACCTCCCAGGCCACCTTGGGGCCCTTCGAGAGCGACTCCGGGTTCCAGTTCGTCTCGGATGAGATCCCGTTCGCGTCCGGCCCGCGGAAGCGCGGCCAGTCGGCGCCGGAGGCAGGGATCCCCGCGATAAGGGCCAGGATCGCGATACCCGCCAGCAGAACACGCGGCTTCATGACCGGCCTCCCTTCTTCTGTTCCATATTTTATTGGAGTGTGGTAGCCTGTTATTATACAGGTCCGGAAACGATACACAATACGGAGACCTCCGGCGAGAGAACACGTAATATGAAGAGAAGAACGGTCTTGTGTGCGGCCCGGCGCAACTTCACGAAAAAGACGGAATGAGATTCAAGGCGGCGATATTCGACCTGGACGGGACGCTCCTGGACACGATCCGGGACCTGGCCGACTCCATGAACGCGGTGCTGGAGCGCATGGGATACCCCACCCATCCCCTCGAGGCGCACAAGATATTCGTGGGCGACGGGGTCGAGTCCTACGTGCGGCGGTCGCTCCCCGAGGACGCGGACGAGGAGACGGTCCGACGCGGCATGGAGATGGAGCAGGAGGAGTACGGACGGCGCTGGGCGGACACCACCAGACCGTACAACGGCGTTCCCGGGATGCTCTCCTCGCTGGACGACCTCGGGGTCCGGAAGGCGATCCTCTCCAACAAGCCGGACCCGTTCACCAGGCTGACGGTTGAGAAGCTGCTGCCGGGATGCAGCTTCGACATCGTCCGGGGGGTGCTCCCCGACGTCCCGAAGAAGCCGGACCCGGCCGCGGCGATCGACATCGCCGGACGGCTGGGAGCCCGGCCCGAGGAGACGCTGTTCCTGGGGGACTCCAACACCGACATGAAGACCGCCGTCGCGGCCGGCATGTACGCCGTCGGCGCGGTCTGGGGATTCCGAACGCCGGAGGAGCTGAACGAGAACGGCGCCCGCGAGCTGGCGAACCATCCCTCCGACGTGATCGCCATCATCCAAAAATAGGGACGGCCTCCGTTCTTCCGTCCTCTTGCCGCGGAGGCGCGCCTCTGGTACCTTCCCGTCATGCCTACCCCTGACGTGCCGAAGGAGAAACAGACTTCCCGATTCGAGGTCCTGTCGGGCTTCGGGGAATCCATGTTCCGCGGCCTGGCCGCCCTGATCAACAGGGCGTGGCTGCTCATTCTCATGTTCGCCGTGGTCGCTACCGCCGGCTCGGTCGAACTGGCCCGACGGCTGACGCTGGACACGAACGTGATGGCGCTGCTTCCGTCGGACGACCCGGTGGTCGCGGACGCGCTGGAGCTCTCCGCGCTGTTCGGCGCGGGCAACGAGCTGGTCGCGGTGGTGAAGCGCGACGAGGACGTGGCCGACGGGCTGGCGAAAGAGTTCATGGACCACTACGCCGGCCTTCTCGGGCAGTCTCCTCTCATCGAAGGGGTGGAGTACAAGCTGCCGACGCTGTCGGCGGAGAAGAAGATCGAAGGCACGTTCGAGGTCGGCTACACGTACTACACGACCCCGCAGAAGGACTCGTATCTCATGCTCATCTCCCTTCGGAAGATACCCTCCGGCACCAGGTCGGCCAATCGTCTGATGCAGGAAATCGCCGGGATCGAACGGGACGCCCGCAAGATGGTGAAGGGAAACGTGACCGGCCTGACCACCGAATACACCGGCAGCTTTCCGATCACCCTGGAGGAATG
>CAYMFW010000386.1:0-3432 GCA_964389785.1 uncultured Planctomycetota bacterium
ACCGCTTCGGGCGAGCGCGGCGACATGCTTCCGGAAGTCCTCTGCCCGAATGCCGGCGAGCTCCCCCCTATCGGACAGGGATTCCGCGAACGCTCGTGCGGAAGGCAGGTTCCTGCGCCGCAGCCGACGTCGAGGATCCTGGCGCAATCACTGACCCCTGAATTGAGTTATCTGTCCCCTTTTCCCCCCTTTTCCCCTTTTCCACGCCCGCCACCTGTCAGCAGCCCCCCACAATCTCCCGGGCCTTCGCAACAATGGCTTCAACATCCGGCCGTCACTCTGCCGGAGGCGACGCCCTTCATGTCGGCCGAGATCTCGTCACCAACGCCGCCACGCTATCCCTCCGACTCAATAGCTCGCAACCGCCAGATGCCCCCCCCCCCGAGCCAGCATACACGAATCGACGCGTCAGGGCCTCACTGCCCCGTCCGCTGCAGGAGGTGTGCGCCGCAGCATCCACTTCCACGCGGGCATCACGTGAATGGAGATGCCGTCCACATCGAGAACCCGCTCTTCAGTCAGGGTGAGGATCAGATTCTCTCGAGTGCCGAAATACCGGGCGGTCGACGCGAGCGCCTGCGTCTCGCGATTGACCGTCCGCTCGTCATCCAGGCTCCAGCATACCTGGATGGCTTCCTCGGGACGCCCATGGGCATCCGTCGTTATGAAATCGACCTCCCGCCTCTTTTTCCGCGTCAGATAGTAGTGCACGCGCGGCCGGGTCCGGCGCAGCGCGATGAAGACCATGTTTTCCAGTGCGCGCGAGTACGATCCGTCCCACGAGGAGCTGTTCCGGTTCGCCAGAGCCCAGTCGACGCAGTACATCTTTCGATAGTTGCGTTCCTGTTCCTTTAGGGAATCGGAATAGACAGACACCGGGAAGAGGAACCACGAGTCCTCCGCCCAGTGTACGTAATCCCTGATGGAGTCCCTGCTGGTGGTGAAGCCGCCGGCCTTCACGAAGTTGTACGCGCTCTGCAGCGTATACGCCTTCCCGATATTGGACAGCAGGTAGTTGTAGAGATGCGCGCACTGGCGAGGCTTGCTGACGTTGAAGCGTTGTATGATATCTTTCAGGATCATCGTGTCGAAGTACTGTCTCAGCAGCGGCTCCCGGGTGCGCTCATCGGCGTTGACTACCGCGGGGAACCCGCCCCAGTGAAGGTAGTCCTCGAAGTGCCTCTGGGTCTCGGCGCGGCCCTTGGTGGACGCCGGGTGATCGGTCATGCCCTTGAACGAGAGCATCTCCCGGAAGCTCAGCGGGAACACGGTTGAGGAAAGGGCCTTCCCGCGCAGTTCCGTGGCGATATCGTCGCGCAGCATCCTGGAGGATGACCCGGTGACGGTCACGCGCCAGTTCGCGTTTGCCGACAGGTCTATCACGTACTGTTCCCAGCCTTCGATCTTGTGGATCTCATCGAGGATGAAGAGGAGGGGTGTCTTGAGGTCGAATCCATCGTTTATCTTGAGGAATACGTCCTGAATCCTCGTCAGGTCCGTGCATCTCATCGATCCGAGAATCGGATTGTCGAAATCCAGAGCGCATACGTGATTCAGCCCCGGAAGAATCCCCTGCTCCAGAAGCTCCTTCGCGACCTGCATCGCGCGAAAGCTCTTTCCGGCCCTTCTCGCCCCCACGATGGTCGACACCATCCGATCCGCCGTATGAATCGGGCATTCTCTGGGGACGAGCGGGGGTATCCCTAATTCCCTGAAATCACGCAGCTTACGTTCAATTTCCTGTTCGATCATACGCTCCGCCTCTCAAGTAACGTCTGATACCTCGTCGCTTAATGCGCTGTTACGACTAATTATACGGCGCAAAAGGCCGTTTGTCAACCGGGGAGACGTCACAGTTTTTGGGTGAGGATTTTGAGTTTACCACGCACGCTCAACATGGGGGTATTTTGCGGAGGGTCGGCGATAAACCCAACACTTCTCCAGCCGCGTAGAGGGGAATAACGCGGATATCATCGTATTTGCCGAACGGCTCCAGACTCGTCCGGATCCCGTATGCTGCCGCATGTGAGTCCAGAAAGATGCGAAGACTTCGCATGGTGCCGCGTTTTCCCGCCTTCACCTCCACCGGCACAATGTCCCGCCCGGCCTGGACAACGTAGTCCACCTCTGCGTTGCTGTTGCGGCTTTCCCGGTGCCAGTAGAAGAGCTCGGGCTTCATTCGTGGAGAACGTGATGCGATCAACTCCGTTCCGACAAGCAACTCAGCAGCAGGGCCGGAATTGACCACCGCTTCGTTGTCCCGGGTGATCTCGTCCGATAACTCCATGCCGCAAAGGCGCTGGTACAGCCCGACGTCACAGGGCATCATCTTGAATCTCCGGTGGTTTGCCTGCGCCCCGAGAGGTATCCCCTGGGCACTGCTGTGAGGGATCCGGTAGACCAGCCCGGCAAGGACGAGCAGCTCCACAGCGTTGCGAATCTGCTCCGAACGCAGTCCACCCGGAACGTGCGAATACATGAACTTGCTTCCCGCCTGCGCCGCGACGGATTCAAAGACAGTGTTCAGCCGGCTCGTCGGCACACGCTTACGATACTTCGCGAAATCACTCCGAAGCGTAGTTATCAAATCATCGAGCAGCGCCATGCAGCCGGGCAGGTCACGGGTGTTGACGTAATGCTGAACGATTTCCGGGAAGCCGCCGATCAGCATATAGGTGCGGGTAAGCTCCACGAGCTGCCCGTGGAGCGGATCCGTGCCCCCGCCCGTCCGTTCCCGACAAACAAGATCGAGAGTTCCCTCATGACCGCAAGCCCTCATGAACTCCCGGACCGACAGCGGATACATGTGGCGATATTCGATCCTGCCCACCCCGAACGATGATATCTCCTCCAGAGCGAACTCCAGGAGAGAGCCCGCGGCGACCACGTGCAGCTCCGGCATCTTCTCATGGAAGAACCGCAGCGCCTTCAGCGCGCTCGGGCAGGCCTGTATCTCATCCAGAAAGAGGAGTGTCGTACCGGCGGTGATTGATGTTCCGGAATACGCCGACAATCGCTCGCACAGGAAGTGCGGATCCAGCGAGCCACTGAAGAATCCCTTCAGGTCCGGGTCTTCCTCGAAATTGAACTCGAGAAATGTGTCGAACGAACGCCCGAGATTGCGGATGCTCCATGTTTTTCCCACCTGTCGCGCACCGCGCACCAGCAGGGCCTTCCGCTTCTCTGACGTCTTCCAGGCCTCCAGCTCCCGCTCTATGGTTCGTTTCAAGACATCCCCCGTCCGTTTACGACCGCTGATTCCAGGGTATTATACCCTGAAACCGTCAAAAAACAAGGTGCGGGCTTGGGCTAAATCGCTATAATACAGGGTTGAATACGCTGTTATCGAGGCAGAAACCAGGGCATCGCCTTCTTCCACTTCTCCTTGCTCAAAGGAATACGCTTACCTGTGATCTCTATTTGCCGTCGCCT
>CAYMFW010000387.1:0-3423 GCA_964389785.1 uncultured Planctomycetota bacterium
TTCCTCAAAATAGATTAGGGAGTCGTCAGTGCCATTCGGGTCAGAGTCGTTGAAATCTCTCGGTTAACTTGTTATCCCTGGTAGGAGCGAGATGAAGAAGGTATTGGTCACCGGCGCGAGCGGCGAGATAGGCACCATCATCAGGGAGGACCTGGCGGACCGGTACGACCTGGTGCCGGTCGCCCGCCGCCGGCTTCCCGAACTCCCGTCGCGGCAGATCGACATCTCATCCGACTACGACGGCCTTCTCGACGCGATGAGGGGCTGCGACACGGTGGTGCACCTGGCGTACGTGGAAGAGGACCCCGGCACCGTCGCGAACCTGGCGATGGTCAAGAACGTCTATCGCGCCGCGCTCGAGAGCTCCCTGCGCCCCCGGCTGGTGATGGCGAGCTCCATCCACGCCGTCGGCGGGCACCTCGACTGGTCGAAGGGCCATCGCGGCGTCAGGCTGGCCGACGATTGCCGGCTCTTCCCCAACGGCATCTACGGCGCCTTCAAGTGCTACATGGAGGTAATGGGGGAGTTCCACGCCTCGCTCGGCCTGGAGGTGGTGGTTCTGCGCTTCGGCGGGGTGAGGCGCGACGACCGGATCGTCGACGAACCCGGCTACCGCGCGCTCTGGCTCAGCCGCCGCGACTGCGCGCAGATCGTCGCCCTGGCGATCGACGCGGACCTGCCGCGCAACTTCGTCAGGATATTCGCGATATCGGACAACGCGGACGCCGTTCACGACATCAGCGGGGCGCGGGAATTGCTGGGCTACGAGCCCAAAGACGGTGCGTAAAATTCACGGGGACACGAAGAAATCATGTCCCCGGAATTCCCGGCTAACCTGCTAACCTAACCCCGTCCCTGGTGTCAGACAAATTCGAGGCGGGCCTTGATGGCGGCTTCCGTGTCCGGCGGAAGCTCCGCGAACGCGCCTCCTATCACCACCATCTCACCCGGCTGCTGGATGAAATACCTCGGCGTTATCGTCACCGTCGTATCGCCGTTCGGCATCTCGATCTTCAGCTCGAACGGCTCGGATTGCGAGATGCTCGGAATCGAGTCCGTCAGCAGGGAGATCCCCTTCAGGCCGAGCGACGTGAGCTTGGCGGGAAGCTCCCTCTCGCCCATGATGGTGCAGTGATCGTCCACCGGCACCCGCGCCACCTCGCGCCGCTCCTCCTCCTTGTCCTGCGCGACGCCCTCGACCGCGTTGCGAAGGTCGATCGGAGAAATCGGCTTGCGGAGTATCTGCCTGACGCCGAGAAAGTTCAGGAGGCGGTCCGCCTCTTCCAGCATCGTGCCGGTGAGGATGAGCACGGGGGTTCTCAGCTTGACTCTCCGCACTTCCTTGGCCACGTCCGTTCCGGTCGCCCCGGGCATGTCGAAGTCGGTTATGACGAGATCGTAGCGTCCGGTGCGAAGTCTCTTGATCCCCTCGGTGCCGTCCGCGGCGGTATCCACCTCGTAGCCGGCAGAGGAAAGCGCTTCCTTGAGAAGCGTGCGTATCGGCTCGGAGTCATCGATCACCAGGATCTTCTGAAGCTTTTCCACTACCACACCTCCTCGTTCAAGGGGCCTGTAAGGTTCTCAGAGAACGCGCGTATTCTACGCCTCGGGCGTGAGGCCGGTCAATGCTTCCTGAGAAAAGCTGGGGACAGACACGATTCTACCTCCTCGGCTTCGCCTGCGGCGGTAAATCGAGTCAGTCCCCGCCTTTCCAGCTGGGAATTTCAAGTGTTCTGACCCCTTGAAGATCTAGCTGAAGGTGAAGGAGCCGTTCTTCGCCCCCACCTTCACCTTCGAACCGGAGACGTATTCCCCCTCCAGTATACGGTTCGCCAGCGGGTTCTGTATCCTCTGCTGAATCACCCTCTTCAGCGGCCTGGCGCCGAACGTCGGGTCGTACCCCTCGCCGGCCAGCTTCTCCCGCGCCGCGTCGGACATCTCGATCGTCAGCTCCTTCTCCGCCAGTATCTTCTCGATCTCCTTCACCTGCAGGTCCACGATCTTCTTGATGTCCTCCATGCCCAGGTTGCGGAAGATGATCACCTCGTCCACCCGGTTCAGGAACTCCGGCCGGAAATGGTTCTTCAGCCCTTCCAGGATCCCCTTGCGCAGGTCTCCATCCGGGTCGTCCTTCCGGCGGCTGTAGAAGTCCTGGATCATCTGGCTGCCGATGTTCGACGTCATCACTATCAGCGCGTTCCGGAAGTCCACCGTGCGCCCGTGCCCGTCGGTCAGCCGTCCGTCGTCCAGCACCTGCAGGAGCACGTTGAACACGTCCGGGTGCGCCTTCTCTATCTCGTCGAGCAGGATCACGCAGTACGGCCGCCGCCGCACCGCCTCGGTGAGCCGCCCGCCCTCTTCGTAGCCCACGTAGCCCGGGGGCGCGCCGATCAGCCGCGCCACCGAGTGGCGCTCCATGAACTCGCTCATGTCCACCCGCACCATCGCGTCCTCGTCGTCGAACAGGAACTCGGCCAGCGCCTTGCACAGCTCCGTCTTGCCCACGCCCGTCGGGCCCAGGAACATGAACGAGCCGACCGGCCGGCGCGGGTCCTGAAGACCGGCCCGGGCGCGGCGCACCGCGTTGGAGACCGCCTCGATGGGCTCCTCCTGGCCGATCACCCTCAGCGTCAGCCGCTCTTCCATCTTCAGCAGCTTCTCCCGCTCGCCCTCCAGCATCCGCGACACCGGGATACCGGTCCACATCGAAACGACCTCGGCGATGTCGTCCTCGCCGACGTTCTCCTTCAGCATCCTCGTTCCGCTCTGTATCTCCCCGAGCTTCCCGCCGTGTTCCTCGATCTCTTTCTCGTAGGCCGGTATCACGCCGTAGCGGAGCTCGGCGGCCTTTTCCAGGTTGCCCTCCCGCTCGGCGTTTGCCTCGGCCACCTTCGCCGCGTCCAGCTTCGCGCCCAGGTGCTGTATCTCCCCGATGATCCCCTTTTCCCGGTCCCACTGCGCCCGGAGCGCGTTCCGTTTCTCCGTGTGCGTCGCGATCTCCTCCTCGATCTTCGCGAGGCGGTCCTTTGCCGCCGCGTCCTTTTCCTTCTTGAGCGCCTCCCGCTCGATCTCGAGCTGCATCACGCACCGCTCCAGCTTGTCCAGCTCGACGGGCATGCTGTCGATCTCCATCCGCAGGCGGCTCGCCGCCTCGTCCACCAGGTCGATCGCCTTGTCCGGCAGGAAGCGCTCCGATATGTACCGGTGTGACAGCGTCGCCGCCGCCACCAGCGCGGAATCCAGTATCTTCACGCCGTGGTGCACCTCGTACCGCTCCTTCAGCCCGCGGAGTATCGCCACCGTGTCCTCCACCGACGGCTCCCCGACGTACACCGGCTGGAACCGGCGCTCCAGCGCGGCGTCCTTCTCGATGTACTGCCGGTACTCGTCGAGCGTGGTGGCCCCCACACAGCGGAGCTCGCC
>CAYMFW010000388.1:0-3413 GCA_964389785.1 uncultured Planctomycetota bacterium
ATTCATACCATCCAACGGCTGCAATCATCCGCGAGTTTACGAGTCGGTTGGATTGCGTGGTTAGACATTTTACTTGGTGGGTTTCCAGATGTACTTCCCCGCCTTATCAATGTACCCGTATCCTCCAGTTTTGTCGTTGAAGAGCAGGAACCCCGCAGCACCTTCGCGGAAGCTGTCCAGCTCCATATTGTCGAACAGCGGAGTTACCAGTTTCCCAGTCTTGTCTATGTACCCCAACACATTGCCCTTCTGTTTGAACTGCGTCAACGCGAGTCCTTCGGAAAACTGATGAACGTACGTATCCTTCGACCTGAAGACCACCGTACCGTTCTTGTCTATCACGCACAGTTGTCCCTTCTCCCATGCCACCGCCAAGCCTTCGGAAAAGGGCTCTGCGAACGTAAATCGAAGTTCTATGACCACGGTGCCGGTCTTGTCTACGTAGCCATACCCCACGTCCCTCTTCCCCGGGCGCTTTGCCGGCACCAGGGCCTTGTAGTACCTCATCAGAGCTTCGCCCCGCAACGACACCAATGCCCGGCCATCGGAGAAGCCCCTTGCATCCTCATATCTCGGCTTGATGGCCATCTTCCCCTTCTTATCCAGAAATCCCCATTTGCTGTGGGCGACCTTGTTGTCTGGTCCCTCCACATCGACGTGAACCGCCGCCAAACCTTCGGAGAACGACCACGCGTAACGAAATCTCTGGCGGGTCAACTTCTTCCCGTTCTTGTCAATAAAAAAGCACTTTCCGTCGGAATCAAAATCGTAGACAATGGCAACCCCTTCTGTGAATCTCCGCGCCACGCGAAACCGCGGCTTGATGACAAAACTTCCATTCTTGTCGATGTATCCGAAATTGTCGTGAAAGCCTTCTGGGTTCGTGACGGAAGCGGCAGCAAGCCCATTGGAAAAGGCGTGGGCTTCCTCGAATCGAGGCTTGATAATGGCAGTCCCCGTGGTGTCGATATATCCCCACTTGCCGCCCCGGAGAAAGCCTGATTTTGGGTCCTTCTCCCCTCCTATCTTCACTGGGGCCAGTCCACCCGAGAAACATCCAGCTTTGTCGAAGGCAGGCTTGATGACGACGTTGCCCTCCTTGTTGATGTATCCCCATTTTCCATTCACTTGAACGGGGCCGAGGCCCTCGGAGAAGCGGAGGCGGAACGTCTCTTCGGCGTACGTGTGTTGTGTAGAGAAGAGGGCCGCGATTAAGGCGGCGAACAGAGTCCTCCTCATGTGCATCTTGCTCTCCAGGGAACCCAAAGGCCGTGCCTTTGGGTGGTCAGGTTGGTCCGTTGGTTAGGCTGTAATGGTAACTTCGACACGGTCTTCACGAAAATCCTTCGAGATAGGGTCATCTCCCCACGAATGACATTCAAGTGTGAGCTCTCCGCCCTCGAGAAATACGACAAAGCCACACTGATCCTTACCCCATAAAATGGACAGCCCATTTGTCATCCAACCAGTCTCTCATATTCCACCGGCGTTTTGTATTCGATTCCAGAGTGAAGACGCCTTGAGTTGTAGAAATTGATGTATCCGTTGATCGCATTCGCGAGTTCAGCTCCTGTTTTGAACCGTCTTCCCCGAAGAAGCTCGCCCTTCAGCGAGTGTATGAACGATTCCATGTGGGCGTTGTCCTGGCAGTGACCCGGCCGGTTCATGCTCGGAACGATCCCGTACTTATTCAGCAATCCGTAGTACTCGCAAGAGAGATACTCCACCCCTCTATCAGAGTGAAAGACCAGCCCTGGCTTCGGTGTACGTTTCTTCAGTGCGTTCCGGAGGGCTCTTGAGGTCAGACCTGACGTACGTCTGTCGCCGAGCGACCATCCCAATACCCTTCGTGAGTACAAATCCATTACGATCGCCAGGTACTTCCACTTCCTGTTTAGTTTGATGAAGGTTATGTCGCCCACCCAGACCTGGTTGATCCCTGTCGGCCCTCCTCTTTCCCGCAGTACGTTGTCCGCCTTGTCGAAGAACCGGTGAATGCCGGCCGTTCGCCAGTACACCGAACATATCCTCCCCTTGATCCCTTCTTCCCTCATGATTCGTTCAGTTCTCTTATGGTTCACCCGTATGCCTTGCTGCCGAAGTGCCTTCTGCACCCTCGGACTGCCATACACATTGCGGCTCCTATCATGGATCCGGCGTATCTCCTTCGTCAATTCCCTGTTAGCCATCTCCCGCTTGCTCGGCTTCCTGCTGCGCCACGCGTAGTAGCCGCTTCTCGACACCCCATAGACGCCACAGAGAAACTCCACCGCGTATTCCTCCCGATGACGCTCTATGAACTCGAAGACTTCTTCTTTTTCTCTAAATTGAACTGAATCGTTTTTTTTAGAAGGTCATTTTCGATCTCGAGAGCTTCCACCTTCTCCTTCAGCTTCCGGATCTCCCTGATCTCTGAGGCCTTCTTGCCCACGATTCCAGAGTCTTTGCGCTTGTCTGCCACGATCTTTCCTTCCCGATACTCCTTCCGCCACCTGGAGAGCATGAACGGATGGATGTCTAAGGCTGACGCAACATCCTTTATCATTATAGAAGGATGTTGCGTCAGCCTTACGGCGTGAGCCTTGAACTCGTCAGTGTAATCCCTTCGATACATCCCATACCTTGCAGTCGCCATCCGACACCTCCCCTGCTACGTTAGGGTGAAGTGTCCACTTTTAGGGGTAAAGTACACAGTCAGTCTTTATTGCCTTGTTATGGCTCCATCACTCCTCCAGACGCCGCCAGGGCGCCTTCTGAGGGCCGCACGTGCTGCTCAAGAAGTCGGCTAGCGTCTTGATGCCGCTTCGGGAGGGAGGCTCAATCATCACCTGGCTGCAGACATGACCAGCGCTTTCGTAGAGGGTTCCATTGTGGTCGATTGCCAACACTACGTCGCCAATCTTGGAATTGGCGTGAAATGAGTGCGCGACCACGTAGACCCAGCCACCGTCGGAGAACCGGAGGATGCCCTCGGAATTGCTGAAGTACATGGGGCCTCCTATGAACTCCTCACTCACGACAGGAGTCTCCTTCGAAGGGCGAAAACTCCTCATGCGTGCGACTGCGCTGGCGACCCAATTGCTGCGATCTGGATGCACATCGGCTCTACGAGGGCAGCCGACAGTTGCTAGCGCGACAATACACACGACTATTGCTGTATTCCTCATGCTACAAGCCATAACGGTGGAGCTCACCTGCTTGCGGGCACCACGGAATAGATATTCGAATCATAGCCAAACTCCCCCAACGGAAACAAGCTCTCGAAAAGCCGGCGAGTGCCCGCAAGTCAGGTGCAGCGACTGGTTAGCCTCTTTCACGGTTTAGGAAGATCATCCAATGCCACATGTTGCCCTCGCCTGTTGAAGGAGAGGTCCACGATGGCCTGAATGTACTTGTCCGCACCACTATCATTC
>CAYMFW010000389.1:0-2637 GCA_964389785.1 uncultured Planctomycetota bacterium
CGGAATGCTGGTATCAACTCGGGACGGCTCCAGGAGCTGGGCGTTCTCGATGATGAGACTCGCCTGGCCGCTGAACGTGGTGAGGATGCGCAGGTCCTTCCCGGTGAAGTCGCGTCCGCTGGCTGAGAACACCCCGAGCAGTCCCATCGGGTGATGCCTGCGCTTTATCGGCGCGACCACCATGGAGGTGTAGCCGGCGTCCGCCATGTCCGAGTAGCGCTGGTAGGATTCCAGGTTGTTGATCAGCCTGCACATGCCCTTGTGCAGCACGTCTTCCACCACCTCGTCGGAGAACTTCACGTCGATGCCGCCGGATTCCGCCCTCATGAAGAAGTGGTGCTGTTCGTCGCTGTACACCTGCAGGACCGCGACGTCCGCGTCGAGTATCTTCCGTATGATATCCGTCGCGCCGCGGAGCACCGATTCCAGCTCGCGCGTTTCGGTGAACATCTCGATGAGCTCGCTCACCTTCGAGAACAGTTCGGCCTCGCCGACGCGGTCCGACCACCGGAGCTGTGCCCGCTGGGCGTCCCGCCGCGCGAGAGACAGCTTGTGGCGCAGGTCGAAGAAGACGTGCCGCTGGTAGAGCCAGCCGCCGAACGCGAGGACCGAGACCGCGACGCACAGCGCCACGATCGCCACCCCGTGCGGGTGGGCCACCGTCTGCATCGCGATGTACGTGCAGGCGACCACCGTCGCCAGCACGATCATCACAAACGTGTTTCTCGATGGCCTCATGCCGTATCGTCCTCCTCCGGCGGGCGGGGTACCTTCGACCGGGCTCAGGTCAAGAAAGCCGCCCCTGCGTAATAGAGTAACGTGTCTCTCTATTTGAAATACGAAACCGCGTTCTCGAAGATCTTCAGGCCTTCTCCCCGGTCGGGCAGGGCGCGGCCCTCCCGCAGGGCGGAGGCCTTCGCCCGCGTCCAGTTCGGATGGTGCGTAAAGTCCAGGAATCTCTCGGGGTGCGGCATCATTCCGAACACCCGGCCGGTCGAATCGCAGATCCCGGCGATGTCCGCCTCGGAGCCGTTCGGGTTGGCCGGGAACGCGCCGCCGGCCTCACCGCCGCTCTCGTCGCAGTACACCACCACCACCTGGTCGTTCATCTTCAGCTCGCCTATCATCTTCCCGCCGCCCCTGCCGTCGGTGAACCGCCCCTCGCCGTGGGCCACGGGCAGGTAGAGCCGCTCGATGCCTTTCGTGAACACGCACTTGTCCGAGCGGACGCCCAGGTGGACCCACCGGTCCTCGTACCTTCCCGAGTCGTTGAAGGTGAGGGTGACGTTCCGGGCCAGTATGCCGCTCTTCACCAGCACCTGGAAGCCGTTACAGATGCCGATGGCCAGGTTGCCCTTCTCGATGAAGGCGCGCACCTGGTCGCCCAGGTTGGTCCTCAGCTTGTTGGCCAGCACCTTGCCGGAGGCGATGTCGTCGCCGTAGGAAAAGCCGCCGGGCACCGCCAGTATCTGGTAGTCCGTCAGCTTCTCGCGGCCGTCGATGATGTCGTTGATGTGCACCCGCCGGCCCTCGCCTCCCGCGATGTTGAAGGCGTGCTCCGTTTCCCGGTCGCAGTTTATGCCGTACCCGGTGAGTACCAGCGCTCTCGGCTTCGCCATGCGTCTATACCCTCGCTGCCTTCCGTTTCTCGTTACCAGTGCTCGTGCCGTACGATGTCTTCCATCTCCATCCGGCTCTTCTCCGCCGGCGTCGGGTCGGCCGGGTATCCGAGCGGCAGCAGCTCCACCACCCGGGCCTCCTCCGGTATGCCCAGCAGCTCCTTCACCGCGTCCTCGTCGAAGGCGCCTATCCAGCAGGTGCCCAGCCCCTGCTCCACGGCGGCGAGCGTCATATGATCGATGGCGATTGCCACGTCGATCGGATAGCTCAGATGGCCGCAGCCCATCACGTGCTCCACCGATTCGGCGCACGCCGCTATCACTACCGGGGCCTGGCCGACGAAGGCCTGGTTCCTGGCCGCCTTGGCGAGCCGGCCGCGCATCCCGGCGTCCCGCACCACGACGAACCGCCACTCCTGGAAGTTGCAGGCCGACGGCGCCAGCCGCGCCGCCTCGAGCACCGCCTGGAGCTTCTCTTCCTCTACCGGAGCGTCCTTGTAGGCCCGCACGCTTCTTCTGGTCCTGATCGCTTCCATCACGTCCATGTCACCACCTCAACGTCTTCTTGTATGATTCCTTCAGCGCGGCCAGCGTCGCGCTCACCACCTGTTCTTCCCTGCAGGTGACGGCGAGCCGGTCGCCGTCCGTCACTTCTCCCACGCAGGCGAACGTGCATTCCGCGAGCGCCTCTTCGAACGCGTCCTTCCGGCCGGGATCGACGGTGACGACGAACCGGCCGGTCGATTCCGAGAACAGTATCCGGTCGGGCCGTCCGGACACCCCCTTCGCGGGCACCGAGTCCAGGTTGACCTGCATCCCGAGCATGCCGGCGAACGCGGTGCGGGCGAAACACATGGCCAGCCCCCCGAGCGACACGCTGTGGCACGAGGCGACGAGATCCTTCTCGATGGCCGCTCCCAGCGCGGCGTACAACGCCCGGTTGGTCTCCGGGTCCACCATCGGCACGTCGCCCCCGGCGTAGTCGGCGCCGTCCCGCGCGGAACGCATATCGTAGTAC
>CAYMFW010000389.1:2647-3404 GCA_964389785.1 uncultured Planctomycetota bacterium
CCAGCTCGTTCTTCGTGGTGCCCAGCACGTACACCAGGTCGCCGGGATGCTTCGCGTCCATCGTCACGCACTTCCTCACGTCCTTCACGATACCGATGGACGATACGAGGATGGTGGGGGGGATGGATATCTTCACCGGCTTGCCCTTGCCGTCGTACCCCTTGAAATCGTTGTACATGCTGTCTTTGCCCGACACGAACGGCGCGCTGAACGCGATGCCCATATCGTAACAGGCCTGCGCGGCGCGCTTCAGCTGGCCCAGCCGCTCCGGCTCGTCCGAGCTGCACCAGCAGAAGTTGTCCAGTATCGCGACGCGCGCCGGGTCCGCGCCGACCGCGACCACCCCGCGTATCGCCGCGTCTATACCGCAGGCGGCCATGTGGTAGGGGTCTATGTCGCCGTACCGGGGGAATATGCCCGCCGACAGCGCGACTCCGGCGTTCGAATCGAGCACCGGCCGGGTGACGATGCCGTCGCTGTGCACGTCCTGTGCCACGCCGACCAGCGGCTTTATCACGGACCCGCCCTGCACCTCGTGGTCGTACTGCCGCACCACGTATTCCTTGCTGCATATGTTGAGGCGTCCGAGCATCGCGCCGACGTCCGCGGCCAGGTCTTCCGGCGCGTCCGGTTCCGGTCCGCCCTTGGGCGGCGCCCACGCGGATTTCTGATTCTTTTTGGGCCAGCCGTCGTGCAGGAAGGTCAGATCCACGTCCATCACCACGGTGCCTTCGTGCTTCACGACGGCCCGGCCGGA
>CAYMFW010000390.1:0-3374 GCA_964389785.1 uncultured Planctomycetota bacterium
TTCCTCAAAATAGATTAGGGAGTCGTCAGTGCCATTCGACTCTGACCCCTTGAAACTCGGAGAAACTGGTAAACTTGTGAACGTCCCCTATTCGGAGAGGCGCTTCTCGACGATTGAGAGGTTTTCTTCGAGCCATTTGACGACCTCGTCGTCCCGGAAGACGTGCTTGTTCCCCTTGGCCTCGGCCAGCTCGGCCTTCTTCTCCCTGACCAGCTTCAGTGCTGCGGCGCGCTTGTCTTTCGCCTCGGGGGGTATCGTCCGGAGGTATCCTATCGCCTCGCTGAGATAGCGGGGGCGAAATCTGAGATCCTCGAACGCGTACTCGGACAGGTTCATTATGTGGTACGCGTGTTCGGTCTCCGCGGAGACCCTGTTCTTCTGTTTCAGGATTATGTAGGCGTGGTACCTGCGGCCGACCTTCTCCGGAGCGAGCACCGACTTCTCCAGATACTCCCTGCACGCGTCGAAGAAATGCAGCCCGACAATCCTGCTCGTCGGCTCCGACTCGCGCGCTCCGTAGCGCTCGAGGTTGGGGATGCTGCTGAACTTCACGGCGCCGGCCATCTTGTTCACTTCCGCTTTGCGGTCCGACCATCCCTCGAAGTAGTTCACCGCTTCTTTATGGTAGTCGCCGTTCGCCTGGAAGAGGTTGAGCCGGTGGTACTCGAAGACCGTCTTTTCGGGGAGCTCCTCGACCTGGCTGAGCACTCCGAACGCCGCGAGCCGCTTTCCGGTCTCCTCACCGAGCACGAGCGGCCTCAGTTCCTCGGCCAGCTCCTTCCCGTAGTGTTTCGCGACGAACTTCCAGAACTCCTTCGTGCTGGAGGAGTTCGGGGACAGCTTCTCCTCCCTCAGGAACGAAAGGACCGTCTTCTTCACCCACTCGTCCTGCGCGACCGCCGCGTCCAGCTCTATCGCCTTCTTCAGGAAGGGGAACAGGCGGTAGGCATTGCTCATCCGCCACGCGGCGTAGGCGCGCGCGTACTCGATGAGCGGCTCCGGGTTCTTCTCCTGTTCCTCCACGTTCATCCAGAGGACCTTCAGGCCTTCGGTGTACCCGTCGCGCTTGCCGCTCGCGAACAGCGTGCGTGCCCACTCCTGCCGCGTTCTGCGAAGGATCGCGTCGGCCTGGGTGAGGTAGCGGCGCTTGATGCGGTGCTCGTCGAGGCGGGTGACCGCCTTCTCGTATCCGTCGCGCTCTATTGTGGAACGGACCTCCGACTCCAGCGTCTCGACCGCGATGACCTTCACTGTGGGGTCGTCCGGTGCTTTCTTGAATCGTTCGTCGATCACCTGCCAGGCCTCCGGATAGCCGCCGGCCGCGAGGAACTTGCGGGCCCTGGCGGACCAGGGGTCCCTCTTGAGCATCACGACCGCAAGGGCCACGGTGAGAGCGATGAACGGCGCGATTCCTATCGTGATCGGGAGCCACCGGCGCTTCTTCGGCACCCCGACCTGCATCAGCTCTTCGTCGGCCATATGTTCCTTCAGGTCCTCGACCGGCTCTCCCGCCTTTTCGAGCGCCTGCTGGTACTGGTCCGACATCGGGTCCTGTATCACCCTGAACAGCTTCACCGGCTCGGGGATGCCCTTGAACCGGCGTTCGCCGATCTCGCTCGACGGGACCTCCTTCTTGTTCATCGCCAGGTACACCGCGTCGGTGAAGAATACCTCGCCCGGATCGGTCACCGCGTTTATCCGGGCCGAAAGGTTCACCGGGTCCCCGTACACGTCGTCCTCGGTCAACTGGACCTCTCCGACGTTTATGGATATGCGTACCTCGATCCGGTCGCCGTTTGTCTGCTCGACGTTGTACTCGCGCAGATTGTGCTGTATCACCAGGCCGCACAGCACCGCGTTCGTCGGGCTCTCGAAGACGACAAGAAACGCATCCCCGATGGTCTTGATGACGCGGCCGCCGAAGCGGCCGACGATGGGCCGGAGCAGGTCGTCGTGGCGTTTCAGGAGGTTCATCATCTGGTCGCGCGAGACGCGGGACGTGGTCTCCGTGAACCCCTTCATGTCGGTCAGCATTATCGTCAGCACGCGGCTCTGCATTATCGAACTTCCCCCTGTGCTCCATAAGGATACATGGCGGAGGCGTGGGAGACAATGGCCGTCAGCTTGCTGACGTAACCTCGTCCCTGTGTCGGAGGGACCTCTTGACGCCACCGTCCGGTGATGGGATAAGACGCCATGCAGACCTTGCGTGAGGTGATAGACAGCCTGCTGAGGGGCACGTACTGAGAGGGGACCTGGGTGACCGTCAGGAGGACTGGGGCCCCTGGGGGATGATCCGGCCTGCCTTGCTGATGCCTCCGCGCCAGAGGTCGTACGGCGGGTCGACATAGCTGCTGAAGAAGAGGTCCAGCTTCTCGCTGAGGTCCCAGACGACCGCCTCATGTTCCGGGTCTTCGATGAGGTTCTCCTTCTCTCCGGGGTCGTGCTCCAGGTCGTACAGATCGTGCGGTCCGTCGGGGAAACGCCTCGTGAGTTTCCATGCCGGCGTGCGGACGGTCCTGGTGTTTTCATATTCGTGGAACGTGACCACCTCCTCCCAGTCCGGCGCGCCGCCGTCAAGGACGGGGGCGTAGCTTCTGCCCGGCAGTGCCGGGTCTTCATCGGACGGGCCGGGCAGGCCCAGGTATTCGAGAAGCGACGGGAAGAGATCGTAGTTGCAGGTCGCCGGTTCGAACGCCGCGTCGGCGGGAATTCGTTCGGGATGGCGCATGACGAGCGGGACGCGCAGGTTCTCGTCGTACATGGTGAGCGGGCGGCCGTGGTCCGACATCCCCCAGAAGCCGTGGTGTCCCGCGCACAGTCCGTGGTCGGCCGTGTAGATCACCAGCGTGTCCTTCTCCCGATCGAGGTCCGTGAGCGCGTCGAGTATCGTTCCGACACCGTCGTCCACCCCGCTCACCGCCGCGGCGTAGCTTCGCATCGCGGTCTCGTTGCCGATGCAGTCGCGGTTCTGGACGAGCCACGGGTGGGCCTTCTCGCGCGGGAAACACTCGAGCTGCTTGTCCGCGTAGTAGGTCTGGTGGCGGTTGCGGTGGCCCTCCCGCAGGTCCCGGTCCAGGCCATACGGCGCGTTGTATGCGACGTAGAGGAAGAACGGATTCTCTTTCGTCGTCCGGCGCAGAAACTTGACGGCGTGGTCCGTGATCGCGTCCAGATAGTACCCCGGCTCCTCGCGCACCTCTCCCTGCCAGACCGCTTCGTCACCGTAGAACGACAGGGTATGCCCCTTGGGCTTCGCGAACCAGTGGGTGAAGCCAAGCTGGGGGTGAAGGCTGTCGCCGAGATGCCACTTGCCGCTCAGGCCGCATTCGTAGCCGTCGTTCGCGAGCAGGCGGGGAAGCGTGACGAATTCC
>CAYMFW010000391.1:0-3370 GCA_964389785.1 uncultured Planctomycetota bacterium
CGGCGGAGAGGGCTGCTCCGTCTGCTCCCGCACCGGCTGGCTGGAGATCATGGGCTGCGGCATGGTTGACGTCGATGTACTCCAGGCCGTGAACTACGACCCGGAGAGCTGCACCGGTTTCGCGTTCGGCATGGGCGTCGAACGGGTGGCGATGCTGAAGCACGGTATAGGCGACATACGGATGTTCACCGAAAACGATATAAGGTTCCTGGGGCAGCTGAGATGAAGATTCCCGTGTCCTGGCTGGAGAAGTACTGCGCGCACGGCCTGTCGGCAGAAGACCTGGCGAAGCGGCTGACCATGACCGGCACGGCCGTGGAGAGCGTGGAATCCGTCGGCAGCAAGACGGTGCTCACCCTTGAGGTCACCTCCAACCGGCCCGACCTGCTGGGCGTTCTCGGCGTCGCCCGCGAAGTCTCCGCACTCACCGGAGCGGCCCTCCAGCCCCCCGACGCCGGTATCACGGGAAACGGCCCCGATATTGCCACAGTGACCTCCGTCGAGAACAGGGCAAAGAAGCTCTGCCCGCTGTATACCGCCAAGGTGATCAATGACGTGAAGATAGGAGATTCCCCGCCCTGGCTCCAGGACATACTCACCAGCGTGGGCCTGAGGCCGGTGAACAACGTGGTGGACATCACCAACTACGTCATGCTGGAGACCGGGCAGCCGCTTCACGCGTTCGACATGGACAAGCTCGCGGAAGGAAGGATCGTCGTCAGGCGGGCCCGTTCCAGCGAGAAGATGACCGCCATCGACGGAACCGAGTGTGCGCTCAGCAGAGACGATCTTGTCATCGCGGACGCCCGGCAGCCGGTGGCTATAGCCGGTGTGATGGGCGGTCTCCACTCCGAGGTGGACTCGTCCACGAAGAATATACTCCTGGAAAGCGCGATGTTCGATCCGTATACGGTCCGCCAGACGTCCCGACGCCTGGCCCTGGCATCCGACTCGTCGTACCGGTTCGAGAGAGGCGTCACGACGGGAAGCGTCATCCTCGGGTCCGATCGGGCATGCCGGCTGATACTCGAGCTCGCCGGCGGCACGGCGGCGAAAGGCACGGTGATCGCCGGCAAGGTCAAGGAGAAGTCCTGCAGGGTAAAACTCAGGTGGCACCGGCTCAACAAGCTCCTGGGAATAGCCGTCCCGAAGGAAGAAGCGGTAACGATACTGAAGAGCCTGGGTCTCTCGATCAAGACCGATTCGAAACGGCAGACCACGTTCGAGGTCCCCGAGTTCCGACCGGATGTGTCCAGAGAGGCAGACCTCATCGAGGAAGTCGCCCGGATCTGGGGATACGAGAAGGTGCCGACTGTCTCGACGATGACGATCGTTTCTCCCGAGAAGCAGAAGGCGATGACGGTGGCTGCGGGGTGTCGGTCCGTGCTCGTCGGCGCGGGGTTCTTCGAGCTGGTGACGCCGGGCTTCGTCGCCGGAGATGACTGCTTCGACCTGTGGACCAAGGACGCCCCCCTTGCCCTTCGAAACCCGGTCCGGGAGAACGAGCCGTTCCTGAGAAAATCGCTGCTGGGAAGCGTCCTGATGGCCCTGAAGGCCAATGCGGACCGGGGCAACCGTGACTGTTCCCTGTTCGAGCTCGCGAAGGCCTACCTTCCCACCGGGGACGTCCTCCCCGCGGAAAAGACGGTGCTTGCGGCGGTCTCTCCGGCAGGCTTCGATGCTCTGAAGGGGGTCCTCGAGAGCGTGTTGGAGATATTCGACATCGGCGTCTCCTTCACCAGCCGGCACTGCTCGCCGTTCGAGGCCGGCAGAACGGCGATGATCGAGCTTGCCGGCGGTGGTATGCTGGGATGGATCGGCGAAGTCTCTTCTCAGTTACTGGAGCGGCTCGACCTGAAACGGAAGGTATGCGCCTTCGAGATAGACGCGGACGCGATCTCGTCCCGGGCGGTCCTTCTCAAGCGAAGCCCGTTGCTTCCCAGGTTTCCCTCGGTATCGAGAGACTACGCGGTGATGCTCGACGAGAACAAGCACTGGACGGACGTCGAAACATGCGTCAGAGACAAAGGCTCATCCCTCGTCGAGAACGTCGCGGCATTCGATGTCTATAGAGGAGAAGAAATCGGCGCCGGCAGGAAGAGCGTCGCGTTCTCGGTGACGTACCGCGCGCAGGACCGCACCCTCACCGGGCAGGAAGTCGATGAGGTGCAGGAAGCTATCGTCTCCGCCCTCAAGTTGAATCTCGGCGCTATCCTCAGAAAGTGACTCACCTTAATTTTTTCCTGTTCCACTTCACCTTTCTCTTGCGCTTACCGATAATCTCAGTAGAATACTAATGGCCTCTGGGCTGTTTGTTACTGGATGTGGTCAATGATGAACCATCAGCCCTATCCTGGGGACTGACCTACGCCGGTGACGCCCGGGCCCCTTCGGGGGATGGGCTGATCCGGCGTGAGAGCCCCCACTTGGAATCAGGGTTCACCTATACCCTTCCGGGACGGCAGCATCGGAGGCCTTTTTTTCACACCGGCCGGTACATCAGACACGGTAACGGGTCTTCGATCGTTTGATCAGGCCCTCTTCCGCCATCCGTTCCAGATTCTTTGTCGTCTGAGATGCGTCCAGGCCGAGGTCACGGACGATCAGCCGCGGACTGCGGGGACCCTCCTCCAGCAGGTACCGGAGGATCCTGCTTCGCGCCTGCCGGTTGGACCCCTCGAACGGGGACTGCCGGCGGTACGCGGTGCTGCGCCGTGACGGGTTCACATGCCGTTTCTTCAGCGCGGTACCGAAATCCATCAGCGCGTTGTACCAGTCACAGGGGTTCTTTCTGTCCATCGTACGCTCTATGAGCGGAACGATCTCATCGTCCTTCACCGGGCGGCCGGGGGCGAAAAACATGTGGATGAACACGCTGCGAATGTTCGTCTCCACCACGAGCGCCGGTCTGTTGTACGCGAATACCACGATATCGGCCGCGGTGGCGGGACCGATGCCGGGAAGCGTGATCAGTTCTTCGATCGTGCACGGAATCCGGCCGCCGAAATCCCGCACGACCGTCTGTGCGATCCGCTTCAGCGCGAGCGATCTTCGGTTGTATCCCATGCCCTGCCACACCTTCAGTAGGCGCTTCGTGGAGGCCCGCGCGAGAGACCGCACGTCCGGAAACGCGTCGAGGAACGTCCGGTACGCGGTCTTTACCCGATCAACCTGGGTCTGCTGGAGCATGATCTCGGAGACCAGAATGCGGTACGGATCGCGCGTCTTCCGCCAGGGAAGGTCACGCCCGAAAGCGCGGTAGTGCTCGTACACGATCTGACGCAACCGCCGCACCGCGTACGGGGTAAGGCCCTTCCGCAAGTAGTAGTCGCGGAAGCGATCGGCCTTCTTCATCATGCTGGTGGACCTT
>CAYMFW010000392.1:0-3366 GCA_964389785.1 uncultured Planctomycetota bacterium
GGAGGGCCGGATCAGCGGCCGGAGGCTGGTTCACAATGCCCTTGGCCCCTACAGCCCTCACATGGTTCACAATGCCCTGAGCCATTACACAGTCCACACATTACCCGTGATCTCTCACATCCCTCGAGGGCGATCAAGAATGCAGGCACTTTTGCCCCGCACGATGCCAACCACCTTTCCCATATCGTCGAAGAGGATTGCCGGGTTGTCGGCTGACAATTTCGGTCCTAGAACATAGTGCCACCTCTTGCCTATATCTCCCTCTTCGGCAGCGGGGCCGAGAAGATCTTTGACATCTTCTTTTGTCATACCAGGCTTCAAGAAATGAAGAGCCCTCTCTCGTAATTCCTGCGTTGCGGCCTCGGGACTAACTGAATGCCAATAATCGAGAATCGCTCGACGTTGCTCATCCATCCTCGGATCTCCCCACACACACCCAAGGCAACTGCCCCGATCGTATTCCTCCGTAAATCTCACGAAACCGTCTGGATACCAATTAACCCAGGTCCCATGTTTCCTTCCGTTCAGATAATGGCCCCGCTCGCGATCGCGGCCGTCCGAGAAGAGATCAACATGGGCACCATGTTGTTCTCCATTTAAGTATTCCGTCCACTTTATGGGCTGTCCAATGTGCAGGATGGAAAATACCTTCTCGTAGCCGCAGAGCTGGCCATCAACGTACCGCTGTTCGTAGAGAGGCCATCCTTTCCAGTTCACGCAGGTGAGTCTACCGGAAAACCCCTCGCCCGTGATATCTCGCGCCTCAAAACCGGGGACACGCCACGGCCAAACCCAATATGTGGATGATCGCCCATCGAGATAGTCTATGACCCACCTATCCCGCGTGAGGATCCAAGATCCAGCAAGAAAGCATCCCCCTACAAAGACCACAATGCCAGCAATTATTTTGCCGCGAGCAAGATTCATCTTCGTCATTTTACCCTTCGGTTCTCCATGAGGTGCCTTGCACAATACGACCGGAGGTCTCCCGATAGGCCCTGTCCCTGCAACCATGCCGGGATTCTGCCCCATGCCTTACTGCTCTGCCTCAGGGTCCTCTGGGTATGTCGGCTTACCCCCAGGCAAACGTTCAACACCACAAAAACGATAGGCAGGATCCTCCTCTATATCCACCCAACCTTTTCCGGCACAGAACGGTGTCGTCGCTGTTGCTTTCTTGCCAGCATCCGTGAAAAAATGCTCAATCATGTATTTCCTACAATTCCTGAGGGAAGTACATTTCCCCTCCGCGAAGTATGCCCGCATTTCACCACAGACCCACGTTGCACAGTCAAAGATGTGTTTTTCTTGGCAACTATCTAGCCAATGCCGCAATTCGTGAGCCAGGTCAGATGCCGGGCTAAGAGGCCCATAGAGTGCCCGTTTCTCGCCGTAGCAGACTTCAATTTGCCCACCACGTGGACGCGACGTTGTTACCGCACCGCCCGGATCATCTTTTCTTTGTTTCCGCTTCGCGGGGATGAACTCGCCGCCCTTTTCCGGGTTCTCGCAACATACGCAATCGATCTTGAGAAGGCATGGCTTTCGGCCTTGCTTCCCCAATTCCCACGACTCTACTTCGTCCGCCAACTTAGGATTCAGGACCCAGAATTGATTCAGCTGCTTTTCGCAGTCTTCCTTGGAGATCTCGTCCGCTGCCAATCCGAACATATCCGTAGTCCCGTAGCAGACGAAGTACGCCGCATAGAGATTCATGCCATCAAGGTGTCCGTTATCCCTCGTCACAAACCTCCCCAGCTCCGCCGAATAATACCGATTCCGGAAGTATATGAGTTCTGATTCCGGATCCGATCTCCTCCCCGTGAAGGTGTAATAGTTCCCGCTGAGGCTCCCGACGGTTTCATCCCCATCTGTCCAGATGGAGACAATCGTAGAAATGTAAGGGGCGGTGTTTGCGGGGGTTACGAATCCGTTCCGGCGATTCGTTCTTCGGGCCGATTTCGTCACCATGCTTTCGGATGGTACCATTCTTCTCGCTCAGCCACCTCAGTCTGCTTCTTTCTCCAAGCTAAAGTGCGATGCAATATCAGAAGCTCTGCCAGTGCGCCATTGCCCGTTTTCATAACAGACTACCAAGTCGTCATTCTTGCCCATTTCTATCTTACCGTTTGGACCTCCCGAAACGAAGCAGAATGACTTCTTTCCAAGCTTGATATAAGCCAGACTATTCCCCTTATAGTCCCCACGATGAGCCAGCGATCCGGAGAAATTCTTCAATGCCTGTTCAAGTGTGTCGGGAGCTTCTCCGTCCTTCACAATCTGTTGTAGAACAATGGGGCCTAATACAGAACGAATATACTGCTCGTTCGCACTTGCACTATACCCACATCCTTCGCATCCCAGCAGCGGCGGGATTAACAGGACAAGAAACAGAGAGAACTGCAAGAGACAACGCTCTAGAATAGAGGGCCACATATCCTTCCCTCAAGTGAATCTTGAGCACCCAAAGAGCACAGCTATTCTTTTCCGACTGGCCAACCCGAAGACTCGGATTTTTTCGTTTCAGATTCCCAGCAAATAGAAGATTGACTTTTCCATGAGATTGTTATCTTGTAGTCTTTCGCCTTGCCAAGTGAGATGACCTTCCCAAAGATGGCCTTGATAGTATCTGTAGTATACTTCGCATTTGGATCTATCATATCTCGCCAGGTGAACCGAACATCAAATGTCACACAACAACATGGAACGACCATTTCTTTCCCTTTGTGCTTTATCTTGGCGCGACCAACAACTGAAAAGTCTTCTGTTCCATGAAGGTACTCATAGCCTACAATGCCTTCTCCTTGTTCAATTGTAGCTGCAGACGAAAGGTGGATATTGACGTCCGCGTTCGTATACTTCTTGCAGAGAGACTTCGATTCTTCAGCGAGCTTGAGGGCTACCTGATTCCGCAGCAAGAGATTTGCCTTCATATACGTTGTCCAAGCAGGATCGTCAAGCAGCCTTTGGTCACCGGCGGCGGTGAGCCACCATTTCAGGATTAGTCTTCCCGCCCAATCAATTCTTAAATGACCGGAACCGCGACTCAAGCCTGGACCCAGATCTCCTGGGTCCGAACGAGCCGAACCGCGATTCAAATCTGGACTCAGGCCTTCTGGATCCAAAGCTAGCGCTTGAGCAAAATAACCCGCGTACAGGCTAGGTCCGTCTCGGTACCCAACAAGGTCCCTCGTCACAAACCTTCCCAACCCCGGCGAGTAGTACCGATTCCGCAAGTACATCAGCTCCGATTCCGGATCGCTTCGTCTCCCCGTGAAGGTATAGTAGTTCCCGCTGAGAGAGCCCGTAGATTCATCCCCATCTGTCCAGACGGGGACAATCGTAGAAATGTAAGGGGCGATGTTT
>CAYMFW010000393.1:0-3344 GCA_964389785.1 uncultured Planctomycetota bacterium
TCGCGCGTTGAATCGTCATTCCGTTTTCTTCTTGGTCAATTCAATTGGGCTAACAGGGGGTTATACGAACGTTCATACGATTACCAATCGCATGAACGTTCGTATATTCCGGTTTTGGATGATTTCATTCAAATCCTTCTTTAGAATAGGATGGGGGGAAAGTGCGTGGGAATTCCTTCTTGAGATCAGAAATGGACTTCACGCCACCACCAGTGACGCCGAGATCATAGAGCAAGTCATCACGCACGCATTCACGAACCGGTGGATTTTGTGCGTTGAGACACAGGGAGAAGAAAGTATCCCCAAGCCTTCGCAACAACGAACCCAATACCGCAGCGTGCCCTTGAGCAGAGGCGGCGTCGAAACCGGCGTTCTTGGAAAGGTCGAATAGTACCCCCATGGCCTCTTGATCTTTCGCAAGACACCTATCCACAACCGCGGGATAGTCAACGCCAGCCGCCTTTGCCACTGCGATGGTATCGGCACAACCATAGGCACCCGAGCCAAATTCGCTGTGGGCCGCCTCTGCGAGAATCTTGGGAGCACCTTGCCGATGGCTGGAACAACCTCCCGTAAGTGCAAGCACCATTGAGAAGACCACTATGCGTTTCATCATTCTTATCACCCAACGGCGCGTATCACCTGCCGGGGTGTGAAGCGCGGCAAAGCCGCGCGGAATACCCCGGTCAGTGTTCATGCGCTTGTTGTGCGGTTGATAGTACACTCTATTTCACGACGAGGTGGTGAGCATGCGAAACAACGAGACCAATGAAAAGGAACACAAGAGACCGACCACCCCAAGGAGAAGTAGACCAAATCGGGCCATCTCGAAGTCGGAGCCCTCCTTGCACCAACGAGTGCGAATGCGTGTGCTGAATATGGGAGCGAATCCGCAAAAGGAGGCATATGCTGCGGCCGCAGCCATCGCCAGAGCAGAAGCTGGGTTCTTTAGAGAACCGGACCCTCCATTGAGCAGTATGCCCAGCCCGCACAAGATATTCCACACAAGAATGAATATAACAATTCGAGATGGCTTTATGACCACGAACATGCCAAAGGGACTACGATTCAGAAGAAAATCCATTATCGTCTACCTGCCGCACGTCGCGGAGTACCCCGGTCAGCGTTCATCCGCTTGTTCGGCTCATTCATACTCATGATCCTCGAAGAATGATTCGACATTAAGCTTTTGGAGTTCGTCCTTGAGCAACTCATAAACATTGTACACGATCGGACAAACAGAACAGCTGGAGACAATGCCGCTAACCCTGAAGACGAACTCCTTCTTGTGGAGATGAGGATATGATCGACAATCATCAGGCCGCTCTTCGTACACGGAACAAGAGTTCCCGGAAAGAAAGGGGCATGGAGTAGCTCGAAAGGTGAATCCATTTTCTTCCTCATCTCTCATCAAATATTCCTTATGAAAGTCACTCGCCGACATGGAAAGATGAGCCGATAGCCGCGCAACATCCTTCTCCTTGAGGATTGGATGCATGACTCTGCAGCACTGTGCGCACGTTTGACAATCAATTTGAGCAGCAACAGAATCATACAGCCGGTGGACGATTGCATCCAAGTCCTCAAGCTCGATATTGGCGCCTTTGAGGAAGCAGCGAAACCGCCAGTTCTCGTCCTCCTTTTGAACGGCGAGCTTTTCGATCGTCTTGATATCGGTTATCAAATCCATTGCTCTTGCTGAGCCGAACGGCGGCGATATGCCGCTGGTGGCACGAGCGCAGTGAGTGTGCACCAGTCGGTCTTTATTGTCTGGGTAGGCATGTTCAACTGCTCAGACCCCTCACTGCACAAGAGCTGGTTGGTCGCAGGCATGCGCCCGCTTCACACATCGTCGCGGTCCTTCTTGTCCGGTTCCCCTTTGTCTCCCTCGGGCCGTTCAGTCCGTATCACCTCCCCGCGCTTCTTGTGCTCAATCAGTTCGACGTTGCCATCTTCGTCCCAGTAGGTGCCAACGCTTGTCTTCTCTTTCCGATTGACTATTAGCTCAAACGACTTCTGTCCATTCTCGTACCAGGTCGTTCTCCTGCCTTCGCCGTAATCGAGCTCACTTCGTTTCTGCCCGCTTTCATACCACCCAACGATCGGGCCGGTGGCCGCACCGTTCCTGTAATGTGCTTCGCTCTTCTTCTTTCCGCTCTCATACCATTCCATCCAATCACCGGTCTTCTTCCCGTAGCGGAAATGGCGAACAGAGCTCTTCTGCCCGTTGTCGTGCCAGGCGGTGAACGTACCGTGCCCCTGGCCACCGTAGAAGGCGCTTTCAGATTCCTTCTTTCCTTTCATGTTCCAGTGTCTGCTCTTCCCGTGACAGTTGCCAGCCTTGAAGTGCACCTCGGATATCCTGTGGCCGCTCAAATGCCACCACGTGGAAACACCATGCTTGAGACCGTTCTCGTAGCCGCATTCATGTTGCTTCTTGCCGTCCGAGAAGTACTCTGTGAATACTCCATGCCGGACGCCGTCCTTGAACATCTTTTCGTGCTGTGGCCGCCCGTTCGAAAACATCTCCAGACACTTCCCGTGAAGACGACCCTCCCTATAGTTGGCTTCGAAAACCTTTGTCCCGTCACGCAGCCATTCGGTACAGAGGCCATCCCTCTTTCCATTCTTGAAGCGTATTCGATACTCCTTTCTCCCATTGTTGTAGGAAGCGCTGATCTCCCCTGTGTAGTCTTCTGTTGGCGGTCCCATGAACCTTGTTGCCGGTTTCGGGAAACCCCCTTCGATGGCTGACACTACAACGCGAAAACCCTCGTCGTACCTGGCGGAGTCCTGCCGATGCCGTGACCTCGCTGCCGACCGGCAGTCTCTCGGGCCCGACGTGTACGCGCCGCCGCGCAGAACACGGAACTCTCCCCCCTTCGGCCCCTGTGGATCCTCTTTGGCGCTTCGCTCGTAGTAGTTAGCCGCGTAGATGTCGTTGCAGTGTTCTGCGACGTTTCCATGCATGTCATGGATCCCAAAAGCGTTCGGCTGGAGCTTTCCAACGGGACTGGTAGGCGGCACTAGCGAGTCCATGCTGTCCACCAGGTCGGCCCTGTGCTTGCCTTCGTCGTCATACTTCGCCTGCTTTGCGGCGAGCTGTTTTCCGAAAGCGAAAGGGGTCTGGGATCCGGCCCTGCATGCGTATTCCCACTCCGCTTCGGTCGGCAGGCGATAGTGCACGACTTCCCTCTTGGATAGCCGTTTGCAGAACTCCACGGCCTCTTCCCAGGGCATATTGCTCACGGGATGGTTGGGGGTCGGCGTCCTGGACCACGCGCCGCCTGATGACGGATCCATCCCCATGATCTTCTTGTACTGTTCCTGCGTGACCTCACACG
>CAYMFW010000394.1:0-256 GCA_964389785.1 uncultured Planctomycetota bacterium
CAGCTGTCGAGGGGGTGTTGCCAAGTCTTGCTCACGCGCTCTTTACTACACAGTGATTAGCTCCGTATGGTTCTACGCGGTTCTGTTTGCCGTCCAGCGTATCGGCGCTGCCGCCGGATGGATAGCCAAATGAGGAGAAACCAGAGATGACTGCAATGAAGAGACGGTTTTCGGAACACTTTTTCCATAACGGCACCCCTTACCTTATTTTGGCTGTTCCTTGTCTATTCCTCCTATCCTCCTGCAATGCTGCCGG
>CAYMFW010000394.1:266-3343 GCA_964389785.1 uncultured Planctomycetota bacterium
TGCGCTTCAAGGAAGGAGTGTTCATGTGCGACGCGACCCCGCATCCGCAAGGGTGAACCCTCAAGTAGCGAGGCTACTCCACTCCAAACATGTGAGTTTCAATTACGAGAAGTCCCCTATTTCAAAGGTCTTAGATGACCTCTCCAAGGAAACAGGCCTGAAACTTCTCTACGACCCAGAGGATGAAGATGCCACCACGGTCACTCTGAATGTCAAACGGATGTGTCTCCGGGCCGCCCTGAACTGGATCTCGAGGGTCTCGGATGTTTGGTGGGAGGTTGAAGGAGAGGCCATTCGCTTCGGGAATCCTCGGTCAGGCACGATCGAAGTTCGTGAATACGTCGTTCGGGATCTTGTGGATGGGACTTGGGAAATTGGTTGGCAGGAGCGGGAAGGTGTTCCCGATAAGACCTTCTGGATGCGTCCCGGGTGCCGGATAGAGTATCGAGGCGGCCGGGTCAGAGCCGTCTATCCGCCCAAGACGGAGGAGGAAGACTCCGATGTTGCCTTCGAGCTTCCGTCGATGCCGAAAGACACGGACGCCATGCAACACCAGCTGGAGGAACTTACCAGGTCGCTCCAGACAGACCTCTGTCGGACCGAATTGAGGATCGATAAGGATGACCTCCTGCGTGGAGGAAACGAGATTGGAATTCATGCAACACTCCGGGACCACAAAGAGATAGCTGGCTATCTTCAGCAATTGCGCAAGTCCATGCGCCGATCGGACAGGGACGACTGGGAAAACTACCTCACACGGATACTCAGGGGGAAGGAAGTCGCCTGCGATCTGCGCGAAGTCCCTCTTGGGAAGATCATCAAGTTCTTGTCGGAGAAGATAGAAATCCCCATCCTTGACGATCTGCAAGATAAGGAAGACCCCAAGATCACTCTTTATGCCAAGAAGATCACTCTCTTCAGCCTGCTGCGATGGATCGCCGCGTCGTCTGACAGAAGCCTCTATCTCAAGGATAGAGCGATCTACATGGGCAAGGATCTGAACGAAAGACGCGTGCTGCGTTCTTACTATATATCCGACCTGCCACCCGGCGAAGCTGGGTTCATGACATGGGGAACCACCCTTCACCGTCCCATGCCCATTTTCGACTACATGCAGACCATAGAACCAATGTCTTGGGTTGACCCCAATAGGATATGGTACAAGTCGGGATCGCTTCATGTCCTTCACAGTCTGGCGGTTCACGACAGGATCCAAGATTGCTTTGCCCAGCTCAGGATCGCCCTGCGATTAGCAGGACCTCCCGGACCGCCGGAAGATGAATCCGGGCCAAGTAGCCGGCTGGGATTCGAAGGCGCATCCGGCCAAAGGTGGAGGGCTGCACTCGAAGATGCTTTGATGAGAACAGCTCCAGATATTGACTTCGAAGAAGCCGATTTGCATCAAGTTGCCAAGTTGCTTTTCGACAAGACTGGTTTGAATCTCGTCTTGAATCAGAACGGCAAGAATACTCCGAAGATCACCTTGATCTCTAGGAGCGCAAGCCTATCCTGTCTCCTTGATAGGATCGCTCGTCTTTCACATATGAGAATCGGCTTGAAGGATGAATCTCTGTATCTGAGCGATACGCCACTGGATGGTCCTCAACTGCGCTTCCATCACATCCAAGACCTCGGCTGGGTAGACTTCGACCCGGAAGAAGTTAAGGAATGGCAGGTGGGTTTTGGGCCAGAGAAGCTCGTTGAATTTGCGCGCCTTGCTGACCCAACTGGTTGGGGAGAAGGGGAAATGGTGGACTACTATGCCGGGCTACTCATTGTCCTCAACAGTCCGGAGGTCCACAAGCGAACTGAAGAGATCATGGGATTGCTCCGAGAGGCCAGGAGAATGCCAAAGTCCAAGAGGGTATCTCGCGGGGTGAACTTGGAGAGAACTCTCGCGGACTACTTCCAACATCGAAGCGCCAGAAACGACTTGAAGCCCGAGGTTCTGGAAAGCACGCGAGTCACCGTCGATTACGAACAATCATCGGTCGCAAGCGTCCTGTCCGATCTTTCAAAGCAGACCGGCATTGGGTTGATCTGGGCTTTGCCGATACCGGGTTCTCGCATAGGCTATCGTGGTGATAGGGTCGCCGTGCGGGAAGTCCTTGATGAAGTTGCCCGTGTTTCCCAAAGTGTGTGGGGAATCGATCAAGGGGGTATCTATTTCTCAACCACCGCACTCGATGGTCGAATGCTCTGCCTTTATCCCGTCGATGATCTTGTGAAGAGCAAAGAAGACTCGGCCAAGCTGATCAGGGCGCTAATCGAGAAGGATCTTGATTCCTGGAAGGAGCCGAACAAGATAGAATACCATGACGACGCACTTCTTGTTGTCAATACTCGAAGCATGCAGACACGAGTCAGAGAGCAACTCGAAAGGTCTCGACCGGAATGAAGAACCATGGCTGACGAACCGCCCGAATCGAAGAAAAAACGGAAGCTCAGCCGCCGTACGCTGCTCCGGATCGGCTTCTATTCCATACCTGCCTTGTGCATTGCCGATACATTTTGGATAGAACCGGAATGGGTCAGAATCAAGAATCTCAAGATAGGCGGCAGCCCTTCGAAGCGCCTGGTCCACTTCACCGATATCCATTTCAAGGGCGACAGCGATTATCTCACCAAGGTGGTGGACTTGATCAACGGTCTCGCTCCCGATCTTGTCTGCTTCACCGGCGACATCGTTGAAGAGGCATCCTACCTGGAGGAAGCTCTCGAGGTCCTCGTCAAGATCAAGGCTCCCATGTTCGGAGTCCCGGGGAACTGGGAACACCTGAGCAAGGCACCCGCGGATAAGATAGCGAAATGCTTCGAAGCAACCGGTGGCACCTGGCTATCTGGAAAATCTTCCGTTACTTCCCACAAAGAAATCCTTCTGGTGGGTACCGAGAGACAAAATCCTTCATTAGAGAAAGCCCCTCAAGGCAAGAAGCGTGTTCTGCTCACCCATTACCCGAATACGGTCGACAAGCTCACCAACCAGACGTACGATGTCATCCTGGCGGGGCATTCGCATGGAGGGCAGTGCCGTTTACCGATTGTCGGAGCCCTGATAGTCCCGGAAGGCGTCGGGA
>CAYMFW010000395.1:0-3296 GCA_964389785.1 uncultured Planctomycetota bacterium
ATCGGATTCGGAGTCAAGGAGCGCGGGGTGCGGTACGTGGCCAGAAAGAAGAAGTGAGTGCACATCTTGAAGTCACAATTTGTGACTTCAAGATTGTAACATAGGTGGAGATAAGTAATTGTGTTGCGAAAGATACTTCCGTGCGGAGGAAGAGGATCCAGGGGCAGATGAAAAATAAATCCGTCCCCTTTTCCGAGGAGCTCGCGTAGATGCGCCTCTACGCCGGCACGTCCAAACAGTTCATAACCGACACCACGCACAACCAGATAGCCGACAAACTCAAGAGCGCCTTCTTCAACACCTTCCGCTACAACCCCTCCCCGAGCGAAGTCCAATCGTGGCGGAACTCCCTGCGCGCCGTGTCCCTGGTATTCCAGGAAGCGGACCTGACCGACCACGGCGTCATCCTGGAATACCAGCTCCCGGCAAGCTCCCGCCGCCTGGACTGCATGGTGCTGGGCCGCGACAGCGCCGCCCGCGACAACGCCGTGATAATAGAGCTGAAGCAGTGGGAGAAATGCGACCACGCCGACGGAGAAAACGAGGTGATCACCCGGCTGGGCGGCCGGGAGCGCGAGGTTCTGCACCCGTCGGCGCAGGTGGGAAGATACAAGCGCTACCTCCAGGACGGCCACACCGCCTTCCACGAGGAAGAGCCGCCCGTGGGGCTTTCCGCCTGCACCTACCTTCACAACTACCGGTTCCACACCCCGGACGTGCTCCTGGACGACAAGTTCGAGCAGCTCCTCGGCGAGTTCCCCCTGTTCTCCGCCGACGATGTGGACCCCCTGAAGGACTACCTGTCCGAAAAGCTGGAGCGCGGCGAGGGCGCCGACGTGCTCGGCCGCGTCGAGCGCGGCGTGTACCGCCCCAGCAAGAAGCTGATGGACCACGTCGCGGGCGTCATACGCGGCACCCCGGAATTCGTGCTCCTCGACGAACAACTCGTGGCTTACGACAAGGTCTTCTCCTGCGCCAAAAAGGGCTTCCACGACAGAAAAACAACGGCCATCATCATCCGCGGCGGCCCGGGAACCGGCAAGTCCGTCATCGCTATCAATCTCATGGCCGACCTGCTCCTGGCGGGATACAACGCGCAGTACGCCACCGGCTCCAGGGCCTTCACCCTGACCCTCAGGAAGATCATCGGCACCCGGGGCGACGTCCAGTTCAAGTACTTCAACAGCTACGGCCAGGCGGAAGAGAACGCCGTGGACGTGCTGATATGCGACGAGTCCCACCGCATACGAAAGACCAGCGACAACCGCTTCACCCGCAGAGAGAACCGCACCGACGTCCCCCAGATCCGGGAGCTTCTGAAGGCCTCCAAGGTTGCCGTCTTCCTGATCGACGACGACCAGGTGGTCCGCCCCAACGAGATCGGCTCCGTCGATTACATCCGGACCCACGCGGAAGAGACCGGCAGCGCCGTCCACGAGTACGAGCTGGATGTCCAGTTCCGGTGCGCCGGCTCCGAGGCGTTCGTCGGATGGGTGAACAACACCCTCGACATCCACCGGACGGCCAACGTCATCTGGACCGGCACCGAAGACTTCGACTTCCGCATCTTCGACTTCCCCCAGGCCCTGGAGGACGCCATCAGGGAGAAGAACCGGCAGGGCTTCACCGCCCGGGTGATGGCGGGCTACTGCTGGCACTGGAGCAAAGACCTGCTTCCCGGCGGCCGCCTCCGGAAGGACGTGGAGATCGGAGACTACGTGCGCCCCTGGAACGCCCGCCCGGAGGCCACCCGCCTCGCCAAAGGCATCCCGAAGGCCCAGCACTGGGCGTACGACCCCAACGGCATCGACCAGGTAGGCTGTGTCTACACCGCGCAGGGGTTCGAATTCGACTACGCCGGCGTCATAATCGGCAGCGACCTCATATACCGGTTCGACGAGCAGGGCTGGAAGGCCATCCGCGAGAACTCGCACGACAGGCCGGTCAGAAACGCGAGGGAACAGTTCATCGACCTCGTAAAGAACACCTACCGCATACTCCTCTCCCGGGGCATGAAGGGCTGCTACGTATACTTCATGGACAAGGAAACCGAGCGCTTCGTCAGAAGCCGCACCGAGCACATGCCCGCACAGAAGCTGATTCCATATGAAAACGCGCTCCCGCTCCTGGACCTCCGCGCCGTGGCCGACGCCGGCTACGATTCCGCCGACGGCCTCTTCGCCGACGAGGAAAGCTTCCAATACGTCGCCGTGGAAGGCGGCCCCTTCCCCAGGGACCGGTTCCTCGTCAGGGCCGAAGGCGACTCCATGGAGCCGAAGATCCCGGACGGCAGTTTCTGTCTGTTCCGGAGGGATCCCGGCGGCAGCCGGAACGGCAAGATTGTCCTCTGCGCCGTCGAGGGCTTCGCCGGCAGTGCTTCCCTGGCGGTGATCAAGAAGTACGAAAGCCAGAGAGCCCCCAGCGACGCAGACACCATCGGAGAAGCCCGAAAGATTGTGCTTACATCGCTCAACCCGGCCCACGAGCCCATAGAGTTGACCGAAGGGCAGGAATTCTCGATACTGGGGGTGTTTGAGAGGGTGATTGCAGAAACCGTGAGGCACGTCCCGTGAATTCTTGTAGGAACATCCCCTACGCCAAAATAGGAAGAATCCCCAATTGACGATGCCAAGAAACTCGGTACCATAGAATGGGGTTCTGTCTTGTCGTGGTTACAGAAGAGAGTGAAAGGAGGTCTTAGATGCCACTCACCGAAGAGCAGAATGAAACAATCAAGGAACACCTGCGTGATTCTGTCAGCGGCGGATGTCCTGTTTGTGGAGGAAGGAACTGGACCATCTTACCGGACCTGGGGTTCACGGGGACGATGGACGCGGAATACAAACAGCCTATCCAAGGGAAAATCTACCCGGTGGTAGTTGTGGTCTGCCAGAACTGCCATTTCATGCTCCAATTCGGCGCGAAAGCATTGGGCGTTCTCGACTGATGCGGGTAATCCTTTTCGGCGCGGGCGCGAGCTATGGGTCTGGGGATGTTGCTCCACGCACGCCGCCACTTGGTCGCGACCTCTTTATGGTCCTTCAACGTCTATACTCACACTGGCGCCAAGTCCCTGCGGACATCTCTGCACTCTTTCGTAAGGACTTCGAGCTTGGCATGGAAAAACTCATCAACGATTACGGACATGCCATCGCCCCACTCATGCAGGAGATGGCCATCTTCTTCTCGATCTTTCACATTTCACAGGGGGCCAAGAATCGGTACGTAAGCCTTCTTGATGCAGCGCAAGACAGACGGGATGTAATATGGAGCACTCTGAACTATGAGTGCATTCT
>CAYMFW010000396.1:0-3286 GCA_964389785.1 uncultured Planctomycetota bacterium
ACAGACCTATCGCATACGCACATCAACATAGAGCCTTCTCGTGTTACTCCACCAAGTGATGAAGCTCTCATATATGTCATCACGTTTCAGGTAGGCTTGCTGTTGAGCGATGCCGGTTTCTGTTCCGTCGCTGGTGAAGACGATGTTAAACGGGCACGTCTCGAGGTGTTTGCAGTAGTCAACCTTCCTCTTTGTGCATTGCAGCTGAATTCCACTGAGAATACCGTTGAGCGCCAGCATGCAGGAATACCTTCTATCCGGGGAGTCGGAATCAAGATGCTGGGATAAACGCTCCACTAATCCTTTCTCAACCATCCGAAACAGTGTATCGCTACCATGATCCCGTCGAAACGCCCCCTTCTTGTTTCTATCGAGGGTGTCGTAGGCTATGCGGGAAATGTGCTGAAGTGCTACGTTGCGTTCATAGCTACTTGGGTTCTCTTTCGCATGTCTCTCCAGCAATGGGAAGCTTCGAACGTCTAGCTCTTCTGCCAACATGTCGCTTGGGTTCAAGTTCCGACCAGAAAGAAACAACACCGCTCCAACGACCACGGGGATTCCCAAGACCGCAAAGGTGAATGCAGCCCGCCTCTTCAAGATTATGTGTCTCTGTAACAGACCAAGGGCCGCAAAACCGTACCCGAAAAGTTCTTGGAGCCCGGCTTGGTGGCCAGAACAGCCTTCTTGTAGTCCGTCATGTTTGACGGTATTAGGCCTACCGAGATAGAGGGGGTAGGGAATCCGGGAGGCCATCCAGGGACAGTAATACCAGCAGTCACTTGGATTATCTCAAACGTAACAGCGCCGGAGTTCTTTGTCTGTCTGATCCTGCTATTGGTTTCCACCGCACCTGTCGGCACGCAACAAGCCGGGCACGTCCATGTAACGAATGCGCGACGTTCCCAGGTACCTACGGCCTGGGCAGTGGCTTGAGTAATCAGGCCCTGTGACGATCCCCAGGGAGTCTGAACACTAATGCTTATGATCGTCCACCCAGCACCACCCGCCGCCGTCCGAGGTACTGCTGTGTTTTCGACACAAGGGACCCTCACCCTAGCCTTCCCTCGCGGGTCCCCCCACCCCGTTGGGTTGTTACCCACATAGGAATATAGGTTCATGCGTTGCACCGGATCTCTCGACAGAAACCTCCCCAACTCCGGGGAGTAATACCGATTCCGGAAGTACATCAACTCGCTTTCCGGGTCGGAGCGTCTGCCAGTGAAGGTGTAGTAGTTCCCGCTCAAGGACCCAGAAGTTTCGTCCCCATCTGTCCAGACGGTTCGAATCGTAGACTTGGAAGCTATGGAATCAAGCCAACTTACGGAATACGACCGGCGATTCGAGCCGCCTGCGGAATCCGCTCTGTCGATCTCCCAGATTGTAGCGGAAGTCATACGCATGCTCATTCGCTCTGTCTAATGGATTGGATATCTATCCCTAGTCCGTCTTTGCATCCTTGTCGAGAGACCTCTTCCATTCGGATTTCAGTCGCGTGTACTTCTCCGTACTCTCCGGTGTACTCCAGATGCCGAGTCGCGAATTCCTCGCTATTCTCTCGGCATTGACGAATTGGTCGTGCGTCTCTGTTGGCCGACCAGATCTCACATGGTACGGAGAGAATCCAAGAGTCACCAATTCAACGTTACAGTTAAAGGAAATCTTCCTGTAAGGATGCTTGTCAGAGAGCCCCTCAAATTCCCGTAACACATATGCGAGGAGATTGCCGTCCTTGTCCAACAGATTGTCCCGTTCGAAACGCAGTTTCACCTTTGCACCAGGACGCAGGTCTTTCACTAGGTAGTATCCCAGCCTGAGGTGACCTGCCTTCCGATGAATAGGTTCCCAGAAGGACTCGCCGTAAGACCACACGTGAGGATCGACTTGAACGCATAGGAGGCGGACACGAAAATGGTCTCGCCCGCTCGTGACCTGCAAGGAATTGCCTTCGAATGACCCTCTCGCTACCGCCTCAATCTCGAACTGATCGTTTGCGAGAGCCTGCTGCACAACAGGCGGGATGATCGACACTGTTCTTGGGCTCAATCTATTGACGCAGCCCCCAGACAGAAAAAGGGCACACGCAGCAAACAAGAACAGCGAACGTACGGCGCTAAACCATTCTGGTGGTCGTTGTTGAATACTCATTGCCACGGTGTTGGCATCTGATGCCACCAGTCCTGAAACCACCCATAATACGTTTCCCCCAAAGACTGGATGTCCTCTACACTGCAGCGTCCAACTCCGCAAGCTGAGCGAACGGAATTCTGAAAAGCGTCCCTGTAGGAGGTCATTCCTTGTGCTCGGTGCGCCTGAATCTCCGCAGCCAAGGCTTCTCGACAGCTACTGGGTTGTCGCTTCATCTTGCAGTTCTGCCATACGTGGGTGAGTTCATGCCTGAAGTAGTCTACCGTACTCTGGTAAGTGAGATCCGGGAACATTCCCAGCCGAATGGGGTCAGAACACATGACAATCACCCATCTGCCGTTGTTGTCCTGTGTTGTGAATCCTCTCATCATTCTATCTGGACAGCAAAGACAGTCGTAGGGCACATCACCAGTGCAACCGGGGATTGCGTCTATTGCCTTCCTGATCTTCTGCAGCGACGGGTCGTCGAATGCTCGGTCAACTACTTTTGCACAACGGGAGTAGATGGGTTCCGGGGGTCTCTGAAAAGGCTTTCCGCGACGCCATTCAGTAGCCTCCGCGGAGTAAGCCGCAGAGCCTGCAACCAGAGGACTCGCAGGAGGTGAGCAGTCGACTGTTATGACCGACCCGGGAGGGAGATACAAGCCGGTGTCGATGTCTATAGACACCGCGCCATGTGGATCGACGCGCCCCAACGGATGATTCCTGGCATAGGAGTACAGGTTGCTGCCTTCGAAATAGGCCGAGTCCCTCGTCACGAACCTCCCGAGACTCCGCGAGTAGTACCTGTTTCTGAAGTAGTACAACTCCGACTCCGGGTCATACCTCCTCCCCGTGAATGTGTAGTAGTTGCTGCTCAAGGACCCAGAAGTTTCGTCCCCATCCCACCAATCACCGTCTCCGCCATCGTCAGTGTAGACGGTCACGGCTCCGTAAGGTTTGTACTGCTGGTACGTTTCGGTGATGCTGCCCGATCCATCGAGCAGAGCCATGACGTTGTACAAGTTGTTGGTGACATAGAAGAATTGCTTATCTCCTTCTTCTGACAAGTCGCCGTTGTTGTCCTCGTCCTTCCTCCCATAAATAGGCTCATCTATGTAAACGAACCCATAGTGAACTTCAGAAGTGATTGCGGAAGTGC
>CAYMFW010000397.1:0-3270 GCA_964389785.1 uncultured Planctomycetota bacterium
CACGAAGAATGCGTGTTACGTGGGCGAGCAGATCCCTATGACGATAGAGCTGGTGGGCAACATGCCGGTGCACAAGCTCGTCGATATCCAGGTGCCGTTCCGCCGCGACGATCGATTCTTCATCTGGTACGGGGAGACCGGCAATCTGGAATTTACCGAGGCGGAGCGGCTGGTGGGGGAGCGGAGCGTGAAGGTGTATACCGCGGCGGCGATCGTCGTCCCGAAGCAGGTGGGGAGGTTCGTCGTGGACAAGCCGAGCGTTACCTGCTACGTGCAGGTCGGCTGGAAGATGGTGAGGAGCATCTTCGGGCAGAGCCGGCGTGCGAATTACGGTTACCGCACCGCGTTCTCCCCGTCCGTCACGCTTACCGTGAAGAAGCCGCCGGAGGCCGGTCGGCCCCCCGACTTCTCCGGCATCATAGGCCGTCCCTCGGTCACCGCCGCCGGGAAGCCGACGAACGTGAGCGTCGGCCAGCCGATAGACTATACCGTTTCGCTCTCGGGGCTCCCGTACATGGGCAGTGTTCCGCCGCTGGAGATCGGGACGCGCAAGAGATTCACCGACCGGTTCAAGATCCAGGAGGACGGCGTGGCCGGCAGCCTGGAGAAGGGGGTGATGACGTTTCGCCGGACACTCCGTGCGGTGAACGACCAGGTCACCGAGATCCCCGCGCTCCGGATATCCTACCTGGACCCGGACACCGGAATGTACGAGCACGTGGCGGCGAAGGCCATTCCGATCACGGTGAACCCGACCAGGGTGGTCGGATTCGACGACGGGATGGGCCGGCCGACCTCCACCGGAAAGCTGGAGGTGGAGACCAGGGTGACCGGCATCGCCGGAAACGAGATAGGGATGGACGTTATTCGGGACGAGCACTTCGCCGCCGTCACCGCGCTGAGACAGCCCGGATGGCTTGCCGTCTGCCTGGCCCCGCTTCTCGCCTGGATCGCGGTGCTCGTGCGGGTGAAGACGTCCGACCGCAGGATGCAGGACAGGGCGGGAATGAAGGCCAGGGCGGCCTGCGGAAAGGCGCGAAAAGCGCTCCGGTCGCTTCGCCGGAAAGCGTCGCTGGCTGCGTTCGACGACCGGCTGATACGCATCCTGTTCGACTACGTGGGCGAACGGCTCAAGAAGAACCCGGCCGGGCTGACGCCGTCGGAGAGCCGTGAACTGCTTCTCGGCGCGGGCGTGCCGGAGGAGACGGTCGAGGGAGTGAAGGAACTGCTCGACGACCTGGAGGGAGCGCGGTTCGGAGGAGCGGCGGGGTCCGGCAGGGAGGAGCTGCTCGAGAAGGCCCAACGGCTCCTGAAGGAAATGGAGAAGGCGCTGTGAGAACGGTGCGAGCGATCATCTGCGCGGTGCTGCTGGGAGTCCCGGCGTGCGCCGCCGCGTCCGGCGGGGAGACGCTCTCCGCGCGGGATCGGGCGGACCTGTTCGCGGAGGCGACCACCGTGTTCGCGGAAGGAAACCGGCTCCGGACCAGCGACGCGGCCCAGGCGCGGCAGAGGTACGCGCTGGCCGCCGCGCTGTTCGAGCGGATCGCGCGGGAGGGGGGAGTAAGGAACGGCAAGCTGTACTACAACATAGGCAACGCGTACTTCCTCCAGGACAGGATCGGCGAGGCGATCCTGAACTATCGCAAGGCGGAGCTGCTGATTCCCCGGCACGCGGACCTCCGCGAGAACCTGAGGGCGGCCAGGATACAGTGCCGTGACCAGATAGAGACCTCGTCTCGGAGAAAGGTGATGGAGGTGCTCTTCTTCTGGCACTACGACTTCAGCCTGTTCACCCGGTTCGTCCTCTTCGCCATCTGTTTCGCTTCGGTGTGGGTGCTCGCGGGCATCGCGGCGCTGAAGCGGAGCCGCGGGATGCGCGCGCCCATCGTGATCGCGTCGATGCTGGCCGCGACGCTCGCGGTGTCCGTTGCGGTCCAGGAGTATTCACTGGCATCGACGCGGGAGGGGGTGATACTCGCCAGCGAGATCGTCGCGCGCAAGGGAGACGGGGAGTCCTACAGCCCGGGCTTCAAGGCGCCGCTCCACGAGGGCACCGAGTTCATCCTGCTGGGCGAGCGGGAGAGCTGGCTTCACATACAGCTGATGGACGGGCGGTCGTGCTGGATCCCGCGGTCGAGCGCGGGGATCATCTGACCGCCTACGTATTCTCGTCGAAGGATTCCTCGATGTTGGGATTGTCCTCGACGCCCTTGTCCGGATTGCCCCCTATCCACTTCCGTCCGTAACCGCGCGCGCCCTGGCCGGTGATGTAAAGGCTCCACACGGCAAAGCTGGCGCTGTCCACCCACACCGTGTCGCCCACGTGGCCGTCCATGTGCACCACGTTGAACCTGAACATGCCGAGAAGCCCGGTGCCGGGCGTGTTGGCCCCGAAGTGCGACTTGTTTCTGCTCGAATAGGGGATCCGGCAGCAGGCGACCCATGCCTCGGGCGGATTGGAGGTATGCATGTTCCTGTGCTTGGTGAGCGGGCGGTAGAAGGCCTCCGCGTTGTACCTGGTGCCGGCGCCGTCGGGCGCGAGAAGGTGCGCCGTACTGCTCGCATTGTTCTGGTATCGTTTGCATCCGATGCTGTGAAGGAAGAACGAGTATCCGAATATCGTGGTTCCCTGCCGGCGGCTGAGGTGGTCCCTCTGTTTCTCGGTCGAGGTGTAGTAGCTGCTCCAGCCGAACGGTCCCCAGTTCTTTAATCCCACAACAGGGTCCCACATGATCTCGATAGGCATGTACTTTCCCTTGAGGCCCGGGTAGCCGATCATCGTCACGCCGGCTCCGGGCGGCGAGCCGTCGAACGTCTGTCCCGGGATTCTGTCGTCGTATACCCGCTTGATCCAGTCGTTTCCTCCGCCCGAGTCATCGCTTCCCCCGCCGCTCATGACGTCGTCCCAGTAGGCGCTTCCTATCCTCCTTCCGCGGTATCTCGTCCCGTCGGTCACGCGGATGCAGTCGTTCGCCGCCTCAGGCATCCTTCCCTTGTTCTCGCCCGCGTGGATCAGGCACGCCACCTCGAACTGTCTCAGACGGCTCTTGCAGGTGGTGAAGTACGCGTATTCCCGCGCCCGGGACATGCCCGGAAGAATGATGGATGCCAGCAGGGCGATGATCGCGATAACGATCAGCAGCTCCACGAGGGTAAACGCCCGGCGTCGTGTGCAGTCGATATACATCATGTCTCCTGGAGTAGTATACTGCTATCCCGCATTTCTCATACCCCGGACCTTTTCGCTGTGAATAACGGTGGATGAGCATA
>CAYMFW010000398.1:0-3265 GCA_964389785.1 uncultured Planctomycetota bacterium
GGTGACCGACCTAGCCTTTCAGTGCGGCAGACTGATCGTAGTCTGCACCGGCGGACAGATACTGTGCTTCGACGGCCAGGGTGGGGACGGCGCCGTCGACGATCGTGAAGTCGGTGACGCGCCCCTCAGAGATTAGACTGTCCGGCATCAGGTAATATATCGCGTCAAGGCTGGTGCACCCGAAGAATCGCTTCACCCTCTCGATCGACTTTCTGTGTACCCTGAACATTGTTACCTCCTTTTCCTACCCTTATATTGTCCGGTCGAGGGCAAAACTAACCTGTTTTCTCACGGCACGTCGGCAAAAGACGGACTGTTTCGCGTAACTTCAACTGTCGCAACACGGTACCGCCCGAGAAAATCTGAGCATATAAAGTGAGACACACCGGATATTTATGGCGAAACGTGTGTCACTTCGCCGGGACGGGGATATGTGGTATGATTCCTGCTCCCTTTCCGAAAGGAGACGACTATGCCCGAGAATTTCACGATGCACGTCCTGTGCTGGTCCCACCTCGACCGGGAGTGGAACCTGCCGTTCGAAACCACCCGCGCCGACATGGTACAGCTGATGGACGAGCTGCTGGACCTGCTGGAGAAGCGGCGCGACTACCGCTTTTTTCACCTGGACGGACAGGTGGTGCCACTCGAGGACTACCTGGAGTACCGGCCGGAACACAGGGCGCGCATCCGGAAGCTGGTGAAATCCGGCCGGCTGCTGATCGGCCCGTGGTACACGCTACCGGAGATGAACGTGATCCAGGGGGAGTGCATCGCCCGGAACCTGCTGCGCGGACGGACCGCCGCGGGTGAATTCGGCAACGTGATGAAGGTGGGGTTCACGAACACCGGCTGGGGCCAGGTGTCGCAGATGCCGCAGATATTGACCCAGTTCGGTATCGACACGTACACGTCGTATCGCGGGGTGCCGACCCACCAGATCGACAAGGAATGCCTCTGGGAGGGGCCGGACGGAAGCAGGGTGATCCTGTTCCGGCCGTCGAGGGGAGGCCGGTCCGTCTTCTTGATGAAGATCACCACTCCTGCGACGTTGTACCTGCGCGGGACGGACGGGGAACGCAAGGATCCTCCCCCCTGGCCTCCCGCCGCGCGCGCCGCTGACGCCGACAATCCGGTTCTCGAGCCGTATTTCGCGGAGCAGGACCCGGAACGGATACGGAAGGACCATATCGCCGCGCGCATCGCGCAGATACGGGAGACGATGGAACCGGACGCCACGACCGGCCATCTGTGGCTGGGAAACTGGCAGGATCGGCGCCACGTCTTCCCGCGGCTGCCGGACATCGTCGCGGAGGCCCGAAAACACTTGAAGAAGGGGGACCGGCTGATCATCAGCAGCCTGCCGGCGTACGTCGCCGCGGTGAAGAAGGAACGCAGGAACCTGCGGGTGCAGCTGCGCGGCGAGATGAGAACGCCGCAGAAGACGAAGGACGAAGCGGAGCTGATGAACGTCCTGCCCGTCCGCTCCCACCTGAAAACCGCGAACCGAAGGGCGGAGCACGCGCTGATATACGGCGCGGAGAGCTGGGCGGCGCTCGCTTCCGTCACCGGGTTCCGATACCCCAAGGCGGAGCTCGACTTGGCGTGGAAGCTGCTGATGCTCAACCACTGCCACGACACGATAGGCGGCGTGGGAGTGGATCGCATCCACGAGGACCAGATGAACCGTTTCGCCCGGGTGATAGACCTGGCAGCCGACGTGGGAAGAAGATCACGCTTCCATCTCGCGCGGCGCGTCGGCTTCCGTCCCGCGGCGGATGGACAGAGCTGTCTCGTCGCGTTCAACGGCCTGCCGGGGACACGATCCGCCGTGGTGGAGTGCGCGCTCGACGTGCCGTTCGGTGCGCCCGGCGGCCGCGTCCGCGTGGAGGACGCGGCCGGCGGGGAGGTGCCCTGCGAGATCCTGTCCGTCCGCGACGAGAAGTCGAAGGTCTACGTGCCGTTCGACTGCTACAAGACGTGGAGCTTCCGGCGGGTGCGCGCCCGGCTGATTCTGAGGGATATCCCCGGCGTCGGGTATGCCGCCTTCACCGTCACGCCCTGTCCCACGGCGGCTCCTCTCCCGAAGATGGACTGCGGACGGAACTGGATGGAAAACGAATGCCTGCGGGTGCAGTTCAACAGGGACGGGACGTTCGACCTAGTCGAGCGAAAGACCCGGCGCGCGTACAAGGGTCTCGGCTGGTACGAGGACGGCGGAAACGTCGGCTCCGGATGGGACTACACTCCGCCCCGGCGCGACAGGAAGATCACGAGCAGGGGAAAGAGGGCTCGGGTGCGGCTGGTCGAGAACGGCGCGCTCCGGACGACGTTCCGCGCCACCGTCACGATGCGGGTGCCGGCCGGCTCGAACGCGGACCGTACGGGCAGAAGCAGGTCGATGAAACCGGTCCGGATCGTATCGGTGGTCTCCCTCGACCGTGAGGGAAGGTGTGTGCGCGTCATCACCACCGTCAACAACACGGTGAAGGACCATCGCCTGCGTGTCATGTTCCCATCGGTGCGCCGGGCGAAGAAATCGCACGCGGAGACGCCGTTCGACGTCGTCGCCCGTCCGGTCGGCCGGCGGGATACGCGGGGATGGGAGGAACAGGACGACGGCGGGCGCCCGATGCTGAACTTCGTGGACGTCGCCGACGGAAAGAGAGGCCTGGCGGTGATCACCAGGGGCCTGTGCGAATACGAGGCGTTGAGGGACGCGCCGAGGACGATCGCGGTGACGCTCCTCAGGGGGTTCACCCACCGGCAGTTCCGTTGGGAGAACGTCGCGGCGGAAGGTGTACCGGGTACCCAGATGCCGGGGGAGCACACGTTCGAGTACTGTCTGTTCCCGCACGCCGGCACCTGGGAGCGCGGGAAGGTCGCCCGCACCGCTTACGAGCAGAACATTCCCCTCATGCCGGTACAGACCTTCGGAGGAAACGACGGAATGCGGCCGGTGCAGGGGCTGCTCACCGTGACCTCGGACACGCTCATCCTTTCCGCGCTCAAACAGTCCGAGGACGGGCGGTCCGTTATCGTCCGGCTGTCGAACCCCTCTCGGAAGACGGTCGGAACGGACGTGGAATCTCCCCTTGGCATTCGCACCGCCTCGTTGTGTACAATGGCCGAGGAGCGGGCCGCTTCCCTTCGGGTCATCGCGAAGAAACGGGTGCGAATCGAGGTCGGACCGAAGAAGGTGGTCACGCTTCGACTGAACATGGCAAACAGGAAATAGCATGGAAATCGTCGAGTACGGCGGCTG
>CAYMFW010000399.1:0-3217 GCA_964389785.1 uncultured Planctomycetota bacterium
TCGCTGCCTGTCCGTCAGGACTTCCACTTCATCTCCTTTCTCTGGTCCGAATAGCCCTTTTCCCTGCTACTATACATTTGTATAGTATATCGTATTTGGTGTCAATAGTTCTTTAGCGGGAATATAAGAAAAGTTTTAACTCTAGAACCGGCGCCTGTTTTCATCTATGATAATCCTCTACGCTGAAAGGAGCCGAGAATGAACATCGTGGTGCTGGACGGATACACGTTGAACCCCGGTGACAACCCGTGGGACCAGGTGGATGTGTTGGGGAACCTGACGGTATACGATCGCACCGAGTTCGGTGACGTGTTCGATCGCGCGAAGGACGCCGACATAATCCTCACGAACAAGACGGTTCTGGACGAAGGCGTCCTCGGGGAGCTGCCGAATCTGAAGTTCATAGGAGTGCTGGCCACCGGATACAACGTGGTGGACGTGAAGGCGGCCGCAGCCCGGGGGATACCGGTGTCCAACGTGCCGGTCTACGGTACCGACTCGGTCGTGCAGTTCGCGTTCGCATTGCTCCTGGAGCTGTGCCATCACGCGGCGCTCCACGACGCCGAGATCCGTAAGGGTACCTGGCAGGAGAAGGGGGAGTTCTGCTTCTGGCTGACCGACCTGGTGGAGCTCGCCGGGAAGGCGATGGGTATCGTCGGCTTCGGGAGGATCGGCCGACGGGTGGGGGAGGTGGCCCACGCGTTCGGCATGAACGTGCTTGCGCACGACGCCGTCAGAGGCGACGACCCGGAGTACCAGCCCTTCGGCTGGCGGGAGCTGGACCAGCTTCTCGCGGAGGCCGACGTGGTCACTCTTCACTGCCCGCAGACGGCGGAGAACACCGGCATGGTAAACGCCGACTTCCTGTCCAAGATGAAGAAGACCGCCTTCCTCATCAATACCGCCCGGGGCGGCCTCGTCGCGGAGCGGGATCTGGCCAACGCGCTGAACGAAGGCGTCATAGCCGGCGCGGCCGCGGACGTGGTCTCGACCGAGCCGATCGCGAAGGACAACCCTCTGCTTTCCGCGAAGAACTTCGTCGTCACCCCGCACATTGCCTGGGCGACGTACGAGGCGAGAAAGCGTCTGATGGATACGACCGCGAAGAACATACAGGCGTTCATCGCCGGGGCGCCGATCAATGTGGTGAACTAGGCGCGTCTATCCCGCAAGAACGATAGAGGCGGAGGCCGGTCTGCGAAGATTGCAGAACGACGGCCTTCTTCCTATAATCTCGAAGGAAACAGAAGATGTGGCTGGCATCGCATGGGGATTGTGCTGTCGTCGATCGGCTCAGAATCGACAACTTCCAGAAGAGCCGGGCGCAGGCGACATGGAGGCCTGCTATGACTGAGCAGGACGATCTGAAGGATCGATACGAAAAGCTCTCTTCGGATAGGGAGCGGCTGGAAAAGGCCCTGCAGGAGACGCAGGTGAACTTCGCGGCGATCGCGTCCGAGCTGGAAGGCAACGCCGAAGCCCGTATGAAGGCGGAAGAGGAACGGGACGCTCTGAGCCGGGAAGCCGAGACGCTCAGGGTCGTGCTTCGCAAAAAGATGAGAGAGATCATGATAGCGGCCGTTGCCATCATCATTCCCGGCTGCTTTGCGGTGTACCTGTACTGGCTCCACGACGCCGGAAGATAGTTGTCGCGTCTCTCACCAAGGACCTGCATCGGTACGCGAAGGATGTGGCGGCGAGAGACGCGGAGCTGCTGAAGAAGGACCTGGAGCTTTACGGGCTTGTGGAGAGGGCGAAGAAGCTGGAGGAGAACACGGAGGAGATGGAAGGCCAGCTTCGGGCGGCGCAGGCGGAAAAGGCCCAGGCAGTCGCTTCATTCGACAAGCTCAAGGCCGAAGGGAGGCGGCGGGAACTTGAGAGAAGTCGGAGTGTGAGGGAGCTCGAAGGCGGTAACATGGAGGCGACAAAGAATCCAGGTGAGGGCTCGGACCAGCTTGAGGTCCGTGTCGAGAGACTGGAGAAGAGGGTCCGTACGATGATGCTGGAGAGAGGGACGGTGATACCCGCTCTTATCCAGGCGCTGACTCACAATGACGCTCGCACCCGGATGGAGGTATCCAGAGCGCTGACGGCCGCGACCGGCAAGTCCTACGGGACGGCGCAAGGCAGGTGGGAGGACTGGTGGAAGACGCATCAGAGCGAATACCAGCTCCCCCCCCGAAGATGAGGACTGATATGAACCTGGCCAAACGATTTTCACGACTGGGAACGGAAACCGCATTCGCGGTGTCGCTGGAAGCGGCGGAGTTCGCCGCGGGGGGCAACCGGGTGTATCCATTCCACCTCGGTGACATGAATATCCGCACCCCCGACAACATCATCCGGGCGGCGGTCCGGGCGATGGAGGAGGGGAAGACCGGATACTGCTCGAACTGGGGCCTGAAGGAGCTGAGGGAGGCGCTTGCGGAGGATGTGAACGCGTCGCACGGCACCTCCTACACGTTCGAGAATGTCGCCGTCCAGCCGGGCGGCAAGCCGGTGATCGCCAAGTTCATACTCGCGCTCATGAATCCGGGGGACGAGGTGCTCTACCCGAATCCGGGCTATCCGATATACGAGTCCATGATCGAGTTCCACGGCGGGAAAGCGGTTCCGTACGGCTTCGTGGAGGGCGACGAGAACTTCGCGCTCGACATGGATGTGGTGGAGAAGTCGATCACGCCGAAGACCCGTATCCTGATATTCAACAATCTGCAGAATCCGTCCGGTGCGGAGTCGAGCCCGGAGGAGATGGAGCGTATCGCCGAGCTGGCCCGGAAGAACGACCTGTATGTGCTGTGCGACGAGGCGTATTTCGACATACGCTACAGCGGGAAGTCGAAGTCGCTCGCGTCACTGCCGGGGATGGAGGAGCGATGCGTGGTCCTCTACACGTTCTCCAAGAAGTTCGCGATGACCGGCTGGCGTCTCGGCGCCGCGCTCGGTCCGGCGCCGGTGGCGGAGGCGATCGCGAAGCTGAGCGTAAACGACGAATCGTGCACCAATCACTTCATCCAATACGCCGCGCTGGAGGCGCTGAAGGGGGACCAATCAGGGTCGAAGAAGATCGTGAATATGCTTCGGGAGCGCCGGGACAGGGCGGTGGAGATCCTCAATTCCACCGAGGGCGTCCGCTGCTACAGCCCGAACGCGACGTTCTATCTCTTTCCGAACGTGACCGGGGCGATGAAGCGGAAAGGCATCGAGAACTACAACG
>CAYMFW010000400.1:0-3210 GCA_964389785.1 uncultured Planctomycetota bacterium
GGCCCGAAGAAGGCGATAAGACGAACAACGTGCGGCCCACGCTCGGCGCCACATTCTCCGACGCGGATTCCGCCGTCAAACTCTCCAGCGTATTCGTCGAGCTCGACGGCGTGGACATCACCCAAGACTGCGAGCCGTCCCACGAGGGCTTCAGCTACGTTCCCGACGCCGATCTCGCCGAAGGGGCGCACACCCTCACGATTCACATCGAGGACTGGCTCGGAAACATCGAACAGGTGGTCATCACGTTCTGGATCGATCTGACGCCCCCGGGTCTGCCCACGGTTGAATACGCCAACGTCGCCGGCCAGGTGATCCAGGCCGTAAAGGTCGACGACTACAACTATCTGCTCGATGTGAGCGCCGCCTCTATAGACCTTCACGGAGAGAGGCCGGACAACGACTGCGTGATAAGCATCGAATGCGCCACGTGCAACGTGACGCCCATCGTGTACAACGGCTACAACACAATTCTCCAGGATCTCACTGAGGGCGAAAACACGGTCGAGCTCTGGGCCACCGACACCGCCGGCAACGAGGGGGGAAGGATAACGCTCCTCGTCAACTACAGCACGTACAGCGGCCCTGCCGAAGTGCACATCACGTATCCGATTGATGACTCAACCGTGGAATCGGACGACCCTGCCGAACCGCCCTCGGACCAGATGACGGTCGAAGGCGTCGTCTCGCGGCCCGATGCCACCGTGGAAGTGGTCGTGATGAAGAACGGCAGCACCCTCGGGCCCATTACGGCAACGGTGCAGGAACCCACGGAGCCCGGGGATGTGGCAACCTGGTACGTGGACGTGACTCTCTTCCGCGGCTACAACACCATCCAGGCGCGCGCCTCCGTGGAAGGCGAGGACCCCACCACCGAGGACGTCACCGTATTCCTGGACCCGCTCTTCCTTCTTGCCATAGGCGAGCCTCAACTCGACGAAAACGGCGACCCGATTATCGGCCCCGACGGGAATCCGCTCCCGGACATGGTAAGCGGCACTGAGAATCTGTGCATGTTTGTCCGGGACCCGCAGGACGTACAGGACGTCGAGCTGTGGATAGACGATCAGAAAGTCGCCGACACCAACTTCTTCGTGTGGGATACCTGGAACTCGCCCAACGGAACTCACACCGCGAGAGCTCGTTTCGACATGGGAGAAAACGAAATATATGAAAGGGAAATCACCCGCGACGTCCAGAACGATATTCCCGTCACCATAGACGTCACCCTCAAGGGCGGCGCCGAGATTCATGTGAACGTCTCCGCCGACGAAAGCAAGGTCGGCCCCGTAGTCTTCAAGAGGCAATATCTCGGATACGACCAGTCCGGCAACGTTATCATATCTCGCGTCGGAGTCCCAGGGTCGTGGGGTATCGATCTTCTCGACTTCGATATAGAGCTAACGGCAAACTCCGGCTACGACTCCAGAGACGTCGGCCTTCCTCGAGATGGCAAGTACGTTGTCACCGTTATCGCTGAGGATCTTGAAGGTCATCAAGTCACGAAGCAGGAGTATTTCAGGCTGGATTGGAGCGGGTATGTGCCGAGTAAGCTGGAGATAGTCTCCCCAGCAAAGGCAGTAGATCCCGGCCCTGAACCCCCGTTTGATGCTACCGAATGGGAGTATCTGCAGTGGACTTGGAAGACCAGGGAAATGAGGGATTTTGCTGAGAGAGCCGGGGTTAGCGTAAGTTACCGCAATGCTCTCCGCTTGGGATCGGAAATTGAAAGCAGCACCGGTGGAGAACAGACAGCAGATGTTATCTCCGAGTCCATGGGGCTAATGTACTTCATTATTGATCCCACATCGGGATTCAGGCGGGTGTGGACAGAAGAAGGAGAAATCAACGGAGAGGTTGTTTGTTCATATAGCGAACCCTGGTACTTCGGGCATTTCTACTATAGGGTTGGCGGTCAATACTTCAGGCCGCAGGCGCCCCGATATATTGTTGACGGCGTGACTTGCGGTGGGGAGACAGATGAGGTCTATTGGCGTGTTGAGCCGAACAGCGGGAGGATAACAAGTCTCAATATTGGAGGCAACGATGCCATCTACCGCCATTCTTCTCCAAGAACACTCAAGTACTACGACAAGCATTGTTGGGGACGCGGGGTATGGATGGGTATGTGGTGGGACGATTATTCGTACTGGCCCATTGGGTCGAATGACGGATACATTCAGTCTGCGGTGTGGAAGATTGATGGAACTGCTTTCTACGAACATACGGATACGTATTGGGAGAGACCGTCTAGTGCGCCGGTTGGGCAAGCCGACTTCGATCCCGCTGGATTTGAGCCCGGCCACTACGGGCTGTCGGTGCAGTTAGATCCCGTGCGGTATCGAATGATGTGGGTATACTCATCCAACGTTCCACCCTATGACTATGTGGAATTCGAGGTAGAGGACAGTCTGCCTATCCCGGCGGCCGATATAACGCGTGATATCTATATCTACGACTACAGCCCCGTCGAAGTCCAGAGCATAGATGACGAGGTAGTCCCCGAAGGCCAGGCCCCCTCCATCTCCGTCGGCCAGAAGGTTACCTTCGTTGCCGGCGTGCCCGGCCTCCCCGACAGCCTGAGCACGAAGCAGTGGTACATAGACGGCGCTCTGGTGCAGGGCGCCAACGACAACACCCTCAAGTGGACGTTCGTCAAGCCGGACAGCTACGAGGTGTCGTACACGGTTTTCTACCAGGGGCAGGCGTATTCGCCTACAGCCAAAACGGTGGTGATTGGACATAACGCCGTAATAGGCCTTTCAGGTGGCAGCCCTGGGCCACACACAGAGCATCTGACGTACAAGTTCGTTGACAAGGACGAAAACGATGTGGCGGTTGACTGGGCAGAAGGATTCGCGTTTTTCGAGAATGAGCACGAGGAAGATGTGTACTGTAGACACTTCCCTGAGCTACCACACGCCAAGGGGTGGAATACATGGGATTGGGATGGCTGGGATGAGCACGAAAGGGAAATGCCGAAGAATTACGGAACCGAGGTTACAGGCTATATACTCGACAATGACGGGAATGAGCATATGCTCACTGCAGTAGTGACCCCCACCCTCTATCTTAAGGACGGGTCTTTCAGAAATATCATCGGCGATGAGCACTACCGGGAATGGGGAGCCATACCACCATTGGAATCCTTTTATGGAGACTTCTCGCCCGAGACCACCATTTCCGGAGGGCATTTTATGACGTAAGGCG
>CAYMFW010000401.1:0-3209 GCA_964389785.1 uncultured Planctomycetota bacterium
ATCAAGCAGGAGGTAAGAGGCCGCAGAAAGCCCTACCTGATCCACGAGCGTGTCGGGGCGGGCGGGATGGGCACCGTGTACATGGCCAGCCAGATTTCGATGGACCGGGTGGTCGCGCTGAAGATCCTCTCCGAGAAGCTCGTGAAGCAGAAGGACTTCGTCACCCGCTTCATCAACGAGGCCCGCGCGGCCGGGAAGCTCAATCATCCGAATGTCGTGCAGGTGCACGACGTCGGCAAGGCGGACAACATCTACTTTTATTCAATGGAATTTATGAAAGGCGGAAGTGTTCAGGACACGCTTCTCCGCAGGAAGAGGATTCCCTTCGACGAAGCCCTCCCGATGATAATAGACGCCGCACGGGGGCTGGAGTTCGCCGAATCCAAGGGCATTGTTCATAAGGATATAAAGCCTGACAACCTGATGCTCACGGAGGAGACCACCGTCAAGATAGCCGACCTGGGAATTGCCGAGATGCTCTCCGAGGGAGAGCGGCAGGTGAAGAGCAAGGGAGTGGCCGGGTCACCTCACTACATGTCGCCGGAGCAGGCTACCGCCAGGCCGCTGGATCATCGCTCGGACATCTACTCGCTGGGGGCGACGTTCTACCGGGTGCTGACCGGCAGGACTCCCTACTCCGGACGCACCGCGGAAGAGATCATAAAGAAATCGCTGGCGGAAGAGCCCAAGCCGCTCAGGGATTTCGATGTTCCGCGGGCCGTTGCCAACGTGGCCGAGAAGATGATGGAGAAGGACCCGGCGGACAGGTATCCGAACGCGACGACGCTGATATCGTCCCTCGAAAAGCTGCGGGGCATGGCCAAGCCGATCGTTATCGACAGGGACAGGAGGCCGGGCAAGAGGCGGAGCAGCAGGATGGTGAGGAGGAGGGAGAGCTCCATCATTCCGGTGGTCGCCGCGGTGGGGCTGATCATTCTGCTTCTCCTTCTGATATACCTGATGTCGGTTCGGGAGCCCAACCGGGTGGATACGGGAGAGACGCAACCCGGAGCCGGAACGCCCGCGGTCGCCGAGAAGCCGTCGAAACCGCTGAAGAACGAGAAACAGGCACTCGAGGAGGGAAAGGCCTCTCTGGCCAGGGCGCAGAAATTTCACGAGGAGAACCCGACGCAGTGGAGCAGTATCACTGCCAGATACAGGAAGGTTGTTCTGAACTATCCGCAGACGGACGTCGCCCGGGAGGCGACCCGGGCGATGGAGAACATCGAGAAGGAGAAGAAGGATTACCTGGCGAAGGCGGAGAAGGCGTTCATCGACGCGGTGAAGAACGCGGGCGATCTGTCGTCGGCGGGGAAGTACGCGGAGGCGAGGGACGTGCTGGCCGCCGCCTCCTCCCGGTATCCGGAGACCCAGTGGGGGAGAAGCGCGGCGGAAAAGGCGGAGGGAATGGTCGAAGCGGCGCGCCAGAAGTACCGGCAGGAGACGAGGAGGGCGCGGAAGCTGGTCGACCAGCGCCGTTTCAAGGAGGCGAAGGCGGTCTACCAGGGAATCATAGACAACTACGGCATACCGGATGTGGTGAGCAACGCGACGGAGCTCCTGAAGAAGGTGGATACCGAGAAGCTGGTGGTTTCCAGGGAGGCAGGGGAGGCACTGACAAAGGCTGACGGGCTGATATCCGCCATGGCGTACGCCGACGCGCTGGCCCTGCTGAGGGATATTTCCCTCGATGACGTGAAGGCGGAACTGCGCGGCAAGATAACACAGAAGACGGCGAAGCTGGAAGAGCTCGACAAGATGAAGAAGAAGCTGATAGCCGCCGCGAACACCCAGGATCTGACGACCAGAAGGGTGGAGCTTGAGGCAGGGATGCGGGGGACGATCGTGAAGGCCGACGAATCCGCCGTCACGTTCAATTTTCGCGAGGGCAGAACCGTCAAGCCCTGGGACAAGATGCCGATGGGAATCATCTGTCTGCTGGCGGACGAATGCAACCTGATGCCCGGTGAACATCTGATAGTCGGCAGGATGTGTATGGAGAAGGGAGAGCCGGAGCTGGCGCTCGACCATCTCCGCCGGGCGGCGGAGAGCCCGAGGCTCAAGGCGGAAGCGGAGCCGCTCGTCAGGAAGGCCGAGGCGATCGCGGAGGAGTCCCGGGTGATGACCGCCGCCGCCGAATACGACAAGATTCTGGAGAAGTACCGGGCCGGTGAGTACGACGGCGTGGTCATGGCTCTGCGGACGTTCCAGGCGAAGTACCCGAGCACTCCCGTTGAAGTGGACCCCGGTCCGAAAGCGCTTCTGAACGAGTGCCTGTCCAAGATCAGGGGCGAGAGGGACGCGAAGATGCGTTCCGCGCGGCTGACGAGACAGCATCAGAACACCCTGGGAAAAATACAGGGAAAGTCGGACGAGGCGGCAAGGGACGCGCGGCGGTACTCCGGCTACCTGGAGGAGGCGCGCGTGTGGGCGAGGTACCAGCGTTTCGACAAGAGTATCTCGGCGTACCAGAGGGTGGCTATGAAGACCAAGGACAAGTATCCCGAGACGGCGAGCATCGCCGCCTGCGAGCTGGTGATGGTGCTCGCGATGGACGGCAAGGACACGGAACAGTGGTTCAAGAGGGCCCAGCTGGTGGAGCGCGACGCGCCGGACCGAGCCGGAAGCGCCGAGCGCGCCCTGGAGTGGGCGAAGGGGTACCCGGACAGGAATGCCAAGGTGGAAGACGCGGAGACGGCCCGGGACGAAGATCCGGGGAGCGTCGAGGCCGAATGGGATGTTGCCCAGTCCTACCGCCAGGCCCGGCTGTTCGCGGCCAGGCTGGCGTCCCTCGTGCGCTTCGAGGATGACTTTCCGGAGGACGGACGGGTGAAGGACGGGACCGTGGCCTGGGAGAAGGCGGAGATGCTCTACGAGCTGTGGATGATGGATGACGCGATCAAGGCGTTCGAACGGTTCCAGGAGAGCTATCCAGAGCACTCCAGGGTGTCTGACGGAAGCGCCGACTGGTTCACGGCGGAGATCTACTGGCGCACCAACGCCCGGCAGAAGGCCTACGACGTCTACACGAAGTTCCTGTCCGAGCATCCGCGCGCGGCCGCGTGGCGGAAGACGGCCGCACGGCGCCGGATCGACGTGGTCCTTGGCAGAAATAACTGAAGGGATGGTGCCGGGTCTTGGCTCTTGACTCTGAAACCCGGCTGACCGTCCGCGTCCGCCCGGGGGCCGGGCGGACGCGTATCAAGGAG
>CAYMFW010000402.1:0-3207 GCA_964389785.1 uncultured Planctomycetota bacterium
CGGCGTGATGATGACCCCGGCGCTGGCTGTGGACGGGGAGGTTAAATTGACGGGAAAGGTTCCGTCGGCTGACGAAATCAAGGGGTTGTTGGAATAAAAGGAGGTCGGATATGTCGAGCGACTGTTGCAGCGGAGCGCCCACGTTGATATTTGCGTGCTCGGGCGCGGCGGACGTAGGCGCCATTGCGGATCAGGCGGCCAGAAGGCTTACGAGGGAAGGCTGCGGAAAGATGTTCTGCCTGGCGGGAGTCGGAGGCCGCGTGTCGGGAATCATGAAGACCACGGAGTCGGCGGAGAAGATTCTGGCCATAGACGGTTGTCCGCTCGATTGCGTTGCGAACTGCCTGAGGCAGGCCCGCTTCGAGAGATTCGAGCATCTGAGACTTTCCGAACTGGCGCTGGAGAAGGGCAAGTCGGAGGTCGCAGACGAGAACGTCGGCATGGTTGTCGATAAGGGCAAGGAACTGATGGGCTGTTGTGTTTCGTGATGAGGGTGCGAAGAAGAGGAGGGTGCTCGTGAACGCTCGAATTGGTCTTGTGATTTGGTTGTGTATCTTGTTTGGCGTGTCAGCCTCACCCGGTGAGGAGAATCTGCCGAAACTAATTGATCTGGGTGCCAAGAAATGTATTCCCTGCAAGCTGATGGCCCCGATCCTCGAGGAGCTCAAAGAAGAATATGCCGGGAAGCTTGATGTCGAGTTCATCGACGTCTGGGAGAAGGAGAACGCGAAGAAGGGCCAGGAATACGGTATCAAGCTTATTCCCACTCAGATATTCTTCGATGCAAAGGACAAGGAGCTGTGGCGTCATGAGGGCTTCATCTCAAAGGACGGCATCCTGGAGAAGTGGAAGGAACTCGGCGTGAACCTTCAGCCGAACGGAAAGATCGTCGAGCGCTGGGAACCGGCAAAGAAGGATACGCGGGCAAAAGACAGTATCTGCTATATGTGCGACGGCGATATCGCTCCAAAGACAAAGGTCGTCGTGCACGCGGAGAAGGGCGACGTGAATATCTGCTCGTCGCACCACCTGTTCGTAATGCTGTCGTGCCTGCAAAAGGACGCGGAACAGATCGAGAAGTCGGCAAAGGTAACCGACTGGGCGAGCGGAAAGATGATTCCGGCCGCGTCGGCGGTGTACCTTTACTGCGCGGACGGGAAAACAGGGCGGCCCGTTATCAAAGCGTTTGCCAAACGCGATGCGGCAGAGAAAGAGATGAAGACAACCGGGGGCAGCATCATTGGATACGACGTCCTCAAGCAGAAGGAGCTGGAGCCGCGCTGCGGATTCTGCGACCGGGCGGTGTATCCGCAGGACGCATCGCTTGTGAAGGTGGGTCCGGGACTGCACACGTGGGGCTGCTGCGCTCATTGTGCTCTCGGTGTAGCGGCCCGTATGGGCATGGATATCGAGGTCCACCAGCCCGACGCACTGACGGGCAAGATGGTCGTCATCAAAACGATGAACGGGTCGGTGGCATCGCTGGAGCCGAAAGAAGCAGTCGCCTGGTTCGGGCAGAAGAAAAGATCCGGCGGGAAGTTTGGCTCCGCGGGCTGTTTCCATCAGGGTAATTTTCTCAGCCGGGAGAACCTGAAGACGTGGCTGGAGCGGAATCCGCTGGAGACGGGATGTGAGATAACGATCGAGAAGGCTCTGTCGAACAAGATGAAGCTCTCGCCTGCTCAGATTCAGAACGCCTGCAAGATAGGCGAGTGCTCACCGAAATAGCGGAAGCAGCTGACAGGACAGGAATATGGAGATGAAGGAGAAGGCGGTCAGGATCATTCGCGGGAGCCTGTTGGTGTTCGTGTTCGTCACGATAGGGTTCGCCCTGGGCAGGGAATCGGCCCGGCGCGCGGCGGCACGCGTGGTTCCCGACGCTCCCGCGGCGGCGGCGGAAAGCGCGGGGAACGCCCAGGGGTCGACCAGGGTGATCGTCTACTACGCCCACACCACACTGCGCTGCGTTACCTGCAACACCATAGAGAAGACGGCAAAGAAGGCGATCGACACGCAGTTCGCGGTGGAACTCGCCGACGGCGCCGTCGAATGGCGAACCGAAAATTTCCAGGAAAACGACGTCTTCGCCCGCTCTCACGAAATAATCTCGAGCTGTATCGTCGTTGCTCACATGAAGAACGATCGGGAAGTCGATTACAGACGACTCGACGAGGTCTGGACGCTGGTAAAAGATCCTCCCAAGTTCGAAAAGTATGTCGTGGATGCCGTTCGTGAATTCCTGCCGGGCGGCAAGGAAGACGAGTGATGGGGTGGTTGGCGATCGGATCGGCCTTCTGGCTGGGAATCCTCACCTCCATCAGCCCGTGCCCGCTGGCGACGAACATTGCCGCGATCTCGTTCATAGGCCGGCGGGTGGGAAATCGGGGAAGCGTGCTGCTGTCCGGCCTGCTGTATACCGCGGGCAGGACCCTGGCGTACGTTGTTCTCGGGTTCGTCATCACGGCGGGGTTCATGGCAACAGCCGAGCTGTCGAGATTCCTCCAGAAGTATATGAATGAGATTCTCGGGCCGGTGCTGATTCTGCTGGGAATGGTTCTCCTGAGGCTGATCGGCTCCGGGCTTTCCATGAGCCTGGCCGGCGAAGGTGTTCAGGAACGCGCGCGGAAGGGCGGGGCCTGGTGGGCGGTTCCCCTCGGTGCTCTTTTCGCGCTGTCGTTCTGCCCGGTATCGGCCGGGCTGTTTTTTGCGGGCCTGATCCCTCTGGCGGTGAAGCACGAATCGAAGCTGCTGCTCCCGGTGCTCTACGGCGCGGGCACGACCCTGCCGGTAATCGCATTCGCATTTCTGATAGCGTTTGCATCGGAGTACGTCGGGAAGGCGTTCAATCGTCTTCAGCAGGTAGAGCAATGGGTCAGGATAATCGCAGGCGTTCTGTTCATTCTGGCGGGAATCTACTACTGCCTGATACATGTATACGGGGTTTCTCTCGGATAGCGGGGGACCGTGCCGGTCTTGTCGGTAAGAGGAGGCATTATGAAAAAGCTGTTTCGAATTGCAGCGGCGTGCGCGATCCTGTCGGCGATGGGAACAGGGGCGTTGGCTGCTGAGCGGCGGACGCATGAAAAGGGCGAGGGTGAAGCGAAAAAGAAGCGTGTAAACACCGTCGAGGCGGCATATCCCGGTCTTGCAGTCGGGGCGTTGACGTTCGCGGTCTTGAGCGATCTTCCCGGCGATCTGATTCTTCAG
>CAYMFW010000403.1:0-3205 GCA_964389785.1 uncultured Planctomycetota bacterium
TGAACAAGGCCAGCAGGGAAGAGCTGGAGACGATAAAGGGGATCGGCCCGGTGCTTGCGGGGCGGATAATCGAGGCCCGCCCCTTCAAGAGTGTGGATGATCTGGTGAGGGTGAAGGGGATTGGGGAGAAGAGTCTGGGGAAGATGAAGCACGAGATGGTGGTTGGGAAGGAGGGGGAATGAGGACTCCTGCATAATGAAAAAGACCTCCGAAGAGGCCTTTTCCACGCTAGCCCTTCACGGGCCATCCAACTCCAGAAATGCTGGATTGCCGCTATTCAAGCAGGACTCCGAATATCTGTCAAGTCTCGCAAAGAAGGTTTCGTCTGTGGTATCCTGAGTATGGTCAATGGAAGATGCGAGGTGCCGAGTTGATGAGGCCGTGCCGAAGACTGAGAGAGGGGCAGAAGAATGACACCGACTGGGCAGCCTGACCGTCCTTGCATATACCACATTCTGCATGTCGACAGGCTCCCCTCGGTCTTGGAGCAGGATTGCCTTTGGTGTGATGCGGTGATGGGACGGCGAAGCGGTGACGGCACAACCATTGGAATCGGCAGTATCAAGGAACGTCGCCTTTCGCTGCCTGTCGACTGCCACCCGGGAACCCATGTTGGAGACTATGTCCCTTTCTATTTCTGTCCTCGGTCGATCATGCTTTACGTGATTCACCGCGCAAACCATCCGGAGCTTGCGTACACGGATGGGCAGGGGCCGATTATCCATCTGGAAACTGATTTGAATGAAGTGGTTGACTGGGCAGAGTCTGTTGGGCGCAAGTGGGCCTTCAGCACATCGAATGCCGGAGCTTACTACGCGACCTTCCATTCCGATCTTTCGCTTCTGGCGCAAGTGAATTGGGATGCCGTGGCCTCGACGGATTTCAGACATCCCTCCGTGAAGGAAGGCAAGCAAGCCGAGTTTCTCGTGCAGGAGTCGTTTCCGTGGTCCCTTGTCAGGCGGATCGGGGTAATGTCTCTGGAAGTTCTGTCTCAAGTGGAGGATATGTTGAGAGGCGCAACGCATGTCCCTCTGGTGGAAGTCACTCGATCGTGGTACTATTGAGCCAGGAGACAAGGCATGATTGAGTACAAGACCGGCAACATACTGGCTGAAGATGCCGATGCCTTGGTGAACACCGTGAACTGTGTCGGTGTCATGGGGCGCGGAATCGCACTTCAATTCAAGAAGGCATTTCCAGAGAACTTCAAGGCATATGAGAAGGTATGTCGCCGGGGCGAGCTTGAACCCGGGAACATGTTTGTGTTTGAGACTCGCCAGCTGACGAACCCGCGTTATATCATCAATTTCCCCACCAAGCGGCATTGGAGAGGAAAGAGCCGTATTGCGGACATTGATATGGGATTGAAGGCCCTCCTTCAGGAGATCAAGCGCCTAGGGCTCACGTCGATAGCGATCCCTCCGTTGGGAAGCGGTCTTGGAGGCCTGCATTGGCAGGACGTGCGCGAACGTATAGAAGAAGCATTGAAGCAGTTGAGTGATGTGAGAGTAATCGTCTACGAGCCGAGGACCGCCGCCGATTCCGGGGTCGTCTGCAGATCGAGCGAAGTCCCCAATATGACTCCAGGGCGTGCAGCTCTTGTCGGGTTGATGGATCGTTATCTGAGCGGCCTGATGGATCCATTCGTGACTCTTCTGGAAGTTCACAAGCTGATGTATTTCATGCAGGAAGCGGGTGAGCCGCTGAGGCTGCAATACGTTGCCGCACCTTACGGACCGTACGCGGAGAACCTTCGTCACGTGCTCAAGGATATCGAAGGTCATCTGGTCAGCGGCTATGCCAACGGCGGAGATATGCCGGGGAAGGAGCTAACCCTCGTGCCCGGAGCGGTGCGCGACGCCACTGCATTTCTCGAAGGTCATGCCGAGACACGCAGCCGTTTCGATCGGGTTGCGGACCTTGTTGAGGGATTTGAGTCTCCGTTTGGTCTGGAGTTGCTTTCGACCGTACACTGGGTCTTCACCCGGGATGCGGCCCGTACATTAGAAGAGCTTGTTGAGCGGACCTATGCGTGGGACGAACGGAAACGACAGTTCTCGGAGCGTCAGATCGGCCTCGCACTCGAGGTTCTGACGAGGAAGGGCTGGATTCACTCAGGATAGTCCTCCGGCCACTTGAAATCCTTTACCTCCACGTGTTCGAGTCCGTGTTCTGAGAGCTCCTCCAGGTATGTGCCTTCCAGTGTCCAGAACTTCATCATTGTGTCTTCGGCACTCATCTGCTGCAGCTTCTCAATCCCCTCGCGGCGCAGCAGATCCCGGTCCGCAAGATGGATCGCCAGCTCGGTCCAGAAATTGTCTTCGTCGTAGTCATTTATGAATTTGCGGGCGGCGGTGGTGTCCTCGAATTCCCGTGTTCCGCAATACTCCTTGACGTCCTCGACATACTCGACGAGATTGCCGAATCCGAACTTCTCCGCGAACGAGAGCAGCTTGTTGCATACCCGGATGTGTTCTTTATCCTCGGGCTCAGGTTCGGACTTGTAGGAATCGATCATCCATCGGGCCATCTCGAGAAGGTCGAGGAGGATCCGGTATTCTTTGTTCGTGAGGTTGATCTTCATGTTTCGTTTCCTTTCGCTCTTGTGGTAGTGACCAGGCTTGGGGATTGTAGCAGAGGGGGGAGTGAGGTGAAAGGTGAGTCACATTCTGGTTGGTCCGTCCGTTATGGCGGCTGCTTCCGTTGACCCCATCCTTCCCCCGCGCTATACTCCCCCGTGACTGGGAAATCCATCAAAGACGACAAGACACAGCGGTGGGGGGGGGTGTTCAGGGAACTCCTCCTGGATCTGTATGGACACACCTGCGCGGCTAATCAGGACTTAGAGGTTCAGAATGGGACCAATGATTCTCCTCGACAAGTCTGCACTCCAAAGCCTTTCCCACGAAGAGACTCGATTTCTGTTCAAGCACTATCGGCTTAACATCCCTCCGATTCTCGTCCTCGAAGTGCGGTGTATGGAGTGGTACGAAAAAGCCGGTTCCTGTCGGCATGACGAAAGGAGGCAACCATGGAAATGGATATGGATATGTGGAAGTACTTCGGCATCACGCACGTCAACCACACCCTGATGAACCCGATGAGCCTGGCCAAGACTGAGGAGCTCATCGATCGTCTGTGCCTGCCCGCCGGCGGTCGCGTCTTGGATGTGGCATGTGGGAAGGCGGAGTTCCTCTGTCTCGTT
>CAYMFW010000404.1:0-3180 GCA_964389785.1 uncultured Planctomycetota bacterium
CGCTCTCGCCGAACATGGTGGGGAGCGTGGATATACGCAGGTCCACCGGGTTGCCCGCGATGGTGAGCGGGATGCGGCCGTCCTGCGGCAGACGCCGCTCCGCTATGTCGAGCTGGGCCATGACCTTGATTCGAGAGCTTATCGCGACGCTGAGGTGCCTCGGCGGCGGCATCATCTCGTACAGCACGCCGTCCACGCGGTACCGTATCTTGTATTCGTCCTCGAACGGCTCGAAGTGGATATCGCTGGCCTTGTCCTTGATGGCCTGCAGCAGCACCAGGTTCAGGAGCTTCACCACCGGCATCTGGTTGGCCATCTCCTCCAGCGTGGCGATGTCGATGCCCTCCCCGCTCTCGTCGATCACCTCCATCATCGTATCGTCGCCGTCCAGCTCCGCCAGCAGCGTCTCGACGGATTCGTCGCTGTCCGCGTAGTGCTTCTCGATCGCCCGATTCACCGCGTCGTCGTTGCTCACCGCGCCGCGCACCTCGCAGTTCAGCAGGAACCGGAGGTCGTCCAGCGTGCTGACGTTCAGCGGGTCGGCCATCGCCACGGTGAGCATTCCGCCCTCGAGCCTGACGGGAAACACCCGGTAGACCGCCGCGATCGACTTGCTGACCATCTCGATGAGCTCGGGCGGGATGTTTATCGTATCCAGGTCGACCACGTCCATCCCGGCCTGCTCGCCGAGGGCCATCAGTATCTGGTTCTCGGTCACGTAGCCGAGCTCCACCAGCACCTTCCCCATCGGCTCGCCCTTCTCCTTCTGAATCTGGAGCGCCTCCTGGATCTGGTCGTCGGTCACGATGCCGCTGTCGACGAGGATCTCGCCCAGGGCCCTCCGGCCCTCTCGCGTCCCCTTCGGCATTATTCGTAGTGCCATAGCGTCACGCCAGCGCGTGCTCCTTGAGTTTCTTCTCGAGGTCCTGCGGCCTCAGGCACCGCTTCATCATCTCCTCGAACGTGATCTCGCCCTGCTGGTACATCTCGAACAGGCAGTCGTCCAGCAGCACCATCCCGTGCCGCCGCCCGGTCTGTATCTCGGAGTCCACCCGGTACGTCTTGTTCTCCCGGATGAGGTTCTCGATGGCGGGCGTCATCACCATGATCTCGAACGCCGCCTTCCGCCCCTTGCCGCCGGTCTTGGGCATCAGCTGCTGGGAGACCACCGCCACGATGTTCACCGAGAGCTGCACCCGTATCTGCTCCTGCTGGTCCACCGGGAACGCGTCGATTATCCGGTTCATCGTCCGGGCGGCGCCGGTGGTGTGCAGCGTGGCGAACACCAGGTGGCCGGTCTCCGCGGCGGTGATGGCAGCCTGAATGGTGGGGAGATCGCGCATTTCGCCGACCAGGATCACGTCCGGATCCTGCCGCAGCGCGCGCCGTATCGCCTCTTCGAACGACGGCACGTCGATCCCGACCTCTCGTTGGCTGATGATGGATTTCTTGTGCTCGAAGTAGTACTCGATGGGATCCTCGATGGTGACGATGTGCCGGTCCACCTCGGTGTTGATGAAATTGATCATGGACGCCAGCGTGGTGGTCTTGCCGCTTCCCGTCGGGCCGGTCACCAGGAACAGCCCCTTGGGCTTGAACACCAGGTCCTTTATCGAGCCGGGAAGCCCGATCTCCTCGAACGTCATCAGCTTGTTGGGCAGAAGCCGCAGCGCGATGCTGACGTGTCCCTTTTGCTTGAATATCGCGGTACGAAACCGGGCCGCGTCGCCGAAGGAGAACCCGAAGTCGCTGCCCCCCACCTCGTCCAGCTCCCGCTGGCACCGCTCCGACGCGATGGCCTTCATCAGCCGGTTCGTGTCGTCCCCGGTAAGCGCCGGCAGGTCCAGCTTCCTCAGCTCCCCGTGCAGACGTATCGTCGGCGGCCTGTCCACGACGATATGGAGGTCGGAGGCGCCCATCCTCACCACGGTCTGGAGCAGCTTGCTCATCAGGGTATCACTGACTGCCATTATTTCACCCCCTGCATCGCGTGTGTGAGTTTCAGGACCTCCTCGACGGTCGTGGTCCCCCTGAGGATCTTCCTGACGCCGTCTTCCTGCAGAGAGGTCATGCCCGAGTTCACCGCCTGCCGCCGCATGATGGTGTACGGCGTATTGTTGAAGGCCATGTCTCTCAGCGTGTTGTCCATCTCCATCATCTCGAATATGCCGAGACGCCCCTTGAAACCGGAGCCCCTGCACTCGTCGCAGCCGACGTTGTGGTACAGGGTGATGTCGCCCAGGGTGGACGGGTCGATGCCGACCGCCCTCAGCTGGACCTCGGGATACTCGAACGGCTCCTTGCACTTGGGACACAGCACCCGGACCAGCCGCTGGGCCATCACCGCCTGGATGGAGCTTGCCACCAGGAACGGCTTCACGCCCATGTCCATCAGTCGGGTGATGGCGGACGGCGCGTCGTTGGTGTGAAGCGTGCTGAACACCAGGTGGCCGGTCAGCGCCGCCTGGATGGCGATCTCCGCCGTCTCGCCGTCACGGATCTCTCCCACCAGAATGATGTTCGGCGCCTGGCGCAGCATCGCGCGCAGAATCCGGGGGAAGGTGAGACCGATTTCGCTCCTCACGTGCGTCTGGTTTATCCCGGACAGGTGGTACTCCACCGGGTCCTCCGCGGTGATGATCTTCCGGTCGGGGCGGTTCAGCTCCGACAGCGCCGCGTAGAGGGACGTGGTCTTTCCGCTTCCGGTCGGCCCGGTGACGAGAAAGATGCCGTTCGGCCGCTTGATGATGTTCTGGAACCGCTTGTAGTCCACCTCCTCGAAGCCGAGCTCGGTGATGCCGAGCAGGAGGGATTCCTTGTCCAGGATACGCATCACTACGCTCTCGCCGTGGTTGGCCGGCAGACACGATACACGCAGGTCGAGCTCGCGCCCCATCAGGTTGATCTTTATCCGGCCGTCCTGCGGCCGCCGCTTCTCGGCGATGTCCATGTCCGCCATGATCTTCACACGGGAGATAATCGGCCCCTGCAGCCGCTTCGGCGGGGAATCCACCTCGTGGCACACGCCGTCGACCCGGTACCGGATGCGCAGCTTGTGCTCGAGCGGCTCTATATGAATATCGCTCGCCCTCGACCGCACCGCCTCGCTGATGATGAGCGTCACCAGCTTGATGACGGGCGCGTCGTCCAGGTCGTCCTGCTTCACGTCGTCGCCCGCCT
>CAYMFW010000405.1:0-3160 GCA_964389785.1 uncultured Planctomycetota bacterium
GTCAGGGGTGACGGCGGAGAGGGCCCTGATCTTCCGGGCATGCATGTATCTGGTGAAATGCCGGATGAGATACCGGCTCTCCTCCACGGTCCGCGCCGCGTACCCTTCCGTCGGCATGTGGTCGAGATACGCCTCCAGCATCTCCTCCGGCGTCACCTTCCTCCTTTTCGTCATATACGACACCCCTGTTTCACACAGGGGTCTGTCTCTTCCCCGCCCCGGTGCCCCAAATCAACTATCCGTATATATCTCTTCATCTTAGTTTCAATTCCCAAAAGATACCGGGGGTGCCCCAAATCATCCGTCTATCTTCTCCGGCCGGGTGAGCTTCCCTACAATCTCCTGCTCCGTCTCAACGTCTCCAAGACGATACATCAGCTTCCCCCCGCGGCCCCGGGCGGTGGAGTACAGGTATTCGAGGTCCACAAGGGTTCGAAGCGCCCGCTTGGCCTGGTCGTCGGAAATCCTGAGCCAGCCCCTCACCATTCTCCGGGTGAATTCGTACCTCTGCGGATCGATGCCTTCTTCCGAGGAGAGAGCTTCTATCCTGCTCCTGATGCCCTCAAGGACCGTCCGCGCAACGCGGGGAACGTCGCTGTAGGCGCTTCCGGCGCTGGCCCTCACCAGCTCGTAGGCCTTGCGGTAGTCTTCCGGGGTCGCTTCCACGTACAACCCCAGCACCGGATCCTCCTTCTTCTCCCTCTGATGCTGGTAGAGAAACGCGATCGCCTCTATGAGGTTGAGGAAACGAAGATTGTCCCGGCGGGCGCGGAGGTACTCGGGAGGGAAGGTGACCCTGTCGAGGAAAGGTATCGTCACCTTCACCGGCTCCAGTATCCGCACGGCGTTCACCGCGATACCTATGGCCTCTTCCAGTTCCTCGAGCGCCTTCCTGCCCTCAAGCGTCTTCGACGCGTTCTGCCTCTTTATCACCCGCCTCGTCTGTTCTTTCGTCTCGTCCAGGTACGCCACGAAGCACCGGTTCTCGTTTTCCGGGTTGTCCCGGAGGGTGGTGGAGCTGTCCATGTAGGCGATGGGGCCCTGCACCTGGAATACCGTCGTCCTGCTCTTTCCGGTCGCGGGGTCCTTCATCACCACCGCCATGGTGAGCTTCTTGCGGGACTGCAGGCTCCGGATGGAATACTCCGCCTCCTGCGCCCCGTGGCGCTCGTCCACGATCACCAGCTTGTGGCTCAATGCATCCTCGGGCATGTAGTAAAGCGCCTGGGGGGAGATCCTCGAGAGGAAGAACACGTCCTCCTTCGGCATCAGCGCCACCACCTTCTCCAGAAGCTCGCTCTTGCCTGCCGACGAATTGCTCCGGATGAGAAGCGAAAGCGGAGAATCGAGCATGCAGGAAACGGCAACGAGATATGCCAGTTTCCGGTTCGCCTCCTCTCCCACGTAGCCCATTCTTTCGAGGAGCGAGTCCACATTCTCGAGGAGTTCCGGCGTCTCGAGAAACGCCGTCGCTTCCCTCCTCTCCTTCGCGGTCAGCTCGTGCGATTCCGGCTCCTGGCCGTCCCGATCCCGCAGGCGCTTCTCGATTGCCGCCATCAGCTCCTTGAGCTGCTCTTCGATCTTCGCCTGCTGTTTCCCGAACGCCCTGGCGACCGCCCCGGCGAAGCGCTTCCTGTTGCGGGATACATAGAGATCCAGTCGGTCGGTACTGCGCCTGCCGCCGGCGCGGGCCTCCACCAGCACCCGCATGCAGGTGGGTGTCACAGATTCCAGTCCCCGGGCCCGGTAGACGATCCCAGCCCGTTCGAGAAGGAGCTCGTCGGGGTCCTCGCTTGCGTCTTCACCGGATGGGGCTTCTTCCGCCAGAACCTGCTTCTTCCCGAGGGCCTCCGAGATGCTCTCCCGGGTCCATGCGGCTTCGGGATACGGCCCATTCCCTTCGGCCTCCGGAGCATCCGTCGCCGCAATCTTCATCCCGCAGCCTACGGCCTCCTTCACAAGGCGATCGTATGAGCCGTCATCGGATTCCCTCAGGATCGTCAGCTCCCTCAGGCCGTTCGATCTGTCGGCAAGGACCCTGGAGATGCCGGCCTTATGGTCCGCAAAGACCGCGTCGGTGAATCCCAGCGCATGAAGCCGCAGACACCCGGGAAGCGTCTGCGCGAGAATAATCTTCTCGCATGTGCGAAGCGCGCTGCTGTTGAGCATGCCGATGTCCGGATCCTTGACGTGGCGGAGTTCGCCGGCGCCGTCCCGCGTGGCCGGCTTCACTTCCCAGCCGGCCAGGTTCACGATAGCGCCCGTCGAATCCTCGAGCGGCAAGACGATACACCCCTGAAGATGTTCGGTACCGTCTTCATGAAGAATCCCTTCTTCGACGGCTGTCTCGTGCATCGGCCCCCGCAGCAGCTTTCCGATACTCCCGTCGCAGTACCCTATGCGGAATGAATCCACGAGCTCCGGCGAGAAGAGCCCACGCTTCTTCAGATGTTCCTGGGCGGTCCTGTTCGAGTAGAGCTTGCGCCGGTAGTACTCCACCGCGTCGCGCATGATGCACAAGCCCGTCATCGGAGGGGATTCCGCGTCGCGGAACCGTATCTGCCGGCGCCAGGCGTAGAAGAGGGCCTCCTTGATGTTCTTCTTCCTGCAGAACTCCCGTATGTTCATGCCGCTTCGCGCATGCTCATCCAGCACGCCGCGCCAGAAGTTTTCCTTGCTCGTGTCTCTTCGCGCCATCGTCGCTTCCTTCCGTTCGATTCGGCACCGGTGTTTCTGCCCGGCCACGAGGGCAATCCTACACGGCCCGGGGGAGACCTCCAGGAGAACCCTGTGATTTGCGTGTGGATCTTCTCAGGCGGCCCTGGCCGCCCATGATCGGATGGTCGCGTACTTGACGGCGACACCCATGGCGGCAAGGGATGCGGGGATGGTGTAGAGCGGGGCCCCCCTCGCCCGGGCGGTTCGGACCTGGCGTACCACCTCAGCCGCATAGGGGCTACGGCATCGCAGAAACAAGGGGACCAGTGATATCGTGGTGGGACACTTCGTGCAGCGTAGCCTCTGGATCCGGATCGTCCTCTTGAACCCGAAGGTTACGAAGCTGCGGCGGTACGTGCCGTGGCCGACAAGTGCATCCTCAGCGCCGCAGTGGTCGCATTGCCGGCTGCATGAATCCAGGATATTCGGAAAGCCCCGGAGA
>CAYMFW010000406.1:0-3136 GCA_964389785.1 uncultured Planctomycetota bacterium
AAACGCTTCTCGCGCTGGAATCTCAGCACCACTCCAAGGTAGTCCTCGAGTTTTGTGCTCAGATCACCGGCCAACATAGAGCCTCAGCCCGCTTTGTTCAACTTGCCTAATTCTATTCTAAGACACAAACAACGGTCAAGGAAAAGGTCGGAGTGCCGCTGGACCTACTCGGGCAGGTTCTCGTCGATACTGCCGTCCGGAAGCATGTTGTCCGGATGAAAGATCCCTCTTTCCTCCATCCGATAGCGGATGCACTCCAGGTCATCTCCGAAGCAGTAGTCCCTGACCCAGTGTTCGTCGATGAGACCGTTTTCGTAAAAACGCTTCAAGGGACATACAGGATACCATTTGCATATGTTGCGGGTTCCTTTCGGAGGCATATCCTGTTTCCACTTAGATTCCTTCATCTTCCAGCTCAGTAATCATGAGGGATTCCCTTTATATGCAGAAGGAGGTGTTCCTTGTTGCTGTCCAGGTCGTCCAGCCAGCCGTAATTCGCATCACTCTTGGAATCCAAGTCCTTTACGTAGGGTTTGATATCCAGGAGCGGCGTCCCATCGAAAACGTCAAGCCCCGAGGTGAAGATCTCCCTCCTTTTTATCTTCTTTATGCGCACGATGCTTATCCCTATCGGGTTGGGCCTGTCGGGTGAGCGGCTGGCAAAAAGGCCTACTCGCGCTCCCGGGATCCAGCTGGGGCTCACGACCATGGAACAGGCCCGCTCGCGACGGTCAATGTGGTAGATCACGTATATGTATCGGAAGCTGGCGAGATCGCGCAAACCATCGGCGTATTTCTCACCCAGAATGATCTTGAACTCGCCCTCATCATTCTCCACCGGCTGGTAGGGCGCATTGTCAGTGTAGGGTGTTTTAATAACACCTATCCTCTCGAACTCGATCTTTGCAGGCATGGCTATTTCCCGTATTCTTATTTCGGTTCCCTTTGGACCTTCACCAATTCGAGCTTCAAGAGCTCGAAGATCTTCTCGCTGCCCGCGGCAGAACGCTGTCGGCACCCGGAGAATTCGACCCCATATGACCACGCGGATCCTATCATCCTTTTGCGCACGATGCATTGTCGGAGGTTGCCCTGTGGCACTTTATTCCGCGCGGTTCGGCGGCCACTGTGGCGTTCATACAACGGTGGCGTAGATATGGGAACAGGTGTCAAAATCCGAATCCTTTTCTATATCCTCCGCCTGAACCGGTTTTACCGAGTACCCGAAGGACTTCAGGAAGCGAACGAGCTGACCGACCGAGTGGTTCAGCGACCTCAAGTAGCCGCGGTGGACTTCACAGAATATGGACGGAGAGTGTTTTCTCAGGACGGTTCGTGCCTTGCGTAAGACCTTCAGTTCGCTTCCCTCGCAGTCGAGATTGATAAAATCAAGCCTCGAGATACCATGCGTTTCGAGAAATCGGCCCATGGTGGTTGCCCTGACGCGTATGCTCTCGGCCGTCTCCGCAGGCACCACGCCGCTTCCTTCACCGTGTTTGTAAAATCGTATAAAGCCGTTCCGATCGCTCAGGGCGAGCCTGTGCGCTGTAATGTTCTGCAGTCGGTTCCTGCTTATATTCCTCTTCAGGCTCGTGTAGTATTCGGGAACCGGTTCCAGAGCATATACGTGTCCTTCCGGTCCCAGCGCCCTGGCGATAGCCACGGCCGTCACGCCGCGGTTCGCGCCTCCTTCGATAACTGTCATACCGGGACAGAGAACAGATTCCAGGAATCTCACCTCGCCGTAATGGTGGGCGTTCTCCCTCAGCCTACGCCGGAAAGCCTTGTTGAAGATGAATTTACTATCCATTGCTCCCCGGATGAAAGGACTTTTCTCCGGCCATTATCGGCGCTTCGAGACAGTTCTCGGGAGGGACAAAGGGACATGCATAGGCGTCGCTATACGCGCACCAAGGGTTGTAGGCCTTGTTGAGGTCGAGTATCCATTTGCCCTGCTCCGTCAGATCGTCAGGCGGCTCCATGTCGATATACCTGCCCGCTCCGTAGCTTTCCCTGCCGCTGGTGGCGTCCTTGAAGGGAACGAACAGCCGTTTCTCTTCCGGGTCGCTCTTGTAAGCGTGGAGCACACATTCCTGTCCGCCCACCCTGAAACGGAACTCCCCCCACCTTATCAGCTCACGGACATTGCCGCCGGTATCCTGTACCTTACGCACTTCTTTGTCGGAGTGTTCCAGGAGCTCCGTTTCGAATCGGTACTCCGGATCCAGCGGCCAGTACCTGAGGCCCCGGAACGTCTTCCGCTCCCCAGGGGGCAGCGGAGAATCGAAGTGGGAGGCGAAAAAGAGATCTTTTTCCCTCCGAGCGTTCTCGAGATACTCTTTCCAGGTCTCGATGTTCACAGTGTCAGCTGTCTCTCTTTTCGATCATGAGCACCCTTCTCCAAACAGCGCGGTTCCCGGACGTATCATGGTGCTTCCTTCCTCCACGGCTATCATGTATGCATTCGACATACCCATAGAAAGTATCTTCATTTCCGCGTTCGGAACACCCAGAGAAGCGATGTGATCAAATATCTTTTTTGTTTCCCGGAAATACGGTCGTGCCTCTTCCGGATCACCGAAGCGCGGGCCCATGGTCATCAACCCCTGCACGGAGATTCCCTCCAGCGGGGAGATTTCCCGTATAAACTCTTCCGCTTCTTCCGGAAACACACCTGTCTTCTGCGGCTCTCTTCCGCTGTTTATCTCCACCAGCACCGGAACGGGTGTCTGTGACCTCTTGTGTATTGCGCGGGCCAGATTCAGTGAATCGAGTGTCTGGATCATAGAGAAAACCTGTAATGCCTTGTTGACCTTGTTTCTCTGCAGGTGACCGATGAGGTGCCAGCGGATCTTTTCGGCGTACCCATCGAGTGCCTCATGCATATCTTCTGCCTCCTGAACGTAATTCTCGCCTATATCCGTAATACCCGCATCGATCAGCTCCCTAATCTCTTCAGGCGTCCGCGTTTTCGCCGCTGCGATAATGGTTATGTCTTCCGGCACCTCGTTCCTGATCCTCCGATAGTTCTCACCGATAATCATCAGGAAAAAACTCCTCGCTAGTGTCGTGTCCCATAAATACCTTGACTAATGACTGGCTTCATGGTACCTTCTTTCAAACCATGGAAAGGAGG
>CAYMFW010000407.1:0-3135 GCA_964389785.1 uncultured Planctomycetota bacterium
GACGTAGATGCCTCCGGTCTTCCTGTGCACCCGGACGGTACGCGGCCTGTCCGACTTGATGGTCTTGAGATACTTCCCGTCGGGCGAGAATATCTGGATGCGGCCGTTATTGTGATCGGTGACGTATATCCGGCCTTTGGCATCCAGGGCCATGCTGGACGGGCCGTTGAGGGTGTCGTTGTCGCTTCCGGGATGGAACACGTACTGGCCCTTCTTCTTCTCCGTCCACTTCCCGATGAAGGGGACGGCCGGGTCCTCTCCGGTGACCGACCGTCGCATGATGACCGGCTGTCCGCCGGTGGGGGTGCCGTTTCCCACCCCGCACATGTAGAGCCACTTGCCGTCGAGAGAGGCGAGGAGGCGGGGGAACCGGTGCATGTCCTGGCTGAGCGGGATGCCTTTCATCCCTTCGACGTCCGTCGAGCCGTCCGTATAGACATGATAGAGGAGCGACCAGCCGTCCCGTCCCGCCCGGGGATCGAAGTCGCACCAGTAGAGCCGGTTGCCCGAGAGCGCCAGCTGGATGTCGCCCATCGCGCCGCCGGTGAGCCCGGGGAGGAACCCGCCCCGGTCGGCCGTGGTCTGGTACGCCACCGGGCCGTGCACCGCGCGCTTGCCCGGCTCGTACTCCACGTAGCCGAGACCGGCGAGCTTCTCGAGCGGCATGTTCGCCGGGGGCGGGGCGACGCACTTCACGTACTTCCCGTCGCGGTCGAAGTGGCGGATCTTGGTGTGGCCCTTGGCGCCGGGCCCCTTGATGAAGACATACGCCCCGTCCGGGCCGATCGCGATACCGCCGACGTATCCCGGGAAGTTCTTGGGGCTGGTGCCTCCGAGACGCTTCTCGAATTCCGGCTTCAGGCCGAGCATCACCCGCACCCGCATTTTCTGCGGCTCCTTCACGTACGTTCCCAGGTCCTCCTTGCCGTTCCAGTAGATCTTCTGCGTGAGCGAGTTCTTCTGGAACGGGGCGGGGGCGTTTTTTCCCAATACGCCGGAGGCCAGGTGACGGACCACCTTGCCCTTTTCGTCTATGATGCCGACCGTCACGTCGCAGAATCCCTCGGAGGCGAAGGCGATCTCGTACTTGTCCTTGGCGATCAGTTTGACGGTCGGCTTCCGGGTGAACACGAACACGTTCTCCCGCTCGGTGCAGGGCGCGCCGTACGGCTTCCACCAGTCCTGGGCGTGCAGGGATGACGCGGCGCTCAGCAGGAGGCATATAACGGATGCGGCGGCTTTCATATGTGTTCTCCTTCTAGTTTCTCGAGATTCGTATCGTCTCCTCCGCGTGGTACGCGACCCTGAGGACGGTGAGGCGCTCGCTCCAGGATTCGTACACCAGGTAATCGTCCGTGCCGCTTATGTAGCGGGGGACGAACACCGCGATGTTGTCGCCGCCGACCGGGATCGCGCTCTTCTCGCCCATCGCGCTGTCCCAGTTGCCGTATCTGCCGAGATGCATGATAAGGTTGCCGTTGGTGTCGAGCACCCCGAAGGAGTGGCGGTACGCCTCCGGGACGAACGTGCGCTTGTACCAGTCGAGATGCAGTCTCTGCGTTGGACAGGAGCAGCCGCCCGACACGATGGGGGAGGCGCCGGCGTACAGCCACGCCGCGCCCTCCACCCATACCCTGTTCGACTCGCCGTAGCCGCCCCAGAGGTCCGCGGGACGGGCCGGCGGCGGAGAGAGCGCGACGGGCGCCCGCTCCATAAGCGCGGTGCAGTCCTTTCCCGGGATCGTGCGGACGAGGGTGCCGGTGAACGGGTTCCGGTTTCTCTCGTCGTCGGGCGCGCCGAATATCCCGCCCTTTGCGTGCAGGAACGCCTTGTCGTTTACCATGCGCTGGCGGCTGTTGACGAGGTAGAGCGCGCCGTCTTCGTCTATCTGAACGCCATTCACCAGCTTTCCCATCGTGGCGGCGCAGGCGTGGCGGAGCTCCCCGGTGGAGTCCCATATCCAGACGGTGCCGCCCGCGAGCGGTACGCCGGGCCTGCGGCGTATGGAATAGACCTGCTCACCCCGCTTCTGCTGGTCCTCGATCTTTCTCATGAAGTCCTGGTAGTTGATGCCGCCGGTGGACTGGAAGCCCATCGTCTTCTTTCTCTCCAGGGAGCCGGCGTTCATCATGCCCATGACGGAATCCTCCATCTTGGGTACGTAGTAGATGTTCGATTCGTTGGCCACGTCCCCGCGCATGTTGACGCCCATGCCGTCCTGGAAGAACTTCGCGCCGGGCTGGTCCTTCACCGGCATGACGCCGATCCAGCCCCGCGACTTGCTCTCCACCCCGTAGTCGTACGGGACCTCGGGATAGACGGTGACCGTACGATCCTTGATGTCCCTGTCGTTCACGCGTTTTTCCTGTCCGGGATCGACGCGGCTCACCCCCTGGAATTCGAAGCCCGGGTTCCAGTGGATGTGCATGTAGCCCCGCTTGTCGAAGGCGATATCGTCGTAGATGCGGCCGCTGATCTTGAAGATCCCTTTGTACTCGCCGGTCTTGATATCGAAGACGTGACGCTTGGCGTACACCACGGTCTCGCGAACCGGGTCGCAGACGAGATTCCCCGTGACGCACACCGTGCCCGGCCACGGCCCGAACCAGCCCTTGCCGGCCTCCTTCTTCGCTTCCTGTTCGAAGTCGGCGATCTTCTTCAGCGTGTTCCCCTGCTCCTCGTAGATGCGCAGGCCCGGTCCCTCCGCTCCCACGCCGGCGGTATTGACCCATATCTTGCTTCCGGCCGCCCACAGGCGGGGCTTGTCGCTCCAGGAGTCCACGGCGAGGACGGCGGCGCCTATGTTGTCCGCGTGGAATTCCTCCTTGGGGTCGTCGAACGAGGTGTACTTGGTGATGCGGTCCACGGATTTCCCGCGGACACGGCCGGAGTTGGCCACGTATAGGGCTCCCGACCTCCTGTGCACGCGCACGATCCGCGGCCGGTCGGACTTGATCGTCTTGAGATACTTCCCGTCGGGGGAGAATATCTGGATACGGCCGTTGTTGTGATCGCAGACGTATATTCTTCCCTGCGCGTCGAGGTCCATGCTGATCGGAGCATTGAGGGTGTCGCTATCGCTTCCCGGATGGAACACGTACTGGCCCTTCTTCTTCTCCGTCCACTTGCCGATGA
>CAYMFW010000408.1:0-3082 GCA_964389785.1 uncultured Planctomycetota bacterium
GTGGTAGCTGGCGGTAACCAGTGGGACCTGGCGGCGGACCAAATACGGACCAAGTTTTACCGTTGTCTCCGCACATGAGTTCCGAGCGAACCGTTTCGAACACACCTAAACCAAATTGCCAATCTATCTTCTGCTGGAGCACAGTCAGCCGTTCGTGCCGGATTTTTCCGGCCGGAGCCCCGCTTTCACCGGCCGGAGGCCTTGTCACAGGTCCGTGGGCCGCTGCAGTCCGTACCGCGACCCATTCTTCAGCGTCTCCGCTCGCTGAGCCAGCGGACATTTACCACCACTAATATTTCTTCTCCCGAGATAGCAAGAGAATCACCCGTTGGAGAGAACGCCAGCCAGTTCGGCGCGATCAGCTTCCCGGGTATGGGGATACTCCCGATTTCTTGCCATTTCTTGGTGTCCCAGAGAACAATCGCTGGCGTACTCAGGACACCCGCCAGATACCTCCCATCTGGCGAAAAAGCGGCCAGAACACAGTAATCCTTGTACTCCTTGGCATATCTGGGGCCCAGTTCCATCTTCTCTCTAAGCGAGGGACTTCCTTCTATTGATGCAATAAAAATGCTCCCACCCCAAAGCTTTCCATTCTGTCTGGGACGCCCCTTAAGTGCGATCAATTTGCCGTCCGGAGAAAGTGGTCCCATAAGTCGGTCAGTTACTCGCACACACTCATCCTTGCCATCTGTGCGCCACAACTTGACGCTATGCGACCCCTGGGTAATCAGCAATCTTTCGATAGGATGAAACTGAGCAGCCGAGGTTATGGGCATAACATCTTCTCTGTGGGCTAGTATTCTCTTCAGTTTGCCGTCCTTTGAATCAAGCAAAATTCCGTATTTCCTCAAACGACCGCACATACAAACCATCTTACCATCCGGGGAGAACATGATAGACTCAACGCCAACTTGATCTGGAGAGAATGTATCATTCTCTTGATGCAGGGACTCCGCGTTCCGAAGGATGTCAGCCTGGGATACCTTCCATACTCGTTCACCGTTTGATTTCCAGAGGCAAACGGTAAGCTCGCGCCGTCGTTTACGATATGCAAACCCGGTCGCGACAACTGACTCTCCATTTGGCGAGACAGCCACGCTCTTGGCCCATTCAATATTTCCGTCTATCCTTGAAAAGACCCTGCCGTTGGTCGGATTCCAAAGAAGGATGTTGCTTGCACAACCCTCACCCGCTGGCTGTAATGTCGCAACGACATCTCCTGTTGAAGAAACGGCAACACACGAGACCTTCGGACGCTGTTGATCAAATCGAAAGATGTTCTTTCCAACAAGGGCATCCCACATCGCGCATACGCCATTGGAGTGTACGACGAGTAGATCGTCACTGTGCGGAATGAAGATCGCCTTCAAACTCCAAGACCCCACATCCTCAATGATCACAGGCTCCTGCAGTTTGGTTTCTGACTGGACACGGCCGCCTTGCATGCTTCCACATGGTCCCGTATTGGCACAGCCGCATGCAAGAAGACAAAGAAAGCTCCACACCCCGCAAAGGCATGTCGCAAATAGCCCATTGAGACTCATGATTCTACCCGTCGGGTGCTTCCCCTCATCCTCCTTTGGACAGTTTCTTGGGCAACAAAAGCTAAATGGATTTCCGTCGATCAAAGTCCTTTTGTCCGTCTGTGCCCGCCCCCTGAGAGCGCTGCGCGCCACGGAGCCCTGAGGCGATTTCTGTACCTTTCTGAGTACCTGGTGCTGAGTCGAATCTTGGAGCGGGATTTTCGAATGGTCCGATTTTCCACCCGGCCGATAGGAGACGAGGCTCTAGATGGTCCCAGGATCAACGTTCTTGGTCCAGGTCATACCACAAGACGCCTATTCTTTTCAAATTGACATACATCTTCATCCGCCTAATCTCGGCGCACAGCGAACCGGTGATTTCTTCTTCGCTTTTCCCGCTCAAACTGTTCCCTTCGACAAATAACGCGGCCCCATTCTCAATCAGGCGCCGTTTCCACTTCGCGATCACCGTCGGATCGACCGTATGCCAAGCTCAACTTGCTGGGCGTCCGCACGCCCTTGAAGGTCCCCAAGGCCATCTATGTTTTGAATGCATTCCAGTGCTTCCGTCTCTTGTTGCCCATTTCTCCTCCCGCATTTTGGACTCACAATCTACCAGAAAACGAGAGGATCTTCATCGATCGAAACGGGGAAACTGACTTTTTCATCTATCCATGCCTCAAACTCCTCCATGAAGAACAACTTCTGCTTCCCTCTCGATGTTAAATCAGCGTTCACGGTAATCATCGCCGTCCATACACTACGTACAGCGAATCCTTCATTTCCGAGAAAGTCTTCATCTTGAGTGCATCTATCGACAAGGACTGCCACCATGGGCATCTTAATTTCTATCTTCTTTTGCGGAACGTTATTGGGATAGCTGAATAGCTCTTGCATTTCACATGCGGTATCACAATGCCAAGCCATTCCTATGGAAAACGCCCCCTCCTTATCCAATTCCAAAGGCTCAGGATCAAATCCATAGTGCGTATGAGGCAACTCCCCGCCCTCTATCTCTGCAAAAGGGATGGCCTTCGGAAGGCTTAACCCATCAGAAGAAATCGGGTTTGCGTTTATCGCGTCTCCGTATGATACAAACGCTAGACTGCTGTCAAGGGATCCGATCCACGCGTACATTCCGCAGCAACCCTTCCTTGTTTCAGCAGTTTGGGATCCCCCCTCGTCGGCAACCACCGTCGCGGTGAACTTGAACCCCCAACCGTATCCCCCAAGAGAATTCGCAGCACCAAGTTGCGCAGTCACTAGTTCCAAGGAGCCGCTGTCAAAAACCAAATCACAACACTGTTTGCCATGTGGATCAACATACAGAGGAACAAAATATGCACAATAGCAGTTCATCCCGCTCCGATACCCAGCCGGATCCCTCCTCACAAACCTCCCCAGCTCCGGCGAGTAGTACCGATTCCGGAAGTACATCAGCTCGGATTCGGGATCGGATCTCCGCCCGGTGAAGGTATAGTAGTTCCCGCTCAAGGACCCAGAAGTTTCGTCCCCATCTGTCCAGACGGGGACAATCGTAGAAATGTAAGGGGCGA
>CAYMFW010000409.1:0-3061 GCA_964389785.1 uncultured Planctomycetota bacterium
GGTGGAATCGATCGAGACATGGCCCATGAAGGTAGATAAAAGAGGAAGTTTTGCCTGTACATTCTCACCAGCTTGATACCACCGCTGTAGCGCATTGACGGCCATCGAATGGCGAAGGTCATGTATGCGCGGGGGCCTACCCTTCGGTGTCAAGATTCTCAGTGCCAAACAAAGTGCCCCCCATGTGATATGAAGCCCTCTTTGTGTATATCCCTTTCCTTTAGGACCACCGTATCCATTCCATATGATCGGCGATGCAACATCCATGGGTAGATGAGCCTCGGCTCTCAGGTTCAAGAATCCACCGAGCTCGGTTGCCATAGAATCCGAGAGAGGAATGATCCGGGACTTGTGGAATTTGGTGTCACGAATGGTCAAGCTCCTCTCTGCCAGGTTGTAATCACCCAACTGAAGGCCCAGAAGCTCACTGTGGCGAAGTCCGCATGTGTACAAGAGAGCTATAGCGATACGAATTGTCTGGGGTCGCAGGGGACATCGCGAGGAAGTCCCAAGCTGTTGCGTAGCAATCAGTAACCGCCCAACATCCAATTCGGAAAAGATATAGGGCTCGCCGTACGGCACTCTGTCCGGAAAAGTCCGCATGTCGGGCAGGAAGGAGTTCGGCTGGGAACGGCGGTGGTACAAACAGAAATTTCGGACGTGCAACATGCGGCACCGGCGAGTTGTTGGCGACACATGATTCAATGTCCTGCACCATCGGTTGAAGATCTCCGGTGTCAATTCGCTTGAAGAGTGGTACTTGCCGGCAAGAAAGGTGTCTAGAGATTGGAGCGTCACGGTCTCGCTCCGAAATTTCCGACCCAGCGATCGTTTGAGTTGAACATAGTCACGAATCTCCTGCGCTAGAAAACTCTTCAGGAATTCCACACTCCCGGCGGGCGTAGCATTCCTTGGCTTCCTGGATTCCGGCTGCGTCTTGGGCAGAGAAATATCCAAGGCAGGGATGGCGCCGGGCGATTGAGGTACGGGAAGTGCAACAGTGCGCAAATCGTCCGTGGCCAATCGCAGATAGACGCACGTACTCTCGGCGCCTCGATGTCCGAGTAGATCGCCAATTTCTTTCAGGGTAGCCCCCTGCCGCAGCAGGTGAGTTGCCTGTGAGTGACGGAGGCAATGAGGACCACGATATGGAATATCCAACCCACTACGCCTCACCCAATCTTTGAATCCCGCACCGACAATGTACGTGGTAACCGGGCCGTGAGGCGCCCGTGCCCGCAAGAACAGCTCGCGGAACGGAAGTGTGGGGCGGCCGGTTTTCAGGTATTTTATGAGCACTTCTCCAACAGGATCGGTCAGTGGCAAGACGAGTTTGCTGGCTGATTTTTCAGGCGGCACCTGAATGATTCCCGCTCTCCAATCTATATCATCCAGAGTGAGTGCGACAACCTCGCACGTGCGCAATCCATACGTCGACATCAGGTAGAAAATCGTGTAATCACGAATTCCACGCCGAGTACTTTGATCAATCGAACGAAGGAAATCTTCAACCACTTGCCTGGATAAGGAACGCGGCAGTTGTTCGAGTCGAAAAACCCTTGGCCCGTCAATCTCTGCGTACAGCGGTCTGGTCACAACTCCCTGGTCGTGTTGATATCGAAGGAAATGCCTGAGACATCCGGCGAGGTTCTGCAGAGCGCTGCGCTTAAACCTCTTGGCACAAGCGCAAATGAAACTCTCGATTTCCTTGGAAGTGAGTGTCTTCAGCGCCTCGGAGCTTGAGTCGTAACCTATATGATCGAGGAATTCTCGCAAGGACCTGATGTGAGATCGAATTGTGCTCTCTGCGAATCCATGCACCCTTTCCAGGTAGCGTTCATAACGGCTCAATTCACATCCACTCGGTGTGGGTCGAGGAGCAGGCAAAGGCGCCAAGCCCACACTCTCAGCCAGAAATTGCTCAATCCGGCCAATCGCGCTCCCCATATTGGTTTTGAGACGATAATGACGCCGGGCCTCTGCGAAGTGTTCATGGTTCAAATTCGAAAGAGATCGCACCCCACGATGTCGGAGAAATCGATCAATCTGTGCCGCACCCTCAAGTTGGCGTTGAATGCTGCCGACAGCGTACCCCCGCTGCTCAGACCAATCGATGAACTCATTAAGAACTGGACCCAGAAGTGGTAGCGAAACGTAGCGCCCATAAGATCGAGGGCGTATCTTTGACAGCACTTGAACCTCCTTTCCGTAACCCCATAGCCCTACCAGAAGGTCCAAATTACGCTGTCAGAAATGTTAAGTCATCAGATCTTTATTCCTTACAACTGCCTCGGTTACAACCGACTCTCCACATTAATGAAGTCTCCACATTAATCCAGCACCCGGAAGTTCGCCCCGTGACCCGGGTGCACCTTCTTTGAGCGGTACGTCACCCGGCTCGTGCCGTCGAGACCCTCGGAGACCGACAGCCGCTCCTGGGCAACCGCGCCCCGCACGATGTACTGCGCCAGCGACTCCAGGCTCTCCGAATCCCGCGCCTGTACAGGGGTCCCCACGTACGCGCTGAAGCCCGAGTGCCGCCAGGAAAGCAGATCGTTCACCAGATCCTCCGTGACGGCGCCCTCATCGAGCAGCATCCGGAACAGCTTGTGGCGGAACACCTGTTCGATCATGTCCGCATCGGGCGCTTCCCGCACCGCGTAGAATGTCCCGTGTTCGTCGAAGCATCCCCACGAAACTATCATATGAAGATGAGGCTGGAGATCCCCGAGATTGCCGAAGGTCTGTATCGCCACTACCGCGCCGGGCACCGCGTCGTCGCGCCCCACCGCCACCTGCAGGAAGTCCCGCACGGTCTCCCACCCGCAGCGGGCGAGCTTCGAAAGCAGTTTCCTGTTTCGAAAGAAGTGGAGGCGAATTCTCTTCGGAATAGAGAGCACGACCTGGCGATGCGGAACCGGAGCGAAGACCTCCTTCCGACAGAACTCGGCGAACTCAAGCTGCCTGCGCTTCTGACATGACGGGCAGAAGCTCCTGCATTTACATGAAAAAGCAACCGCTACGCACTGCACCTTCTTCGTCCGAGCTGAAGCAACGCTTT
>CAYMFW010000410.1:0-3045 GCA_964389785.1 uncultured Planctomycetota bacterium
CTTCCGCAATCACTTCTGAAGTTCACTATGGGTTCGTTTACATAGATGAGCCCATATTCGGACGGGCCGATACGAACGACGATGGGGACTTCGCTGATTCCGAAGAGCAGTTCTACTACACGACGAACAATCTGTACAACGTCGTAGCACTCCTCGATACCTCCGGGAACATCATCGAACGGTATGAGTACAAGCCGTACGGGGAAGTCACCGTCTACGTCGATGATGGCGGAGATTCCGACTGGTTCGACGGCGATGAGACGACGGGGTCGTTGACCGGGAATTATTACACCTTCACGGGGAGGAGGTATGATCCGGAGAGTGACTTATGCTATTTCAGGGCAAGGATGTATTCACCTGGATTGGGGCGTTTCATTTCGAGGGATCCTTTGGATATACCGTTGTTGGATGATGAATCCATTGATTCTCTGGAGACTATCCAGCGAATAGCCAGCTTGTGGTATTCCGCCCGTGCTCAGAGCACAGCGGGAGTGCAAAGAGTTCCTATACGCAACAAGGTGTCTTTCTTGCTTTCGAAGAGTCTGCAGCCATCGGAAACAAGACATTTTCTCTTTGCTATTGTGCCGGACGCTCACAATTCTTATGCGTACGTTCTCAGCAATCCCAGTTCTTCTACTGATCCTGCAGGGTTTGGTCTTATCTGCAAGTGCAGTCCACCTCCACCCTGGAGCATGCTGGCGCGGCCACGTTGTTCCTTTGGCGCAAAAGCCACCTTTCCATCTCCCGGATGGTGCATATCGCCAGTGTGGCTTCCTTGTCCATGTACCCCACCGACATGTACATGGACTGCAACCTACAAGTGTCTCTATGCCAAGGACGCGAAAGGCAGAGTGTACTCATATTGGCAGCAAACAGGCACGCCTTCGGCTACCAGATGTCTTCCGTAAGGTTATCACAGCACAATGACTGAGGAGAAGACACGCCCGGAGGGAAGGAGAGCTTGGCCAAGATTGCTAGCCAGATTAGTTCTATCGAGCTTCCTCGCTTTGGTCGGATCGTATCTTGTGTATGTGCTTCTTGTCGTGTTGTTGATACCGCCTCTCGGAAACGAACAGAAAACCAGGTTGGCGCAAGTGCAATGCGAGAATATTTCTCTCGCTCTCCAAGTGTTTGAAACTGATTGTGGGAGATACCCAACGACAGACGAGGGACTTACAGTCCTCGTGAAAGGATCTAATATCGCAGGATGGGGCGGTCCATACATAGAAGGGGCTGTCACAAGAGATCCCTGGGGCAGACCTTTTCACTATTATTCGGAAGCGGGTGTGGCAAAGCTTGTTTCTCCCGGACCCGACGGAACCTTGTTATCACCAGACGATATCGTAGTATTCCCAGCAGCAGTTAATCTGGAAACGATGCGGGGGCTCACGAATGAGTGACGGAACCTCCGGTGTCTTCGCCCAAAAAGTATCTCCGGTTCCTCGCGGACCCGGTGCGGGACCCTCCCACACCGGGCCGGTCGGAACCGGAGCGCCCTGACCCTCAGTCGCCGCCGGCCCCTCGCCGCAGGTTTTCCCCCACGCCCCCTTTTCCTGGCTCACCCCGTTAAGGTAAGGGAACTCATCATGAATGGCGGGGGAAAACCGGCTCATTAGGGGCCTAAGAAGACGGCATTCACCCTGGCGCCGTCGCGGCTACGGCCTACGCTGCTCGCTTCGGCCTCCGCTCGCGCCGCTCAAGCGCCTTCCCTCTGCCGCTTCTTGCGGCTCCATCGGCTGCGCTGAGGAGGCAGGGTCCCCGCCCTACCTCCTCAGCTTGGGGCGAAGAGATATGGATTCAGAACCGGACAAGAACATTCCCGAACGAGTATGACGCCGACCGTACGCCGACGATGAACGCAACGGGGGGCGGGCTGGTCGCGGCGCACTCGCTACGCTCGCTTCCCGCATCCCCACCCCGCCCTTCGCCTTTCGCCGGCACGCTGCCGGCCAGGGGACCTGGCCGAAGCAGCGTACCGGCTCCAGGCCCCGCTGAGAAGAGGGGCGAGAGGTCAGTTGGGATCCTCCAGGCCCAGTTCTCGCTTGAGGTCGGTGATGCTATTGACGCCATCCACCTTCGTGAGGTGAATCTCGACAGGACTCTCGAAAAGGGCCAGGAGGTTCTCTCTTTTTGGCCTGTCGTGAGGGGTCAACCTATAGGCACCCGGATCATCTTCTCTCAACATGAGACGCTGACCCTGATCGGTGTAGAATTCGAAATCCTCGATAGATCCCCATCCAAGATCACCCCTGAAGACATCGATGGCTTGTTCCGGTGATTCACTAATCAAGAGGTAGTTCTCTTCCTTCTGTATCGCGATTACCATAAACATCCTCCACTATTCATGACAGTAAAACTACTTGGGGAAATCAAAAGTAGTCTGCGGGTCCCGGCAATCAAGGATGTGAAAGCCTACGGGATCATCTCGGAAGCTCCGATGGTCAATTATTGGACGAACGCGGAATATGACGCCGGTGACGTCAATCACATCCTTGATCTTGGTCCGGATTTCTTCGTCCCAACGAACCGGATAGGATTCTTCCGCGGTAACAAGCCGACCCCTACGCTTAGAGAAAGCCACCATATCCAAACGGCCGACGATCTCCACCTGGGAGGTAAGCTCCTCTTTCTCGGTTCCTATGATCCTTCTATCTTCTTCGGTCAATATGGTTTCGCTCTTACCATGTTTGAATTCCATGTTTTCAACTCTGGATCCGTCGACGCACTGGATAAGCCTATCGACAGGACCTCTACTGTTAATGGCCGCAAGAATGATCTTGGGGTTGTTTATTGTTATCTCGCCAATATTGAGGTTGTGAGTGATCGCATTTTCCCCCGTCGCAATGTTGGCGATATTCACCTTCGGTTTCAGATTGTTCTCGAGCATAGTTGTGAAAATCCGTCGAAGCTCGATGGCCTTTTCAATCAGGAAGGATATGGACGCCGAAAACGTTTTTCCACCATCGAAAGCGAATAGTGCCAGAAGCTCTTCGTGATGTTCAAAGACAAACTCGAGGATGACATCGAGGGAACCGCTTTCGATAG
>CAYMFW010000411.1:0-419 GCA_964389785.1 uncultured Planctomycetota bacterium
TGTCGCTCTCGGTGAACTCCTGGAGCATGCTGTCCACCGTCTGCTCCTCCATGCCGTAGTGCCGGTGGATCGCCGCTTCGATGTCTTCTATCGGCGCGAGCACGCACTCTATCTCGGTGTTCAGCACGAAGCGGAGGTTGTCCAGCGCGTACAGGTCAAGCGGGTCGCTCATCGCGACGGTGACACACCCCTCCTTCCTCGCGATCGGGATTATCTTGTGCTCCTTGGCGAGATCGTGGCGGACCAGCTCGGTGATGTCGGGGGAGATCTGCATGCCGCGGAGGTCGATCAGCGTCATGTCGAACTGCTCGCTGAGCGCCTCGGTGATCTGGCGGGGGCTGACGTACCCGAGCTCTATGAGGATCTCCCCGAGCCGGTGATGGCCTTCATGCTGCAGCATCAGTGCCTCGTCAAGCTGT
>CAYMFW010000411.1:429-3005 GCA_964389785.1 uncultured Planctomycetota bacterium
CCATGAGAATCGTCCCAAGCAGCTTCCGAGATTTCGGCATAAGGTATTCTCCTAGTACTATATTATACCCACGATTCCGGGGGTGTCAACCCGTACGGCGTCAGGTCTTGAGTTAAAAATCGTGTCCGCCCCTGTCGTCCATTGTCTTTTGACATCCTTCACTCCCTTCGGCTAGAATGGTCCGTCACGCTGGATATCGCTCGATTTTCAATCCGGGATTTCACTCGGGAGGTGCGCGGATGAATCGCTATTCGACTGGAATTGCCCTGTTCGCGGTCTTCGTGCTCGGCCTTTTCTCATATGCGGAGGACATCACGGTGGAGCTGAAACCGGTGCGGATAGAGCACCCCACCACGATACTGACACCGAGGGACTTCATTCAGAAGGAGGGCTGCCCCGTCGTAACGTACTCCGGCCTCATCATCCCGGAGAACCGGCTCGGCTTCAGCGCCACGGAGAAGGAAAAGAGCTTCGACCTCGCCGGCACGAAGGTGACGGTTGTTTTCGACGGCAAGGCGTCCTTCAGCCTGAAGGCGGGCGGAAAGGAGGTCCCTCTCGAGAGGAAGGGCTACGGCCTGGCGACCGCTGAGTTCGACCTGGGCGGCAGAAACTACATGCTGGCGTTCCCCCGCTCCGTCACGTACGCGGGCAACGGCGCGGTGTGGTACCGCAGCGGCTCGGTGATGGCCGGCACGCTCGGCGAGATGGACGTGTGTTTCTACGACGTCGATACGGACGGAACGTACGATATTGAGAAGGACGTGGTGAAGGTCGCGCCGCCGGGCAAGGGGGACGTGTTCGCGCCACTCGCGGAGACGATCGCGACGAAGAAGGGGGTATTCAAGATCGTCAGCATCGCGAAGGACGGTTTGTCGGCCGTGTTCAGCCCCGTCGCCGGCGACACGGTGAACGTGCCGATGCAGTTCAGCACCAGGGAAAAGGACTACCAGTGCCACGGGGCGCTCGCCTCGGAGGACGGGAAACTCACCTTCGCCGCGATCTCCGGACAGACCCTCGCGCTCCCGCCGGGCAAGTACAGGATGCTCTACGGCTTCATGTACAACACCCGGACGAACAAGGTGGAGTACCTCTGGGCGCCTCACGAGGAGACGCTCCGCGAGATCAAGAAGGACGACAGGAATCCCCCGGTGATGCCGTTCGGCAGCCGGGCCAAGGTCGATCTGGCGTACGAGTACCGGTGCGAGGACGGGAAGATCAAGCTGGTGATCAAAAGCCCTATCGTGCTCGTCGGCTGGATGGGCGAGAAGTACATGGGCAAGGCCTTCGGCGCGGAGATATCCGTCGGAAGGGACAAGCGGGGCGTCGGGGTGGGACGGCTGTACGACAAGGGGGACGGGCTCCCGGCCGAGCACATGTTCAACATGCCCGACCTGTCGAAGGTGCAGGGCACCGAGAAGCTGACCCTCCGGATCACCGCGACCCCGGCGGTGCTCGGATGGATGTCCAGCCACGTGGACATGGCGAGTCTCGAGGAGTTCGGGGACCAGGTGCTGGCGAAGCTCGGGAAAGCCGAGGGGAAGGACCGGCTGGCGATCATCAAGACCCTCGGGGGACTCGGGGGCGCAAAGGTGCTCGACGCGCTGAAGAAGGAGCTGGCCTCGGAGAACGCCGACTGCAAGATCGCGGCGCTTCAGTCGCTCACCGCGTGGCCGAACGCCGGCGACGCGGAGGCCCTGCTGGAGATCGCCTCAACGCACCGGGCGGACGAGAAGCTGGCGGGCGCGGCGGAGCGGCTGGCCCTGAACGCGGTCCGCACCCTGACGGTCTCCCAGCCGGAGAAGGCGCGGGACGTGCTGCGGGACCTCTCCGAGAAGGCGAAGGACGGCGGCGTGAAGAAGGAAGCGGCGGCGGCGCTGGCCGAGATGGAGAAGTATATCGGGTTCATCGTCAAGTGGATGCTCTCCGGCCCGTACACCGAACAGGGCAAGGACGGGATGGCCCTGTTCGACGTCGCGTTCCCGCCGGAGAAGCCGGACGCGAAGGACGTGAAATGGCGGGAGGTGACGGGAGGTGCCGCAGGGGCCCCCTACATGGTGGACCTCAACGCCCTGAAGTGCGGCGACAACAGCGCGACGTACCTGCGCGTGGAGGTGGAATCGCCCGAGGACCGGGACGCCGTCCTGGAGCTGGGAAGCGACGATACGGTGAAGGCGTGGCTCAACGGCGAGCAGATCCACGCCAACAAGGTCGCCCGCGGGGTGAACCCCGGCGAGGACAAGGCCAAGTGTAAACTGAAGAAGGGAGCCAATACGCTGGTGGTGAAGATCACGAACGGCTCCGGCGGCTACGGGATGTGCGCCCGCTTCACCAACCCCAAGGGCGCCCCCCTCCCCGATCTCAAAACCACCGCCAAATAGGGGACGTTCTCAAAATTTCAAAATACTCTGAGACGAAAAGAATGGGGACCGCTGCAGTCAAATGAAAGCTTCCGAAATACACGAGCACCTCAAGTCCCTCGGCACCTGGGTGGACTGGTCGAACACCTGCGATGAATTCCTGCACGGCGACCCGGAGGTCGAGATCGAGAAGATGGCCGTGACGTGGATCCCGACGAT
>CAYMFW010000412.1:0-3000 GCA_964389785.1 uncultured Planctomycetota bacterium
CCTCCCCTCTTCATCGGACACGGCCCATGCAATGACGCCCATGAAACCAAACAGCAGCGTCGGCACAATCCAGCCGAGTGCATAGACGCAGAACACGTAGACCACGAGTACCCCGATGATGTCGAGCAAATGCTTCGCGAAGAAGGAGGGGCCGCGCCCGGGCGAGTGGTATCCCGAGCGCTTGGCCCGCTCCAACCGCAGGAGGTCAACCTGCTTCAACTCCCTCTTCACGACGCCAGCCTCTTCACGGTCTGTCCGACCACATGATAGAAGCCAATCCCGCTGACCTTCTTCTTCGCCGCCTCCTCGATCTCCTCATCGTTCAGCCGCGCCTGCAGGAATATCACCGGCCTCTGCGACGCTACCGTCACAAGGGCCTTGAGCATCTTGTCCTTGTAGACGTCGGTGACGACAATGTCGCCGCGGTCAACCAGGGCAAACGGGAAATCGAACATCTCGACCACGCCGAAGTACAGCACCAGATTCACCCGATACCGCTCGCTGTCCGACAGTAGCTCGTACCTCCTGCCAGCGTACCTCACGACCAGGTCCTCGGAGATTTCGATCTCCCCGTCGAGCACCTGATACTTCGCAATCGCCGCGCGGTACGGGTCCATCCCAGACGCCACGCCGGCCTTCTCGACCTCGGGGATCGTCTTGGCTATCTTGTCCCATGCGTCCCACTCGGCCTGTGCGACCTCGGAGTTTTCCTGTGCCTTGTTGTACGCCTCAAGCGCGTTGTGGTAGTCACGCAACTTGTCACGCAGGCGACGCCCGAACTGGAGCCGCTCCTGAAACTCGTCCAGCTGTGTCTTGAGGGCCTCAAGGTCCTCGATGTTCGTCTGAGACTCCAGGGTCTCCTTGAGCTTCCGAATCTTGTTGCGAAGCTCTCTCTCGTCCTCGACCGCGTCTACCTTGGCGCTCAGTCGGCCCTCCTCCTTGATGAGATCGGTGATTTTCTCGACGGTCTTGGCGAGCTTGCCCTCGATGGCCCGGTCCTGCCCCTTGCCCTTCGAGAGCCTTGAGTCCACGAGCTTCCGGCACTTCGGGCACAGCTCGATTCCCAGAACCTCCTCGGCCTTCCCGCACGCGGCCTGGATTTCCTTCTGCCGAAGCTGCATTTCGTTGTGCTGTGCCTGCAGATTCAGCTTCTCTTTCTCGATCTCAGCTAGCCTCTCCTTGTCGGGGGCCACGTCAGGGATGGCTTCGAGCCTCTGCTGAAGGTCCTGCAGTTCATCCTCGGCCTGTGTGCGGCTGGCATCGTCGAGCCGCCGGTCGAGTATGGAAGCATGACGGCCAACAGCGGTCTCGTACTCCGCTTCCTTCTCCTCGATCGACTTCTCGATCGCGGCCAGGGGGATCTCCGAGAGCTTCGCGGTGCCTCCGCGCACCTCGACCTCCTCGTCCTCGGGCTCCTCCACCTTCTCCTGCTTGCATCCAGCACGACGAGACTCGGCCTCCTTGACGGCCTTCTTCGCCTCCTTCGGCAGTACGGCCAGCTTGTGCTTCTCGCACCCCCGCTCCTCACATGCGGCCTTCCAGTCGTACTCCAACTGCAGAACCTCGGCCAGCAGGTCCTTGAGATCCTTCGGCTGTGCGGCCAGCATCTTGTCGGAGTCCAGACAGAACTCGACGGCCTTCTTCGAGACGCCGAGTACCTCTTTGACCTCCGACTCCTTCGGCCGGACGGACTTCGTCGCCTTGAGCGACTTCTTCCCCACGCCGACCTCGACGCTATAGTCGTCGCCGTCGAGCCCCAGGTCGCCGCTCTCCTTGAAGGGCAGCGAACGCACGGGAGCCCCGGAGGCATACCGGAACGCATCGGCCACACTGGTCTTACCGGCTCCGTTGATGCCGAGCACCACGGAAAGCGGCTGATCGAAGGTCACATCGACCTTCTTGAGTCCCTCGAACTTCTTGGCTTTGAGCGTTATGGGCTTCAAATGAAACCTCCCTTCCCTATATCTATGGGTTCCGATGGTGACTCATCCTCCTCGGGCTCCGGCTCGGGCTCAGGGTCCGGCTCGGGGTCCGGGGCCTTCTTCTGCTTCAAGGGGAACTTGGGCTCCTTCGTTTCGACGGGTGCCGACTCGACGAGCTCGCCAGTGGCCTTGTCCACAATCGCGCCGCTCTCCGTCTCCTCGTACTGAGGGTAGTATTCGTCCACGTCGGGATCGCCGTCGGCATCAACGATGATGTCGGCATCCATCGCAATCTGCTTCCGGGCTTCGGTCTCCGCATATTCGATTTCGACCAGGTGCGCGGCCTCGTTCTTCGTGTACTCAATCATCTTGCCCCATATGCCGCTCATGGTGTCGTTGCATTCAAGGGAGAGGTAGTAGATCGTCTGTACCTTGCCCTGCACCTGCGCCTGAGTTTCGTTGAGGCGAAGGAAGAACGGGATGCCGATGAGCCGGCCGCGGGTGAGGGATCGCACCAGCTCCATGCCGCCCGCGATGGAACGAATGGAGTTGTAACTCGTGGTACGGAACTTCGCTACGCCCTGCAGCGGAGCGTCCGGGAACAGGAACGAGAAGATCCCATTCGGCTTGCACGTCGGGTTCTTCCCCGTCAGCTTCTTGCACGGACACTGAACCTCAGCCCACTCGCCGTTATCGTTCAGTTGCTTCGCCGTTACCCCGTTGCCTCTGCAGGCGCACGTACGACCGGCATAGCATCGGTACGCGGTGAACATGTTGAGGTCCGGGTCGTTGTATAGCAACGCAATCGGGCCGATCACCCGGGGACCACTGGCACAGACCTTGCCGGACGAGTCCTTCCACTCGAAGATTTCGCTTCCCATCGACTCGGTGAGGTCCTCGTCGATGATGAAGTTGCCGTCCTCGTCGCGCTCGTTGCGGCAGATTTTCATGAACGGCCACTTCACCGGGAGGCGAAAGGCGCCGCGCTTGCCCTGCCGCTCCTGTCCCTTCCCGCCGATCTTGATCTTGAATCGTTCGGGAAGCTGCATACTGATTCCCTGTATCATGTTGACCTCCT
>CAYMFW010000413.1:0-2990 GCA_964389785.1 uncultured Planctomycetota bacterium
CTTGCTATTATCGGATGGTACGTTTAACCGGGTGATTCTTTTCCACCTCCGACAATTCCAATACAATTTTATCATGCAAGAAAGCCGCTTGTGGTAGTCTATTTGTAGTCTGCTCGCGTCCGATTTCTCCCGGACCCCGCCGAACCCCGCCGAACGCCGCCGAAGAAAGAAAAAGCCGGGCCTGAATTTACGTCATAAACTCAGACCCGGCCAACACTTCTAAAAACGGCCTTTCCCCTTGGAAGGCCACTGCTCTACCATTGAGCTACGCCCGCGAAGCGGGCGCATTCTCTCCGATTAGATGGGCGGTGTCAACGGCCGGAGACGACGAGAATCAAGCCGAAGCCGACAGGGCGTTGCCGAGCGGATTCCAGGTTCGGCCGGGGCCCGATACCTTGTCCGGCCGAAGCTTGTCTCGCCCCTCGACTTCGCTCGGGGCCCGGAGCTCAGGGCCGAAGGGGGGAGGCGCCCCCTTCGATTGATGGGCGCCGAGAATGAGTGAGGAAACGTTCTGGCGGCTTGACGAAAAAAGAGGGGCAACCCCTGTCTCTGTTGCCCCAGATGTCCAGTGGCGACTGTGCTCCAGTCTTCCACGATACCGCGATCTCATCACCGTGGGTCACGGACACTGATATTCTATGGAGAAAGGAGATTTTGTCAATCAGACTAAGTCTCGACTTCTTGTAGGAATTTTCCTACAAGCTGGAAAGGCCCTATTCGCCGTCAGGAGCCCGATCTGGCGATTCCGGTTGTCCGGAGGGGATCAGTAGAACGGCCGTTTCGACAGCGCAGGCGGCCAGAATGAGGACGATTCGGGCGGACAGTCCCTCCTCGTGGCCGGAGAGCGTACGGTGAAGGAACCATCCTGTCACGAAGGCCAGGGAGAGGACGACGAGGGCGTATCCCAGGATTCGGTTTCTGAGGGAGAGGAGGAGGGCGCCGAGAAGGGCGATTCCACCCATCACCACGCCGAACCAGAGGGCTTTGGCGTTGCCGCCGCTTTCGAGGTGGCGCCAGATGCCAACCACGGCGACGATGATGCCGAAGCATACGGTTCCCAGCTGTTTTGTTCCCGGTTTCATCGGAGTATTGTACGCGCGGCGTGCATCTTCGGTCAACCGGGTCCGGTCGGCCGCTGCAGCTTGGCTTCACCGGGGTTTTTGCCTATACTGTCCGGTCTATGGAGTGCGTAATCGAGAGCGAGGTGGATAATCATGAGAAAGAGGCCCGTTCTTAAGAACTACAGCGGAACGTATCAGCTCCGGATCGACGACGCCGAGGACCTCCGGGCGGTACTGGATTTCGAGGAGGCCAGGTGGGTGGCGACCAGCGCGCCGACCGACGGCCTGAATTGCGATCCTCAGTTTCTGAAATACGCGGACACGGACGACAACGGGCGGATACGCACCGATGAATTGCGGTGCGCGATTTCCTGGATGTTCGAGATGCTGACGGACACGAGCGGTCTCGGGGTGGATTCGGATTCGCTGCCGCTCGCCTCGATCAACACGGAACATGAGGCGGGGCGCAGGCTTCGCGCCGGAGCGGAGCGGATACTGAGCAATATCGGAAAGCCGGACGCGTGTGAGATCGGGCTGTCCGACGTGAGGAACCGCCAGAAGATACTGTCGGACGCTGCGGCGAACGGCGACGGGGTGATTCCGCCGAACGCGTGCGCGGAGCCGGAGGTGGAGCAGTTCGCGCGCGACATTCTTGATACGGTAGGGGGCAAGGGAGACGCGTCGGGCGAGCCGGGGATCGGCGCCCGGGAGCTGGAGCATTTTCTGAAGGAGGCGTCCGGTTACCTGGGGTGGTCGGTCGCCGGCCGGGAGAAGAGGGAGATCATGGTGTGGGGAGAGGAGACCGCGGGCGCGTACGCCGCGCTGGGCGCGATCGGGGAAAAGGTCGACGAGTTCTTCTCTCTTTCCGATATCGTGCGCTTCAAGACGGACCTGAAGGGGGCGGTCGGTCTGAAGGAGGCGGACATCAAGGCGCTCGCCCCGTCGGATCTGAAGGCGATGGAGGGGATGATCGAGAAGGCGCCGCTCGCCGAGGTGGACGGCACGGGCGCGCTGGAGTTCGAGGGCAGCGTGAATCCTCGCTACGCCGCCGCGCTGGCGGACCTCAGGGAGAAGGTGGTGACGAGGGCGCTTGGGAAGAGGAAGGCACTTGTGCGGAACGAGTGGGAGCAGGTGAAGAAGCTGTTCGGACCGTACCGGGAGTGGATAGAGGGGAAGAGGGGCGGGACGGTCGAGAAGCTGGGAGCGGACAGGCTCCGGGACTACGTGGACGGTCGGTACGCCGGCAAGGTGCGGGCGCTTATCGACGCGGACGCGGCGGTGGCCGGCGAGGTTGCGGAGATGGCCACGATCGAGAAGCTGATCCTGTACCGCAAGTATCTGATAGAGCTCGCCAACAACGTGGTGTCGATGCCGCGGCTGTACGATCCGGAGGTGCGGTCGCTGTTCCAGATGGGGAGTCTGGTGATGGACGGCAGGCAGTTCGATTTCAACGTGAAGGTGACGGATCGGGCGGAGCACAAGAAGACGGCCGAACTCGCGGAGGTGTTTCTGATGTACGTGGAGGTCGCGGGCCGGGAGGCGGACGGGGCCTTCACCGTGGCGACCCCGGTCACCGCGGGCGACGCGGGGAACCTGGCCGAAGGGAAGAGAGGGATCTTCTTCACGATGGACGGAAGGGAGTGGGACGCGAGGGTGGTCGAGATGATCCGCAAGCCGGTGAGCCTGTGGGAGGCAGTGAAGGCGCCGTTCATCTCGCTGGGATCTTCTGTGGAGAAGCAGATCGAGAAGATGACGACGGCGCGGTTCGCGAACCTGGACGCGAAGGTGCGGGCCGGGATTCAGGCCGCGCCGGAGCCGGTCAAGCCGGTGGCGCAGTCGGCCTCGGGGACGATGAGGGACGTGCTTCTCGGAGGGGGCGTGGCGTTCGCGGCGCTCGGGTCTTCATTGGCGTTCATCACGAGCCAGCTG
>CAYMFW010000414.1:0-2984 GCA_964389785.1 uncultured Planctomycetota bacterium
GGATGGGACTCTTCTATACAGGATTGAAGATATTTCACTTCACGGACAAGATTGACTCCTTGCCGTCGGGAAGCGGCGTGACGCTGCCTCCGATTCACGTGAGGATCAAGCCGACCAACGTCTGCAATCATCGCTGCCGGTACTGCGCGTACCGGAACGACGAGATGCAGCTCGGGGCGCACATGAACCCTCGACAGTCGATCCCCAGGGAGAAGATGATGGAGATCATCGAAGATCTGGTCGGGATGGACGTGAAGGCGGTCACGTTCAGCGGAGGGGGGGATCCGTTCTGCTATCCGCACCTCATCGACGCGGTTCGCGCGCTGTCCGAGAGCTCCGTGTCGTTCGCCTGCCTGACGAACGGGTCGGGGCTGAAGGGGGAACTCGCCGGGCTGTTTTCGAAGCGGGGTACCTGGCTGCGGGTTTCGATCGACGGATGGGACGACGAGAGCTACGCGCGCTACCGGGGCGTTCCGGTCGGAGAGTTCTCGACGGTGATGGCGAACATGAGGGCCTTCAGCGCGCTCGGCGGCTCCTGTCATCTGGGGGCGAGCATCGTGGTGGATCGGGAGAATGCGCCGCACGTGTACGCGCTGGCGGAAGAACTCATGGGCGCGGGAGTCGACAGCGTGAAGATTTCCCCCTGCATCGTGAGCAACAGCGGCGCGGAGAACGATGAGTACCACCGGGTCGTGTTCGACAAGGTGAGGGAACAGATCGAGAGGTGCGTGAGTGAGCTGGTCGGGGACGGGTTAGGTATCCACGACAGCTACCATCTGATGGGCGACAGCTTCTCGAAGGACTACGAGTGGTGTCCGTACCTTCAGGTCCTACCGGTGATAGGGGCCGATCTGAACGTGTACAGCTGTCAGGACAAGGCGTACAACCAGGAGGCGGGTCTGCTGGGATCGCTCCGGGAAAGAAGGTTCAAGGAGTTTTGGTTTGAGGACGAATCGGCATTTTACAGAATAGACCCGCGGGAGGACTGCAACCACCACTGCGTCGCGGACGGCAAGAACAGGATGATTCTGGAATACCTCGGGGCGGACAGGGAACACGTGCCGTTTGTCTAGGAGCAGGGGTCCCCGCAATCCATGAAAAAGATTATCGTCATCGGGGCATCCGGTTTCGTCGGAAGCCACATCCTGAGTCATGTGCGGGGCCAGGGACATGCGGCGGTCGGCACGTGGTGCAATTCGAAACGGGACGGTCTTCTCCGCTTCGATATGCTGAATGACAGCATTGAGACGGCCGTTGGAAAGAGTTTTCTGAAATCCGAGGGAGGGGCGTCCGGTGTCATCTGCTCCGCTATCTCCAAGATCGATCGCTGTTTCTCGGAGAAGGAACTCAGCCATAAGGTGAATGTAGAACACACTATTCGTCTTCTGGAGGAGATGACGCAGCTGGGGATAAGGCCGGTATTTCTTTCAACGGACAATGTCTTTGACGGGTCTCGCGGGGGCTATAGCGAAGAGGATACGCCCAATCCCGTCAATGAATACGGCCGACAGAAGAGCGTCGTGGAACGGTACGTTCTGGAGAATGTTCCGAAGGCCCTCGTTCTGAGACTGAGCAAGATCGTTGGTTCGGATCCGCGCGAGCAGCACATGTTCTCGGATTGGTACCAGTCCGTCCGACAGGGGAGGATGATCCTGTGTATTCGGGAGCAGACGTTTTCACCCACGTGCGCGGGTGATGTGGCCAGGGGAACGCTCGAAGGGATTCGCAGGAACCTGACGGGGCTGTACCACCTGGTCAATCCCGAGGTCTACTCGCGCGAAGAGCTGGCGAGGGATTTCCTTGAAGTGTGTGGCCTTGACACGGACGTCGTGACAAAGCCGGTGGAGGAGTTCGGTTTTCTCGACAAGCGGGCGTTGCGCACCAGCCTCGACGGTGGCAGGTTCGAGAGGGCGACCGGGATGAGTTTTACCCCCATGCGGGACGTAATGCGTTCCATGAGGGACCGTCTGGAACCCCAGGGTTTTCCGGGGTCGGTATGTGCCTAGCCGTCCGCAGGGTATTCGGTGTTCGGTGATGGCGTTTCCTGAGAACGAGAGAAACCGGGCGCTGGCGTGCCGGCTGTCCCTGAATGAACTCGGTGACTGCCTTCGCTTCCCGAAGTACTTCGAGATCGAAACGATCAACGCCTGCAATGCTCGCTGCATCATGTGTTCCGTTGCTGATTGGGAGAAGGGCGGGGCGGTCACCATGAGCGGGGAGCTGTTCGAGAAGTTCGTTCGGGAAACAGCGCGGCATGACGATTGGGTGGAGGTGGTGTGTCTGGCCAGGGACGGGGAGCCGCTGCTCGATAGGGCGCTGGTGGACAGGGTGCGTCTTCTCAAGGAGGCGGGAGTGAAGAAGGTCACCTTCTCGACGAACGGGCAGCTGCTCGAAGCCCGGAGGGTGAACGAGCTTATTGACGTCGGCCTGGACGACGTGATGGTCTCGATCGACGGCGCAACGAAGGGGACGTTCGAGTCGGTGCGCAGAGGGCTGGACTACGACGTGGTTCTGGAGAATGCGCTGGGACTCATCCGGGTGCGTGACGAGAGGGGTTCGCGGATGACGATCCGTATTCGCATGGTGGTGCTCGAAGAGAACCGGCACGAGGTGGGGGACTGGATGGAGTTCTGGAGGTCAAAGGCAGGAAGAAGGGACCGGGTCTATGCGAAGAAGGTGCACACATGGGGTAACCAGGCCGGGCGTGAGTCGGCGGATGACGTGGCTCGGTACGCAGACGTTCCCTGCATATCGCCTTTTTCCACGATGGTGATCAAGGCGGACGGAAGGGTCCCGTTGTGCGGATGTGACTACAAGGTGACGCATGTCATGGGCGACGTATCTCGACAGTCGATAGAGGAAATCTGGAAGGGAGAGCGGTACGAGGAGCTGCGCCGGTGTCACGCCTTCGGGGACAGGAACCGGTTCGACATGTGCCGGGGGTGTCATATATGGGATGACGAATGCGTAATTACCGACGCGGT
>CAYMFW010000415.1:0-2974 GCA_964389785.1 uncultured Planctomycetota bacterium
GGCCCAGGCGGAAGCGTCGTCTCAACGTACGCGGGATTGTACAGGCCGTCCGATTGACTGCAAACACCTTTTGACGAATAATCGGCGACGCCATGAAGACAGGCAGCGCCAATCTTCCCCTTCACGGAGGAAAGGCCCCCGCGTGGCTCTTCGGCCGTATGAAGAAGCTGGCGCGGGAGGTCTCCGTCTACGTCATCGGCGAGTTCGGCCCCGACGACATGCTGCGGCGGCTCTCGGACCCGTTCTGGTTCCAGGCCTTCGGCTGCGTGCTGGGCTTCGACTGGCATTCGAGCGGCGTCACCACCACGGTGTGCGGCGCGCTGAAAGAAGGGCTGAAGCGCGTCGGCGGGCTCGGATTTCATCCGGCCGGGGGCAAGGGCGGGACGTCGCGCAAAACCCCCGGGGAGATCGAGAAGGTGTGCGACACCACCGGCACGGACGCGACCCCGCTCGTCTACGCCAGCCGGATGTCCGCCAAGGTGGACTCCGCGGCCATCCAAGACGGCTACCAGCTGTACCATCACAGCTTCTTCTTCACCGACGAGGGGAAATGGTGCGTCGTCCAGCAGGGGATCAATGAGCGCAACCGGATGGCGCGCCGCTATCACTGGCGCGGCGAAGACGTGTCGGATTTCGTCTGCGAGCCGCACGCCGCGGTCTGTGCCGACCGGAAGGAGCAGAAGGTGCTGAACATGGTCGCCGAGGAGAGCGACAACGCCAGGGACCGTTCGGCCGAGGCGGCGCGCCTGGACCCGGCCAGGCTGTTCCGTGAGATCGAAGCGGCGGCCACGCTCGACATGCCCCGCCGTCACGGCATAGACACGAGCGATATCTCGTCCGGGCACTTCCAACGGATCCTCGTCTCGACCTACGAATCCCAGCCGGCCAACTTCGAGTCACTTCTCGGCATGAAGGGCGTCGGAGGAAAGACGATTCGCGCCCTCAGCCTAGTCTCCGAGCTGGTCTACGGCGCGGAACCCAGCTTCCGCGACCCCGCCCGCTTCAGCTTCGCCCACGGCGGAAAGGACGGCATACCGTTCCCGGTCGCCCGCGACACGTACGACGAGACGATCGAGGTCTTCCGGAAGGCATTGAACGCGTCACGCGCCGACCTGTCCGAAAAGAAGCGCGCCTTTAACCGACTCCGCCGGATCGGCGAAGCGGGGGCGCACTGAGCGGGTTCTAGATTCGCCGGGCAGTCCGCCCACAGGCGGACCTTTCCTTTTGCCGGCGAACCTTGCCTCGGAGGCGCCCAGTTCCGTAACGGGCGCCGGGAATGAGCGAGGGGCGCTCCCGCGAGCTACCCTTCGCCTCGCAGCTGCCCGCAGGCCGCGCCGATATCCCGCCCTCTCTTGTACCGCTGGGTGACGTTGATGCCGCGTCTCACGAGCGCGGCCCGGAAACGGGTGATCTCGTCGCGCGTCGGGGAAGTGAAGATGCACCCGGGGAACGGGTTCAGCGCGATAAGGTTCACCATCGCGTCCAGGTCTGCGGCGAGGTCGGTCAGCGCCCGGGCGCAGGCAACGCTCGTGTTCACCCCGCGGAGCATCACGTACTCGAGCGAGACCCGACGGCCGGTCTGCGACGCGTACAGCCGGCACGCCTGCAGGACGTCCTTCAGCTGGTTGCTCTTGTTGACCGGCATGATGTTGTTCCTCTGCTCGTTGAACGGAGAGTTGAGGGAAAGCGCGAGGTTGGGACTGGCCGGAGAGGTGGCGAGCCTCCCTATCCCGGGAACGATCCCGGAGGTGGACACCGTGATCCTGCGCTCGCCCAGTCCGAAGCATCTCTCGTCGGTGAGCGCCTGCAGCGCCGGTATGACCGCGTCCAGGTTCAGCAGCGGCTCCCCCATGCCCATGAAGACTATGTTTCTCAGGTCGCCGGTCTCCCGCGCGAGCGCCGTGACCTGGCCGAGTATCTCGCCCGCGGTGAGATCCCGGCTGAAGCCCAGCTGACCCGTGGCGCAGAACCGGCAGTCCAGCGGACAGCCCGCCTGGGACGAGACGCAGAACGTGAACCGGTCTTCGTCGTTCATCCAGACGCCTTCGACACGCTCACCATCGTCCAGTTCGAACAGCAGCTTGCCCGTCTCGCCGTCCCGGGAGGTGCGCGTCGCGACGATCTTCAGGGATGTCAGCCGGTAGTCGGCCTCCAGCTCGGCCCGCAGGTGGAGCGGCACGTTCGTCATCTCTTCGAACGACAGGACGCGGACCCGGTAGACCCACTCCAGGATCTGCTCCACCCGGAACGCGGGCTGACCCTTCGCATGCAGCCAGTCCGCCAGCGACGCGGGCGACACGTTCAGCAGGTCCTGCTTCAGCTTCGTTTCCGGTGCGTCCGTCATTCGGGAGGTCCTCTCAGTTCAAAGATTTCATTCTAAACGCGCGCACCCCTCCGACACAAGGCGGGGCGGGGAATAGGTGTTGACAATCCACCGCCCTTCTGGCATTTTTCACGGTCTTTTCACATTCATCGCTCTATAGGAGGAACACGATGGCGAACCCCTTTCCCGAGGAGATTTCGGACGAAGCCCGGCTGGACGAACTGCTTTCCATACCCTCTCCGCGCTGCATCGAGATGATGAAGCGGCTGGAGGGCGATATCCTGGTGCTGGGCATCGGGGGTAAGATGGGCACGTCCCTCGGCACCGTGGCGGTGAATGCGGTAAAGGAGGCCGGTGTCGACAAGAGGATCATCGGCGTCGACCTCTTCCCGCAGGAAGCCGCCCGGGAACGAGTGCAGGACATCGGCATTGACGCGATCGCGTGCGACCTGCTGGACCGCGACCAGGTGGCGACACTCCCCAAGGTACCCAACGTCGTCTTCATGGCCGGCAGGAAGTTCGGCACCGGCGGCAGCGAGGAGCTGACCTGGGCCATCAACGCGCTGGTTCCCTCGAACGCGGCCCATCACTTCGCGGAGAGCAACATCGTCGCGTTCTCCACCGGGAACATCTATCCGTTCGTCGAGCCGG
>CAYMFW010000416.1:0-2968 GCA_964389785.1 uncultured Planctomycetota bacterium
AAGACGATTGAGAGCATCCCACTCGATGCACTGAAACTGCCTCTTGGAAGTTGCGCACCGTTCAGGGCTTATGGCTTTCGCCTCTTCCCGACGACACGTTTTTTGGGGTGTCATACGATCGCTCCACTGGCCTCTTTTCATATATTATACGCCTGCCAAGGCGCACTTTCACCCGCCGGAATCTGCCGGCTTAGCACGGTCCCCTAAGCCCCACAGCATCGAGAAGACTAATGCCTGGCACCTGGCAATTCCCAAACCATAACGCGCGCCTTCCCATTGCCAACCATCAACAATCTGCTGTCGGGCGTAAAACAAGCCCAGCCAGGCAGGCTGAAAGACCCTATGGCCTCCCAATCTTGAGTTCTCCAAAGCGTCTTTTGGCACTTATCATCAGAGAGGTAAACGTCCGTCAGCAGATACTTGCCGTCTGAAGAGGTTTCAACTCCCAGATACCCTGAGGTGACAATCCCTCTTCGCGCCAATCCCCTTGAAATATCGAGCGTGGCAATAGGGTCTTTCAACGCATCCGAGAATACCCGGGGAAACCTAGTTATGACGACGGCCCGACGAGCCGGCGAAGTGGACATGCCGGGTCGAATGATGTCGAATGCCAGAAATTCTCCATCGGGAGGCAAGAAGGTGGCACCAAACCCGAATGACCTGTAGCTATTTGGGCAACGAAGAATACTCACCTGACGAGCGGAGGGCACTTCCCACAAGCGCACGCTGCCTTCTGTTGACGAAAGAACATATTTTGTTTTGCGTGTTCCTTCAACCATAGGCATGACGGTTACATTTGCGATATGATTCCTGTCTTCATCCCAATGCCCGAAGCCGCTAATCAAGTCACCTTTCGTCGCGTCCAATATCAGTCCGAGAACCTCATCGCCCGCAACAAGAAACCACTTGCCGTCAGGAGAGAAGAAAACACGCCGCCCCAAGAAGGAAGCATCCGCCTTGAAGTCGTGGTTAGTGCAAAAGGAATCAATCTCTTCCCTTTCAATTAGCCGCACTGGATTCCCCTTGTCATCCCACAGTAAGATTCTCATCTCAGCTAAAGCTGCGATTCGGTCGCCACTTGGCGAAAATGCCAGTTGGCAAATGGATGCATTCGCTCCACCCTCAAGCGATGTCAAGACATCGCGTTCAATATGCCAAAGCACAACACCTTGTTGATGTATAATTGCAGCCATCCTATCGTCGGGCGAGATAGCGATCCCTCTGATTAGGATGTCACCGAACTCCCTTTCCGCGAGCAAGCTGCCCGAACGCAGGTCTCTCACCTTGCACGTTTTTTCGCCAGTAACGAGCATAACCCTTTTACTGTCGTGAAATGGGGAGAAATACGAGATATCCTTGCTCTCCTCCAGAACAGACTTGGGCGAAATGCAGCATTTCGCCCCTCTCATCATGACAATCTCAGAAGAAGGGCCACAACCCACGATAAGAACTGTCGCAACCGAAAAGGCCTTCAGATATCGCAATGCCTGCCTCCGTTCAGACTTCTCCCCTCTGGTACTAATACGTGATAGCACAGGCGCGGGCACGATAGAAAGCAGCGCGGGCTTCTTTGGTTGACAGGTCAGCGGTTATCGTGAACTTGCCCGTCAACGTGCCAAGAACAACGGGCCCTTCCGCGTTGGGACCAGACTGGCAGATATCCACCAAGACTGTAGTGACAGGTAAGCCCACATGTGCACTCTTGAGGCTCTGGATCCTTCCCAGAGCTTTCAGGCTGAAGGCTGCAGACGGTGCTGCCGGAATAGACTTCCCTTTTTCTGGCTTCTCGTACTCCAAGATTGACATGGCAAAGCGATCATGCCACGCAGCACCTACAGTGTAGGATCCAGCTTCCTTCAATTTGGTCGGCATAAGATCGTCTGTTGCTGAGGAGTAATGCCCTGCTTGGCCAAAAGTAGGGCCTCCTGGATACCGGCTTCTCGCTTGGAGAGGGCCCAATGGGACCCGAATTCCCTTGTTATCCGCGGCAATCCCGTTGATCGTCATCTTCTCTCCAGTTATGTTCTTGCCCGACGCAAGGCTGCCTATGAATTCTTTCTCTTTCAATTCCCCAATCCAGACGTACAAGCGACAGCATTTCTCATTTTCCTCCGCACTTCCTTCTCCCTTCAGAACTGCTGTAACCGTCATTCCTTCACCATAGTGAATCTTCCCGGGGGCTTTGAGTGGTTTTGCATGACCTATGGTCCCTAACTGATGTTTTTCAAGACTCAAGTGACAACAAGCACCTTTCTTCCAACGCCAAATCCACCACAATCCCAGGGGATCGCAAGATCCTGTTGGTTGTGCGCTGACGTATTCGTATAGGTTCAACGAGTCTTCATACCCCACAGGATCCCTCCCCACAAACCTTCCCAGCTCTGCTGAGTAGTACCGGTTCCGGAAGTACATGAGCTCGCTTTCCGGATCCGATCTCCTCCCCGTGAAGGTCACGTGCTGGATATCGCTGTAGGAGGAAGTCGCATCGTCGGACGTGAACCACGTTGAATCTACGCCAGCACCGGTGTAGACGGTGACCGTCCCGTACGGCAGATACTCGTACCGTTCTATCACCGCACCGGATGTATCAACGAGGGCGGCGACTGAGTAAAGGTTGTTGGTGGTGTAGTAGAACTGTTCCTTGGAATCGGCGAAGTCTCCGTCGGGGCCAGGCGTGGAGCCGTCCCAGAAGTCGGAGCGGCCGTGGACAACCTCGTCGATGTACGCGCCCCCGTAGACGTAGTCGCGAAGAAGACCCTCGGTGGAGAAGTCGCGCTCCTCCACGTTCCGCCAGCCATCCCAAACGTAAGTCAGGTCTTCATCCGGCGTGCCGTCCCGGTCTTCATCCGCCTCGCGCCAGACGCGCCGATTGAGAACGTCGTAGCTTATTTCCGCGACCGTGATATTCGGCGTTCCCTTGAGCTCTACTTTGATAAGACGGTTGAGGGCATCCCACTCGATGCACTGA
>CAYMFW010000417.1:0-2945 GCA_964389785.1 uncultured Planctomycetota bacterium
AGACAAGGCTTCCTTGGCCATGGAGAATCTCGCCCTGCGCCAGCAGCTTGCTGTTTACGAGAAGGCCATCAGCCGCCCCAGGCTGACAAACCGCGATCGGTTCTTCTGGGTGCTCCTGCGAAAGCTCTGTCCTGGCTGGGAGAAATTCCTGCTCATTGTCCAGCCTGAAACCGTCGTCAAATGGCACAGAAGGGGTTTGCGGCTCTTTTGGCGGTGGAAGTCAAGACGACGGGGAAGACCGAAGGTTTCCGACGAAATCGGCAATCTCATACGGGAGATATCACGGGAGAATCCAACATGGGGAGCACCCAGAATAGAAGCGGAGCTCGTCCTATTGGGATATGATGTTTCTGAATCAACCGTTGCCAGATACATGCTCCGGCTCAAACAGCCACCTTCCCCTACCTGGAGAACATTTCTTTCCAACCATGTGTCCGATATGGTTGGCATAGATTTCTTCACGATACCGACTGCCACATTCCGAATACTGTTCTGCCTGATCGTACTCTCGCATGAGCGCAGAAAGATCCTGTATTTCAACGTAAGCGCCAATCCCACGGCCGAGTGGGCTGCCCAACAGATTGTGCAGGCATTTCCTTATGATTCAGCGCCCAGATATCTCCTGAGAGATCGCGATACGATATTCCAGAATCCCTACTTCATGGCAAGAATCAGGAACATGGGAATACGAGAAGTTATATGCGCTCCGCAGAGTCCCTGGCAGAATCCATATGCTGAACGGGTCATAGGATCAATCCGCAGGGAATGCCTCAATTTCATGATAATCCTGAATGAGAATCATGTGAAACGCATCCTCAAAGACTATTTCAGCTATTACAATCATTGGAGGGGTCACCAATCGTTAGGTGGAAATGCACCCAACCCGCGTGAGATTGAACCTCCGGAAAAAGGAAAGATCATTTCGATTCCGCATGTGGGTGGGCTGCATCACGTTTACCGACGGGTAGCCTGATACACGTTTCTCGAGAACACTGCCGATCCCGTAGTGGTTCCATGTCTGATTAGTGTGGTTTGCGAATGAATCAAGTGTCCGGTTCTTCCCAGGATGAAGAAACAATCCGATTGTCGTGTCGTCCTTTGTTTTCGCTGGCCCAATCCCCGCCAGAAACAATCGGTATTTACGCGGATGGGTTATTGGGGAGGGACAGCCGGAGATGAGGGCGTGAGAGGGCAAATTCTGTGTGCAGAATCACGAAAGTGGACAGCGAGTGTCCACTTGTGCTATTCTCCACACAGAAAGGGGGCGGCTCATGAGCCTTTCTGAATTCGTTGACGACCTGCAGAGGAAAGTCCGGTACACGTTCACGCGCGCCGAAGCTGCATCAGCGCTCGACATGAGCGATGCCGTTCTCACCAAGGCCCTTCAGCGTCTCGGGGAGGCGAGGCGCATTCACCAGGTCCGGCGGGGCTTTTACGTGATCGTGCCGCTCGAACACTCGAAAGCCGGTACCATCCCCACTGACTGGTTCATCGGGGACCTCATGGCGTTCGTCGGCCGGCCGTATTACGTCGGCGTCCTTTCCGCCGCCGCGACGTATGGCGCCGCTCATCAGCGGCCCCAGGAATACCAGGTGGTGGTGCCGGTAACGGAGCGCCTTATTGAAACGGACCGGCTGAGGATTCGCTTCTTCAGGAACGCGTTTCTGGAATCGGTTTCGACGAATTCCCTGAAGACGTTCACCGGCACGGTGCCGGTGTCCACGGCAGAGCATACTGCGCTGGACCTTGTGAGGTTCATGAAATGGATCGGCGGGTTGGATGCGGTGCTGACGGTGCTGTCGGAGCTGGGGGAGCGGATTGACGCCGATGCTCTGGTGGGCGCCGCCGAGAAGGAAAGGGTGGTCGCTTACGTGCAGAGGCTGGGCTGGCTGTTGGAACGTGCGGGTTGGAGCAGTGTTACCGGCCCTCTGGCGGAATGGGTTGCGGACAGGAGGCCGGGCAGGGTCCCGCTTGATGCCGGAGCTCGAGCCCGGACGGGCGAGAGAGTCCCTCGCTGGCAGGTGATTCTGAACGAGATTCCTGAAGGCGAACTGTGATTTCCAGCGCCGATATCCTTGCGTGGCGTGCCGACCATCCCTGGCAGGACGTCAATCAGGTTGAGCAGGACCTGGTTCTCAGCAGAGCGCTCGTCGAGTTGTTCTCCAATCCGCGTTTCTCGGACAAGATGATCTTCCGGGGCGGTACGGCCTTTCACAAGCTTTTCCTGGATGAGCCGAAGCGGTATTCAGAAGATCTGGATTTCGTTCAGAAGGATGAGGGTCCGATCGGACCGATTTTCGACGCGGTGCAGGAAGCCCTGAATCCTCTTCTGGGGAAGGCCCGACGCAAGCAGGGCAGGGGGGTCTGTACCGTAAGTTATCGGTTCATGTCGGAAGGACCGCCTCAGGTACTCATGAAGATGAAGCTCGAATTCAACACCAGGGAGCACTTCTCGTCGCTCGGGCTGATTCACAGGAAGTTCGAAGTCGAGTCTGCATGGTTCAATGGGGTGGCTGAGGTCCAGACTTTCTCGCTGGATGAGCTTCTGGCGACGAAGGTCCGGGCGTTATATCAGCGTCGAAAAGGGCGGGATCTTTTCGATCTGTGGCTGGCGCTGACCGCAACTGAATGCGACCCGCAGAACGTCGTGCGCATCTTTTGCGAATACATGAACGCCGCCGGCCGGAAAGTCGATAGGAAAGTGTTCGAGGAGAACCTGCGCGCCAAAGTCAGTCATCGCGTATTTCTGAGTGACACCGACGCGATCATCAGGCCGGGAATGCAGTATGATCCGCGATCGGCGTGCGACCTTGTTGTTCGAGAGATCGTCAACAGACTCTGAGCCGGTGTAGGCGATCCTGAGCGGGACGGCCCCGCCCCTGCACGCCGACGAGCTTCAAACCTTCACCGGCGTCACCTGCGTCGAGAAGCCCTCCAACGACGGC
>CAYMFW010000418.1:0-2921 GCA_964389785.1 uncultured Planctomycetota bacterium
TCTTCTGGGAGAGCGAGTCCTTCTGGAACGGCGCGGGGGCGTTGGAGCCCAGCACGCCGGACGCGAGGTGCCGCACCACGACGCCCTTGTCGTCCACGATGTCCACCGTCGCGTCGCAGTTCCCCTTCGTCGCAAACGTGATCTCGTACTTGTCCTTCGCGACCAGTTTCACCGCAGGCTTCTGGGTGAACGCGAACACGTTCTCCCTCTCCACGCACGGCGCGGAGTACGGCGTGGGGATCTCCTGGGCCGCGGCAACGGATGCGAGCGTAACGGCTGCGGCCCCCAGCAGAGGCAATACCCTGTTCATGATCTGCGTACTCATGGTACTTATTCCCTCCCGATCGGCACTGTTTCTTCCGCGTGGTAGGCCAATTTTAGCACAACGAACCGCTCGCCCCAATCCTCGAATCCCAGGTAATTGTCGGTGCCGCCGATGAAGCGTACGCCCGTCATCCCGATGTCCGTCTCCCCCGGTTTACAGCCGTCCTTTCCGCCGGGGGCGGAGTCGAAGTTCGCGTAGCGTCCCAGGTGCATGATCAGATTGCCGCCGGTATCGAGAATGGCAACCGAGTGGCGGTAGATCTCGGTAACGTACGACCGCTTGTACCAGTCCAGGTGGAACCGGCTCTGCGGGCATATACAGCCCGCGTTCACGACCGGGGAGGCGCCCGCGTACAGCCATTCCGCTCCCTTGATCCAGGCGTTGGGGTCGGCCAGATCGAACGGCCGTTTCGGCGGCTGGTCCATCGGCACGATCGCCTTCTGCAGCGATACTTTCAGTTTTTCCGGATGCCCCTTCACGTACACCCAGACCGGCGGCGTCGTCTTCCTCTCACCGCCCAGGATCCCTGCCGCCCCCTCCAGAAAGACCTTGCCGCCCGCTTGCCGCATGTGGCGCATCGCGAAATAGACGAAACCGTCCTCATCGAGCTGAACCCCGTTCACCAGGCGGCCGTTGACGACGGGAAGCTTTCTGTTGGCATCCCCGCTGTTTTTGAGCTCCCCCTGGGCATCGAACGTCCAGATGGTCGAGCCGGCCAGAGGGATGCCCGGCCGCCGGGGAACGGCGTATACCGTCTCGCCCCGCCTGGCAGACTCCTTGAGAAGACGGTCGAGATCGAAACCCTCCTCGCACCAGCGTCCCCCTGCCGACTGGGATTTCGGCCCCATCATGGCAAGGGCCATGCCGACATCCTCCATCTTCGGCACATAGTAGATCTGGCTCACGATCGCGATGTCGCCCCGCATGTTCACACCGATCCCCATCTGGAATCCATGCGGTCCCGGCTGGCACTTCGTTCGTATGACGCCGATCATCCGGTCGTTGTTCGGCAGCTGTTCGCCGTAGTTGTAGGGGCATTCCGTGTAGGAAACACTGTCCACGAGCTCACCGCTGCCCGTGCGCACCTGGCCCTTGGCCGCCTGCGCCGGGTCCGCGCGCCACACGCAGGGAAACGACGGCTGTTTATGCCCGTGCATGTACCCGCGCTTGCAGAACGCGATGTCGTTGGCGGGGAATGTCTGCACCCTTCCCTCGTACGTTCCCGAGGAGAGATCGAACAGGTGAGCGTTGCCGTAGTACAGCTTCTCCCGCGTCGGGTCGCAGACGGTCCTGCTGTTGGCGAGCGATCCGATCGAACTCCAGCGCCCCCACCAGCTCTTCCCCGCCTCCTTGCGCGCGTCGTCGTCGAAGTCGGCCATCTTTTCGAGCTTGCCTTCCCGCTCTTCCCAGATGGTGACCGATCCGGTGTTCGTCCACCTCTTCTCCCAGCCGGCCTGCACGGCGCGCCGGTGCGAGAACCACAGTCTGGGTTGCGGGGACCACGAATCCAAGGCCATCATGCCCATGAACCCATCCGTGTGGAACTCCTCCTGCGGCTGATCGAAGGACGTCAGCTTGGTCACGCGGGGCACGCTCTGCCCCTTCTCGGAGGCCGAATGCATCACGTAGATCGCGCCGGTCTTCCTGTGAACGGCGATCAGGCTCGGGGAACGGATCTTGATGGTCTTCAGGTACTTGCCTTCAGGGGACAGGACCTGAATCCTGTTGTTATTCCCATCCGTCACGTACACCCGTCCCTTCGCGTCGCAGTCGATCCCCTGCACGTCCATGAAATGCGCGTCGTCCGATCCGGGTTTCGTCGGCTCTCCCGCAAACAGCTTCGCCGGTTCGCTTCCATCCGAAGGACCGACGTACACGGCCGTGGCCGGATTTCCTTCGCCGCCGTAACTGACGCTGCCGGCCCGGAAGTTGCCGAAGTAGAGGGTCTTCCCGTCCGGCGAGGCCGCAAGCCGAGGTCGTCGGTGCGTGACGGCCTGTTTCATCAGGACCGGTCCTCCGACTCCCTTCGCGTCGGCCGAACCGTCCGTATGGATCCAGTGGAGAAAGGACCCCGTGAGCCCGTAGACCCATCCCGCGTTCGTAAACACAAGTTTATCGCCCACCACGACCGGCTGACAGTCAATCACGTGGTCGCCGTCCAGCGGTGGCATGTGCCCCGCGTTGAGGGAGATCGCCGCCGTCAGGTCCGGTCCCTGCAGGCCGCGTTTCCCGGGTTCGTACTCCACGTAGCCCATTCCGCCCAGCTTGCTTTCCGGCAGACCGGCCGGCGGCGGGGCGATCGTGCCCAGATACTTCCCGTCACGATCGAACCGGCGGATCGTCGAATGCCCGAAGGCGCTGGGCGCCTTGGCTATGACATATGCCCCGTCGGGACCGACGGCGATTCCCGCCACGCTTCCGGGAAGGTTCCTGGGACTCTTCCCGCCGAGCCGCTTGTCGAACACCGGCTTCAGCCCGAGCATCACACGAAGAGAGAGTGCCCCGGGATCTTTCGGGTAGCGGTCCAGGTCGTCCTTCCCATTCCAGTAGATCTTCTGGGAGAGCGAGTCCTTCTGGAACGGCGCGGGGGCGTTGG
>CAYMFW010000419.1:0-2908 GCA_964389785.1 uncultured Planctomycetota bacterium
CGGAGGTTCGTTCCCGTCCAGGTCCGACTCGGACTGGATAGGATGACCCACCGCGTAGGGGATGCCGTCGGCCTGCATCTTCCAGGTGATGCCCCATCCGTTGATGTCCGCCTTTTCGAACCAGGCTGCGGGTTCGGTGATATCTCCGTCCGAGTCTACGAGGGGGACAATTCCGTGCTCCTGAAGTCTCGGGACCACTCTTCGAACGATACGTGTCCGTGCGGGAGCGGCAAGAAATATAAGAATTGCTGTGGCGTCCACTACCCGTACACGTAACGCTGACCCATGGGTTGCGGAACGTACGATACGTAGTATAATGTTCGAGACGTCGAACCTCGGGGGGCGAGTCGGCGTCCGAAGTGAGGCAGCGAGCATCTGTTTTCCGGGTCGTGTATGAGTGGAGGGCTATGATATGGTGATTACAGTTGCCAGTGGAAAGGGAGGGACGGGGAAAACGACTTTTTCCGTCAATCTCGCGTACGTGCTTGCCCGCCGTGGAATTAACGTGCAGCTCTTGGACTGCGATGTGGAAGAGCCAAATGACCATCTGTTTGTTCGGCCGGATTTCACGGAAGAGAAGCCCGTTATGGTGCCCAAGCCTGTCTGGGATAAGAGCAAGTGCATCGGCTGCGGGAAATGCGCGGAGGCGTGCAATTACAACGCAATCGTCGTCGTCAAAGGCAAGGTGCTGATCTTCAACGAGCTGTGCCACTCCTGCGGTGTCTGCTCCTATGTGTGTCCCGAACAGGCCTTGCACGAAGAGGACACATCCATAGGCATGCTTATGGCGGCTCCGCGCAACGAACCTTTTTTCTTTGCGCACGGTCTCCTCAACATCGGCGAGGCCCTGGCTCCCAATGTGGTTCGGGCGGTGAAATCTCAGGTTGATTCTGAAGCGGTCAATATTCTCGATGCATCACCCGGCACGGCATGTCCTGTGGTGGAGGCGCTGGACGGTGCGGATGTGGCGCTGTTGCTGACCGAGCCCACGCCATTCGGACTGAACGATCTGAAACTTGCTGCCGCCATGACTCTGAAGATGGGAATCCCTACCGGTATTGTGGTCAACCGTTCCGACGGAAAAGACGCCATCATTGCCGAATACGCCGAAGCGGTTGGTATACCTGTCATTGGGAGGATACCGTTCAAGCGGAAATACGCCGAAACGTACTCCACCGGCAATATCCTGGTTGAGCAGCATGAAGAATTGAAGGAAAAGCTGCTGAATATCTATGAGAGAGCTCTCGATCTGAAAGACGGTGCGATTCCGCCCGTGCCGCCCATCGAAGAGTTTGCCGTTTCTGCCGGGCGGGGAGCCCTCTTTCCTACGGGCAATGCGACGAGGCACAGGGAAGTAACCGTTATCAGCGGTAAGGGGGGCACGGGAAAGACAACCGTCACCGCCGCATTCGCCGTTCTTTCCGACAACAACGTACTGGCCGATAACGACGTAGATGCCGCCGATCTTCACCTTTTACTTGCGCCCCAGGTAAGGGAATCGCATCGGTTCGTCGGCGGCACCAAAGCGACCATCGATCCTCAGGCGTGCACAGCATGCGGGCGATGCGCGGAAGAATGTCATTTCGATGCAATCCGGTTTGACGGGCCCGGCAATGAAAAGATCGAGAAGACCTATCGGATCGAACCTTTTGCCTGCGAAGGCTGTGGGCTGTGCCCTCTCGTGTGTTCGGAAGGCGCCGTACACGCAGAAGAAGCGGTGACGGGTAGCTGGTTTGTCTCGGCGACTCAGCACGGTCCTATGGCTCACGCCTGCCTCGGCATTGCGGAAGAGAATTCCGGTCGCCTTGTCACTCAGGTCCGCAACCGCGCCGCCTCTCTTGCGGATGAGCTGCGGATGGGGCAGATCCTCGGCGACGGCCCTCCCGGAACAGGCTGTCCGGTTATTGCATCGGTTTCAGGCGCCGACTTGGTTGTGATTGTCACGGAGCCGACGGTGTCGGGTGTCCACGATATGGAGCGTGTGCTTGATCTTGCAGCGCATTTCCGAGTACGTACTCTGGTGATCATAAACAAGGCCGATCTCAACATCGCACAGGCGGCGCGCATCGAGCAGATCGCGGCGGCGCGGGAATCGCGCGTGATTGGGAGAATACCGTTCGACAAGATCGTCAACGACGCGTTGATGGACGGCAAAACAGTCATCGGCTACGGCGAAAGCGCCGCCGCGGATGCGATCCGCAGCGCATGGAACGAGGTGCTCTCGGCTATGAGAGTTGAATGAGAATGTAGATCTGGATTACGGGTCATGCCAATACAGGAGGAAGCAACATGCACAACGATTCGTGGTTCTCGCAAATCTCGTTGAAACAACAAATATGGCTGTTTGCGGCCAGCGCGGGGATGTTTGCGATTATAATAACTGGTGTTTTGTTTGATTCATCAAGCGAGGCAAAGGAACCGGTCGATTTCACTACTGATATGTCCATTAGCGACATTGCTCTAGAACTCGGAGTTACAGGCAAAGGTTTGGCTCGCGAACTTGGACTGCCGCTTGATATTTCCAAAAAATCGCCGCTTGAGGGATTAGGTGTGAGACATGGGGAACTTCAGCATGCCGTTGAACACATTCTCTCTCACAGCGATGCTATGCTCAAGTATTACGTTTATGCAGCATTAGTGCTTGGGGGCCTCATTTTTCTGGTCAAGCTGGGACGTCCAGACGGATCCAATGTCAAGGACAGACGTGCTTGGTATCCACGAATTCCATACATTCTTTCTCTCTTTCTCTCCGTAACCATAGCAGGTTTCTTTTCGGGCAAGTCACCTAACCCTATGGAAGGTAGCGTTAAAGTTTTTAAATCCATGGAAGGGCTTTATCCTGATTCAGGTGCTAAAGTAGTTGCCTTTGTGTTCTTTGTCATACTTGCCGTTATCGGAAACAAGATGA
>CAYMFW010000420.1:0-2896 GCA_964389785.1 uncultured Planctomycetota bacterium
TGCGGATGACGAACCGGTCCCCGTATTGCACGACGCACGGCGGGTCCAGGTGTATCTGCACCAGCGCGGTCTCGCCGCCGGTCAGCCGGCTCCGGTCCATCACGTGCACCCTCGCCTGATGCTCGTACGTGCCCACGTGAAAGATCACCTTCGTCCACAGCCCGAAACTGCGGCTGTGGCCGAACAGGCGCAGCCTGGCGTCCACCATCGTGGTGTCGTTGAGTATCCGGTCGGAGATCACCATCCCCCGCTCGAAGTTGTCCCGGTCCAGCCCGACCAGGTTGAGGGACGCCCGGTCACCCGCGACCACCCGTTCCACCTCCTCACCGTGCCTCTCCACACGACGGACCCTCAGCTCGATGCCGGCGGGCAGCAGGTACGCGGTATCGCCCGCTCCTATCGATCCTCCCGCCACCGAGCCGGTAACGACGGTCCCGAACCCCTCGACGGTGAATATCCGGTCCGGGAACAGGCGGAACACCTCTCCCCTCGATCGCTCCTCCACGCGGGACACCGTGTCGCCCAGCGCCTTCTTCAATTCCTCGAGGCCGGCGCCGTCGAACGCGGAGACCGGAAGGATCGGACGGCCCTCAAGGAACGTCCCCTGCACCGCTTCCTTCACCTCCTCCTCGGCCATCTCCAGAATATCCTGATCCACCAGATCCTTCTTCGTCACCACGATCAGCCCGTCCCGTATGCCGAGCACCTCCATGATCTGGAGGTGCTCCAGCGTCTGCGGCATCACCCCGCTGTCCGCGGCAACGACGAGCAGCGCGAAGTCGATCCCCGCCGCGCCCCCCACCATGGTATGCACGAAGTCGTGATGGCCCGGCACGTCCACTATCCCGACACTCTCCCCGCCGGGCAGGTCCATGTGGGCGAACCCGAGGTTTATCGTGATGCCCCGGCTCTTCTCCTCCTTGTGGGTATCGCACTCTATCCCGGTCAGCGCTCTCACCAGCGCGGTCTTGCCGTGATCGATGTGCCCGGCGGTCCCCAGTATCAGATGCTTCATCGATTCGCTCCCTTCCCGCACACCTCCGCCACCTTCCGGGCCAGCGGCACGATCTCGTCCTCCCTCAGCGTCAGCACGTCGAACAGCAGCTTCCCCTCGCGCAGCACCGCCAGCACCGGCCCGTCGCCTTCGAGCAGCTCCCGGAACACCCGCTCCGCGAAGGTTTGCTTCCCCGTACCCTCATCCCCCTGCGGCGTTACCTCCACCGCGACGCTTTCCAGCCGCACCTCCGGAAGGCTCCCCCCGCCGGGCTGCCCCTTGCTCTCGACCGCAAGCGACGACACTCCGGCCTTCTCCAGCTCCGCCGCCAGCTTCGAGGCCAGCCGCTCCAGCTCTTCCCGGCTTCGCGCCAGCATCCCGACGATCGGGTTCCCCGCGGACAGGCCTTCGGGATTCAGGTACTGCCGGCACGCCGCCGACAGCCCCGCCAGGGTCAGCTTGCCCACTCGCAGCGCGCGCATCAGCGGGGCCGACGCCAGACGCCCGACCAGGTCCCGTTTCCCGGCGACGATCCCGGCCTGCGGTCCCCCCAGCAGCTTGTCGCCGCTGAACGCCACCAGGTCCGCCCCGTCGGCCAGCGCGCTCCGCACGTCCGGTTCGTCCGCCAGGCAGGACCCCTCGACGTTCCTCAGCAGGCCGGAGCCGATGTCGTACACCATGATGAGTCCCCTGTCGTGCGCGAGCCCGGCCAGCTCTCCAACGGACACTTCCTCCGAGAACCCGCCGATCGTGTAGTTCGACTTGTGCGCCTTGAAGATGATCGCCGTCTCGTCCGTAATCGCCGACTCGTAGTCGGACAGCCGGGTACGGTTTGTGGAGCCCACCTCCACCATGCGCGCCCCGCTGGACGCCATGATCTCCGGGATGCGGAACGACCCGCCGATCTCTATCAGCTCCCCGCGCGAGACGATCACCTCCCTGCCCTCCGCCAGCGTGCGAAGCAGCAGCACGATGCCCGCCGCGTTGTTGTTTACCACCAGCGCATCCTCCGCCCCGGTCAGGAACGTCACCATCTCCCGCGCGTGGACATGTCGGTTGCCGCGTTTCCCCTTCGTCAGGTCGAATTCCAGACTGGAGTACCCTCGCGCAATCCGCGCAATCTCCTCCACCGCCTCCTCCCCGAGCGGCGCCCGGCCCAGGTTGGTGTGAAGCACCACGCCCGTCGCGTTGATCACCGGTTTCAACGACGGTTCGCAGATCCCCGCGACCGTCCGGCCCGCGGCGGCCGCAATCCGCCCGGCATCGGGCGCCTCACCTCCGCCAAGCACCGTTTCCCGAGCCCGGTCGATTGCTCTCCTCACCGCGTACGTCACCACCTCCCGCCCGTGCTTCTCCACGAACGCCGCCACCTCCGGCAGATTCAGCGTATCGTTCACGCTCGGCAGATTTCTCAGGCTTTCGTTCATGCTCATGAGAGCCCTCCCGACGCGCCCAGCGAAGGTGCGGGGCATCTCTGAGCGGATTCGTGATTCGACCGACGGGCCACAGGCCCTTCATTGGTCGGTCGAATCGCGCCCTCGGAGGCGCCATATCCGCATACATGGCGCCGAGAATGAGCGAAGAGATGTCCTGCACCTTCCGTGGTGGCAGAGAGGGCAGGAATCGAACCTGCCACGGACGGTGTTATCCGCCCGCTACTGGTTTTGAAGACCAGCCGGAACACCAGTTCCATCCTCTCTGCACACAACGGTCGCCTCCCCTATTCCAAATCTCCAACCTGACCGCCCCCGGCCAATGCGCCCTGGATGACCCGCAACGGATTAAACCGGAAAAGCTTTGTCGGCCATTTCATCTCATCCTCGTCACAGATGGTCGAGGGGCCCACAGCATCGAACGAACGCATCAGCCTCTCGATACTTTTCTCTTGCGTCCGCCCGTCTT
>CAYMFW010000421.1:0-2890 GCA_964389785.1 uncultured Planctomycetota bacterium
CAGCACGAAGGGCGGATTGATCTTCTTCGCGTCGGCGAGGTGCAGGACGAGAACGTCCTCCGGCGCGGCGAGAGCGGTCCCGCAGCACGCGACAATGAACAGGACGGGAATGTTCTTGGTCACGGCGTAAACTCCGATTCAACAGGAGCTTGTGCTTCTCGGGAAACCCGATTTCTCTAGTATACGGTCAAAGGCTGCTGAGTCAAGGGGGCATTAATTGCCCTTCTTCACCACCAGCCACCGCTTGTGAAATCTGCAGTCCCTTCACGAAGGCTCCCGGCGGAATACCCGTTTCTCTCTTGAATACGCGCATGAAATAGAACGTGTCGTCATACCCCACGGCCGCGGATGCAGCCTTGATCGACATGCCCTCGGCCAGGCAGCGCTTGGCGCGCGAGATACGCATGGACGAGATGTAGTGGGAAGGCGTGCGGCCCGTGTAGTGGCGGAACAGCCGCCTGAAATGCGTCCCGCTCATGCTGAAGTGTGAGGCCAGTTTCGGAACGGGCAGGGGCCGCGTGCAGTGCTCTTCTATATACTGCATTGCCCGCCGAACGTCCTCGGCCCGCCGGTCGGCAGGGCCGGGGACGCGTGAAGCGGTATACAGGTCGAGTATCATTCGCAGCAGCACCTGCTTCCGGAACAGCACGGCGCCCAAGTCCTCACGTGCCATCACCGGAGCAAGCTCGTTGTACGCGTGACTGACCGCTTCCAGGCGGTCGTGTACCACCGGTGTGCGGAGCGACAGATAGCCGCTGCGCCTCAGGATATCGGCCTCGGGACCACCCCATACCACCCAGCGTGTGCGCCACCCCCGGTCCGGGGTGTAACGGTGCGGCTCGTCCGGAAACAGGAGCATCACCTCACCCGCGCGCACTCGCAGCGGCCCGCGCGTGTGCGTGATGAACGTTCCCTGACCCTTCACTACCTGTACCGCGCCATACAGCCCCAGCACGCGCAGGCTTTCAGCGCCGGACGCACTATTCACGGCCTCACCGATGCGGTCCGCCCACAGCCCGATCTCCCTTTCCGCCGCGAAGGGGGTGCGAAACGCCTCGCTGCGGTATACCGGCAGTCTCTCGGTGGTTGATTTGTCCATATGTCTGGGCGTTTTCGCCATTGCAGAATCCTCTGTGCTTCCTTATACTAACGCAGAAAGTCAGTTAACTTATTCTAGGTAATTCGTTGTGTGTGTCAAGGATGTTTTGAAAGTGAATATATGTTAGTTCAAGCCAGGGAGATGACGATGCGCAGACGGTACCTGGAAACGGTCCTGTTCGGCAGGCCGGACCGGATCCCGCTGTCCCCGGGCGGGGGGCGGGAATCCACCCGTAACCGATGGTACTCGGAAGGGCTGCCGAGAAACGTGAAGAACATCGCCGAATACGCGTATCGCCGGGCCGGGGGCACAAGGCCCTGGCCCCGGGGCGGGGAAGGTTTTCCGGTGCAGGAACGCATGATCCCCACGTTCGAGGAGAAGCTGATCGAAAAGAAGGCAGACTCCCAGATCGTGCAGGACTGGAAGGGTAATATCTGCGAGATCTCCAACGAGTTCGACACGCGTTATCTCCGAAATGCCATCGACTTCGTGACCCGGCGCTGGATCAAGTGTCCCGTCGAGAACCGCAGCGACTGGGAGGAAATGAAGAGACGGTATGACGCGGACGACCCCGCCCGCCTTCCCGAGGATGCGGAAGAGCGAGGCAAACGCCTGGCCGACCGTACCTGGCCGATCACGTTTTCTTTCTCGGGACCCTTCTGGCAGTTGAGGGAGTGGGTTGGATTCGAGAACCTGTGCATGCTGTTCTACGACGATCCCGACCTGGTACGGGACATGATGGAGTTCTGGGAGAATCATGTTGCGCGCTTGATGGAAAGGGCATTCGCCTGCGTAGTGCCGGATGAGGTGCACCTGTCCGAGGACATGGCATACAAGGGGTTTTCCATGATTTCGCCGGATATGGTCCGCGAATTTCTGCTTCCCACCTACACGCGCTGGGGGGACCTGCTGCGCGAGGCGGGAGTTCCGGTCTACGGCATGGATTCGGACGGGTACATAGGAGAGCTCATCCCCATCTGGATCGAAGCGGGTATCAACGTGGCAGACCCCATGGAAGTGGCGGCCGGCAATGACATCAATGAATTCCGCGAGCGGTTCGGCAGAAAAATGGCGTATCGCGGCGGCGTGGACAAGCGCTGCATTGCCAGGGGCGGGAAGATCATCGAGCAGGAGATCGCACGGCTGGCCCCGGTGATCCATGACGGCGGATTTCTCCCCAGCTGCGATCATGGTGTTCCGCACGATATCTCGTGGCCCAACTACGTGTACTACACCGGTCTGCTGGCGAGAGAGACCGGCTGGATGTGATTCCCGTCCCCGCCGGAGCCCCTGGAGTGCTCCGGGACCTGCGAGTATCTCCCCGCCGCGCTGTGGGAGCTGCGCGGCGCGAAGGAATCCATCGTGGTCGCCATGTACCAGATCCGCGTCTACCCGCAGTCCACCGAGAAGAGCCCCACGTTCCAGTTCGTCCGGGAGCTCATCCGTGCGCGCCGGCGCGGCGTGGAGGTTACCGTTATTCTCAACAACGAATACCGCCGCCACACCTCGTCTCAGGCGAAAAATATGTCAGCTCGCGGAAGTCGGACAAATTCCACAGGCCCGAATGCAGATACGCCAAGGCGATCCTCAAGACCAGGGATGCCGTCACCTACAGCCGCCGCATGGACGCCGTCCGCGACGGCAAGTCCCCGTGCAGGATGTGCGATCCGTGATTTCAAGGGGTCGGGGTCGTCGGCAGCAGGATGCTATGGATCAGATTGCCAGTTGAGGCTGATGGTCAAACCTACTGGTCCATTTCCGGCGCCTTCCGCAGATCCTTCTTCGCCGACC
>CAYMFW010000422.1:0-2886 GCA_964389785.1 uncultured Planctomycetota bacterium
GCTCTTTCTCGTTTCGGGCGAAGACAAAAATCTGCGCGTCAGGAAAACGATGCCGGGCCATTTTGAGGACGAGATGTGCGGATGCGCCAAAGCCGGTGAGCCCGAGCTTCCCTCCATCCTTCAGCCCTGTCAGCCGTAGCGACCGATAGCCGATTGCACCAGCACACAGAAAGGGAGCTGCTTCCGCGTCAGAGAAGACCTCCGGGTTGATGTAGGCAAAGTCCTCATGGACAGTCATGATCTCCGCGTATCCGCCGTTGGCGTCCCTTCCCGTCGCCCGAAAGTCGGGGCAGAGATTTTCCTGGCCGGCGCGGCAGAACTTGCACGTACCGCATGCGGAGAAGATCCATGCAATGCCGACGCGGTCACCACGTTTGAATTTTTTCGCGTCGGCACCCGCGTCTTCGACCCTCCCAACGACCTGATGCCCGAGGACAATCGGAAGGCGCGGCGGGGGAGTCCGCCCCTCAATTTCGTCCAGCTCGGTGTGGCACACCCCGCAGGTGTGCACCTTGACGAGAATCTCATTTGTGCCTGGAACAGGCTCGCGCAGTTCTGTAGACTCGAGAGGTGTGCTGCGCTCCGTGACGGGAGAGATGGTGCGGAGGACCATCGCTTTCATAAGTGTTCAGCCTCTGTAGAGTAGGACAATAGTGCGACGATGTACAGGCTCTGTGAGCCTCGACCGTTTCTCCCCTTTCGGGCGAGTGTCCCGCTCAAGCAAGCCATCACCGTGGTAAGCTATTGAACCCTCGTCGAACCGTACGTGAGGTTCTCCCTCATACGGCTCTCCTGGGGTCACACCATAATCAGGTTACAGCCGGACGACAGCGTAATCGTAGAAGAGGCCGAGCTGACCATAGATGTATTCCGAGGTCAGTTTTCCCCAGCCATACCCTCGATCACCTTTGCGTCGCCAGATGACATGTCGAACCCGCTTGTTCACAAAGTGGGCGAGCCCGCGGAACGTGGCCGACCCGTTGCCAATACGGAAGTACCCCATCCAACCACGCAGGTAGCGATTAAGATTCGCCACCTGCTCCTTCACACGAAGCGGTATCGAGTGATGCACGTAACGGCGCACCGTAGCCCGAAACCGCTCCTGACTTCGTGGACTTGGCCTGACCAGGATCAGCCGTGTGCCTGTCTGCCTGCTTCTGACATTGTGGAATTGGAAGCCCAGGAAGTCTACGCTCCCACCGATGTTCAATGTGAGTCTGCGCGTCTTCTCCGGGTTGATCCGCAGGCCCAGCCGCTCCACGTAGTGATGCAACAGGCCAATGCCGTCTTCCAGATTCCTCTGTGCCAGTAGTATCATGTCATCAGCGTATCGCACAAGATGGATAGACCCGTTGCGTATCGCTCCGAGACCACTCCTCTTGAACGCCTGATCGACAGGATTCAGGTAGATGTTCGCCAGCAGCGGACTGATGACTCCTCCCTGTGGCGTACCTCGGTTACTCTGCCGATGTTGTCCCTCTTCAACATATCCACAACTCAACCACAACCGGATAATGCGCAGAACCTCGCCGTCCGAGATGCGCCTGGCGACGAGTTTCATGAGCCTGCTGTGGTCAACGGTGTCGAAGAACTGCTCCAGATCAACATCGTAGACCTCGACACAACCCCAGTTCAGATACTTGTATATCTCCCGTACCGCATCGTGTGCGCTCTTCCCCGGTCTGAACCCGTAGCTCCCTTCGGCAAAGTCTGCCTCAAAGATCGGCTCCAGAACCAGCAGAAAGGACGTCTGCACGATTCGGTCCCGTATAGTCGGGATACCCAGTGGTCGTTGCTTCCCATTGGGCTTTGGGATATACACCCGCCTGACTGGTTTCGGCACATAACGCCGTTCCTTCATCTCAAGCTGAAGTTCTGCCAGGTAGACATCGATACCCTTCTTCTCCGCATCCTCGAAGGTCTCTCCGTCGACCCCGCATGTTCCACCGTTGGCCTTCGCCTTGCGGTAGGCTTCCGCCAACACATCCGTACGGTAGGTCTTGTCGTACAAACTGTAGAACCGGAACCTCGGCTCGGCTTTCGCCTTCTCATGCAGCTTCCGCTGAAACTCCCGAAGCCATTCCGTGCTTAGTAGCTCGCGCAATGCACGCTCCTTCATTCCTTTGGAAGCTCAACCCCAGCAGAGGCCCTTCCCTCCATCATGTTTCCATGTCTTCGCAGGTACTACGACCTCATCCGCCACCCTGCCGGCAACCTTCCCCTTCGTTCCCTTATAAGAAAGGTCTGCTCTTTGCCTCCCACTTGGACTGCGGGCCAAAGGCCGGCGAGGGCTTCCCAAGTCCCATTCCTGTCTGTCAAACCATGTCGTCGCTCATACCCCGGAGGTGTCCCAGACTGTGCTTCCTCTGCCTATCAGTCCACGATGCCGACTTCGCCCATACGATAGGGGCTCGTCCACCTCTGAACTCTTTACGAGGCTACCTGTGCGTTCACACTGTAGTTACGACCTGGTCATTTGCGTAGCATCCTTTCAGATTACATTGTCGGGCCGCTTAGCACAACACCGTTTCCAGTGCTGTACCGGCCTCTCGCTACGTGGCTGCAGAGTCTTTGCCACGGTCGGGACTTGAAGGCTGAGCGCCCTCGCCTCCTCACCCGACAAGTACAGGAACAGTTTAGCTTGGCGCTCACCGCAGCAATATCATCTTCCGCAAGAGTGAGGAATTCTCCGTTTCGAGACGATAGAAATAGATCCCGGAGGCAACACTGTTCTCGTAATCATCTTTCGCATCCCAAAGAACCGTATGTTCGCCGGCTGCTTGATTCGCATCTACGAGCGTACGGATTTTTGTCCCCAAGATGCTGTAGATTGTCAGCCGCACAGGGGAAGACCGGGGAAGGCCGTAGCGGATCAGCGTCGTAGGG
>CAYMFW010000423.1:0-2862 GCA_964389785.1 uncultured Planctomycetota bacterium
CATCCGATTAGTTTCCCCAGCCTTGTCTGGGCACACGCTCGACGAGAGTAAATCCTCTGCGCTCGGGAACGGCGGGAGTCTCCTCGATCTTCACCGCAGGTCCTTCTTCATGGTTTCCCCCGGGTTTCGCGGCATGGGCGCAATTCTACTCTACCGGACTGTTGCCGGCAGTCCCGGGATCTTTCGCCGGCGCGCACGTTTTTTGTACAATGTGAAAGATCCGGGGCGCGGCGGGAACAATAGCATGGAGGCAGGCGAGATGGAGCGGGACTCCCAGGAGTTCGTGAAGGCTTTCACCCGGGTGCAGGGAATACTGCGCCCGTACGTGATAGGCCACATTCCCGACTTCCACGAGGCGGAAGACCTGCTCCAGGAGATATCGCTGGCGCTCTGGGAGGGAAGGGACCGATTCGACGAGATCGAGGATTTCGACGCGTGGGCGATGGGCGTGGCCAGGAACAAGGTACTGCACGCACGGCGCACCAGGGCGCGATCGAAGCTGTTCTTCATGGACGCGCTGGAGGAGCGGTTCGGAGAGTCGGTGAGCCGGATCGCTCCCGAGATGGAGGAAACACGGCACCATCTGGAGACCTGCCTGGCGAAGCTGCAGCCGGATTACCGGAGGATGGTCGAGATGAAATACCGGGACCACGCGTCGTCGTCGGACATCGCGCGCGCGTTCGGCAAGACACGGAACGCGATCTTCATCATGTTCTACCGGATACGCCGCATACTGGAAGGGTGCATGTCGGGGAGCGGATAGCATGACGGACGGCATCAGGGAAATCATCCAGGCCCATTTCGAGGGCTCCCTCACGGAGGACCAGGCGGCCGGACTGCGCGAATGGCTCGCCTCCGACCCGGGTCACATGGACGAGTTCGTACGCCAGCTGATGGTCCACACCTCACTCTACGAAAAGTACGCGCAGGAGAAGGTAACAGGTGTCCGGCCGAGGGTCACACGTCGTTCCGGGGCCAGGAGGCTTGTGCCGCTCGCCGCCGGTCTCGCGCTGGCGTTCGCGGGGCTCCTCGCGAGCCGGTGGCTCCCCGACGGGTCCGGGGTGGTGGCGCGTATCGTGGAAGCGGACGAGGAGACCGTCATCGTGCGCGGGGAAAAGGAGATCGCCGCGCGGGCCGGGGCCGCGGTCATCCGGGGCGACCGCATCCGGACCGGCGAAGGCCGGAAGCTCTCTCTCGCCTACCGGTACGGGAAGGTGAAGGCGGACCTGGAGGGCGGAACCGAGATGGAGATACGAGGCGGGGACGAGAACAGCATTATTCTCACGCGCGGGCGCCTCGGTCTGGACGTGGCCAGACGTCCGAGGGGCCTTCCCTTCGTCGTGGAAACGCCCCAGGCGAAGGTGGACGTGCTCGGCACCGTGTTCCGGGTCTCCGTATCTCACCGCGCCACCAGGCTGGATATGGAGGAAGGCACGGCGCGCATGAGCCACCTTGCCGGCGACGACGCGTCGCGGGAGGTCTACCGCTGGGGATACGGATACGCCAGGGAGGGGCTGGGGCTGCTCGTCTTTCCCCCGGAGGGGAAGGCCCGGCGGGTAGAGACGGTGAGGAAGTTCCGCGCGGCGCTTCCCGTGCCCCGGGGGGCCGGCATCGCCTTCGACGGATCTTCCCTGTGGCTGAACGGCAGCGACCCGCCGGTCCTGTTCCGCGTCGATCCCGATGACGGACGCCTCGTGGACAAGCTGGACCTGAGCGGGGAATTCCGGAGCATAGGCAACATGACCATGTACCGCGACCGTCTGCTGGTGAACGGGACGCTTCATACCACGGATCGCGGGAGCGAGATGTGCCTGGTGGATCCGTCGACCGGGAAGGTCGCGGAGAAGCTCCCGACACCGGCCCAGCTGAACTACATCTCTTCCTTCCGCTCGATGACCTGTGACGGGGAATCGGTCTGGACGGTCCTGCCCCGCGGCGGGAGGATCGACCGCGTGAACGCGGCGACCGGGGAAACGAGGGACGTCAGGATCGTTCGCCATCCGGACGTCTGCGCGCTCGCGTACGCGAACGGAGCGTTCTGGACCGTCGGCAGGAAGAGCCTGTACGGCATGCGCCCCGGCGACCTGAAGGTGGTCGAGTTCTACCGGAACCCCGACGTGCACGAGTTCTGCGACATCGCCGGCGCCGGCGGCACCCGTCTGTGGGTAGCGGACCGGGCCGGGACCGTGGTTCTCGTGGACACGGCGGAGAAGCCGGACTCCGGCTTCATCGGCGCCTTCCACGAAAACTGACGGCCGGGCGCGCCGGTTTACTTCTTCAGAACCACCTTCACGGTCGTGATGCCGCGCTTCGGCACCCGCACCGTTTCGAGCGGCCTTCTTGGCATTTTTACAGCTTTACGCCAAACGGCCGGTAGTAGCGCGCACGGAATTTCGGTTCGCGCAGCAGCACGGCCAGAAGGAACAGGTTGTTTTCGGCCAGCAGGCCCTCGTAGCCGCAGGGCTTGCCGTCCCAGGTGACCCAGTCGATGGCCTTGCCGTACTCGTTGACGGCGCCGTTCTGGAAGCCGACGGTGTTCTGCCGGCCGAGCATCGCCTTCAGAACCATCTCCGCGTGCTCCGTCTCGCCGACACGGTAGTGAGCCATGAGCCAGTGGAAGGTATGAACGGCCGCGATGCCGCCGTTCTGGTACTGGGCACCGATGCCATAGGGATTGTCGTCCTCGCCATTACTCTTGCCGCTGTCCAGCGTGTAGGTGGCCGTGATCTTGGCACCGTTGAAGTCCGGGCTGTCCCAACGAATGGTGTTGGTGGCACGGCCCTGGCCTTCTTCACCGGCACCGCGGTGCAGGGCGGACTGGAGGCCGACAGTGGACCCACGCATCTCGGCAACGGTACGGTA
>CAYMFW010000424.1:0-2857 GCA_964389785.1 uncultured Planctomycetota bacterium
ATGATGCAGGCACCCATTGTGTCTCACCCATACCGACGGTATCATACAGAGGAAGAGACACACGGCCCCGACAGCATTCCGGGAACGGTCAATTCAATAAGAGGGAGACACGCGATGAGATTAGAACCGCCGATCTTGCAGAGATTTTTTGTGTTGGCTGCCGTCCTCGCCGGCGCGGCGGCGTGGGCAGACCAGGATTTCCCCAAACCGTATTCGCCGCCGTGCGTGGAGAGGGAGAACGTCTTCGAGTTCGCCGAAAAACCTTCCGTAAAGCTCGTCGCCAAGGACAGGTACGAGATCGCCTTCGCCGTGAAGGGCGCGTGCGACGTGACTGTGGCGATCGTGGATCCGGATCCGGAAAAGGAACTGGTGAAGGGCCGCGGCGTGGTGGTACGGCACCTGGCCTCGGGTGTCCTGGGCGGCAACGCGCCCGCGCCGTTTCAGAAGAACAGCCTGAAGCAGACGATCTACTGGGACGGCAAGGACGACCTGGGAGTGTACGTGAAGGAGCCGGAGACGCTCAAGGTCCGCGTGATGCTCGGGCTGAAGCCGGAGTTCGACAAGCGGCTGGGCGGTACCAGCCCTTACAACCTGCCCGGCAGGGTCAACGGTATCGCGGCCGACGAAGGCGGCGTGTATGTCTTCAGCGCCGGTATATGGAAGCGCAGCAACGTGCGCAAATTCGATCACGACGGGAAGTACCTGAAGACACTGGTGCCGCCGCCGGCCAATCTGCCGGAAGAGAAGTTGGCCGGCCAGGGGTACGTCGAATACGAGCCGGGCGTGAAAGCGCCGCAAGGCCGCAACATTTACGATACGGTGTCCAACTATGGACGCTGGCTGCCGATCAACGCCAAGACAAAAATAGAAGGCGGCAAGGGGTTCATCTTCAATACGGAGCCGCAGTTCCATCGCCCGGCCGCCGCCGACGGCCGCCTCTACTATTGCAGCGCCACGCTCGGGAATCCTCCGGCCCATCTGCATTACATCTACACGGACGGTTCCACGGACATCTACGGGGCGAACGGCTGCTCGCTGGGATTGTGGGGCGGCAAGTCTTCGACGATGTTGGCGGCCTCACCCGACGGACGCTGGCTGTACATGGTCTTCAGCGACGGCAAGACCGGCTCGGTGAACGCCGTGGCGCGCTGTCTGGCGAACGCCACGTCGCCGGGCATGTCCTTTGTGGGCCGCTGCCGGGCCGCCAAGGACGGACGGGGGATCCACTATATGAAGACCGAACCCGGCAGCGGGCCGGGGGAACTGAACAATCCCGTGGACGTGGCCTGCGACGCCGCCGGCCGGGTCTATGTGGCCGATCAGCTCAACAACCGCATCAGCATCTTCGACGCGGAAGGCAAGCCCGTAAAGACCATCGCCGTGGACCGGCCGGTCGCCGTGCAGGTGCATCGCCGCACCGGCGCGGTGTATGTGCTGCACGCCGCCCGCGTCAAGGGCAAGTCGTCCCTGCGCATCGCCAAATACGCTTCGCTCGACGCCGCCGAGCCGGCGGTTTGCTCGGGACCCTTGCCCGACTACAATCTGATGACGCTCGATTCGTGGTCGGCGAAGCCGCGCTTGTGGCTCAGCGGCGAATGGCGGTTCGTCAGCCTGGCCGGGAGTTCCTCTTTGAGCGCGGACACCTCCCGCGGTCTGGCCGTCTGGGAAGAGGACGAGAATTCCTTCAGGAAGGTCCTCGACTTCCGCGAAAAAGCCCGAAAAGACGACGGGGAATTCTACGCCGGCCGCTGCTGGACCGCCCATTTCACCAACAAGGTCGTGTGCGATCCGGTGCGGGAGCGGGTGTACTTCTGCATTGACAAAGGATTTCGCCAGGCAACGGTGTTCGATTTGACATCCGGCAAGCCGTTGGGAATCGCGCGGTTTCCCGGCAGCATGGACGATGTGGCGTTCGACAAGCGGGGTTACCTGCACGGCCATTTCAATCCCATGTATCAAAATGGCGTGGGCCGGCTGGACCCCGACCAATCGCAGGTGGTTGCCGTGTCTCTGCCGAACGACGACAGCGGATTGCCCGTGTGGAGATTCAAGGAAACACCCTACGATTACGGCGTGGAAGACGCGAAGAAGCAGTGGCTGGGCATCATACCGGTGAAGGACCAGGGCGGCGCCAAGGCCTTCCAGGACGGGCTCGGCGTGAACATGCGCGGCGACATCGCGGAACAATGCAACATCTTCTACGTGCCGAAGATGGACGACCTGACCCGCGAATTCACCATGGCCGGTGCCGAATCCCTGAACGAGAGCGTCGGGTACAAGGACTTGAGCGGCGTGTACAGCAGTTTTCTGCGCGGCATACAGGACGCGCAGAAACGCGGGGAAGAAGTGTATTCCATCCGCCGGCGGCCCGGTGTTCCCCTCAACGGCGCCACGGTCTGGACGTTTGAAAGAAGCGGAGAACTGCGCCGGGAGTGCGCTGTGACCGCCGGCGGCCTGATCAACGGCGTCCAGATGGATGAAGACGGTGCGCTTTATTTCGTCAACGGGCGTGTCAGAATGTACGGGGAACACCAGTTCCTGTGGCGGCGCGGCGGCACATTCGGCGCGCCCGACGATACATCCAATCTTTATCCGGTCACCGGCACTTTGATCAAGACCAGGCCGAAAACCGAATGCCTGATTCTTCAGGCCCGGTCACCGGTGCCGATGGATGAAATCCCCAACCGTCCGCCCGACCTGCTCGGGCTGGCATTCATCGAAGAGCAGTACATGAATAGAGGAAACTGGTGGTGGGCGGAAGGGGCCGAGTGGCTCTACGCCGGCGCGTCGCCCCTTCTCATTGCCCGCGGCTGTACCTGCCCGACCATGCGTTTCTGCACCGACTGGTACAAGCGCA